>CP107216.1:0-300000 GCA_025757645.1 Clostridiales bacterium
CAGTATTGCGCGTCGTGTACTCGCCAAGCCACGCTCCATCGTCCGTCCACGTCCCGATATCCGCCCCAGGTAGGCCAGCCTTTTGCAGGCACTTCAATACCGGGGGCTTCCGGTTCGACGATGCGGATCGTCTCTTCGAGCACGGCCGCAAAGTCTCGGCCTTTGTTGCTGCTGAGCGCTCCGGGGACGTTTTCCCACACCATGTATCTCGGGCGAATAAGCTCTCCTGACCGGCCCAAGTTGTCTGTCATGTTCCCTCATCTCCTTTATCACTCTGATCTGCTCCATAAACAGGCCGCTTCGCGCGCCTGCGAGACCGGCACGCTTGCCAGCGATGCTCAGGTCCTGACACGGGCTTCCGCCCGTCACGCACCACACCGGCTCGATGGTAGCGCCGTCGATTTTCGTGATGTCGCCGATGTGCTGCATCATGTCTCGCCTCCATACTCCGGCCACACTGCGCGGATCTTATCTTCGTTCGCGGTTGTGATTCCGTTCGCCCAGCAGTTTGCTGTTGATACAGACACACCAAGCATTTTTGCCGCTGCCGTCTGCGTGATACCGTTTTCCCGCAAAAACGCGCCGAAAGCGGTGTCACGCGATTTTCTGCGCCGTCTGTCGCTGTAGTACGCAGACAGCTTTTCGTAGTTCGCCGCGCGGTATTTGCGCATATATGCATTGCTCGCTTCGCGGTTATTGCGCTTGTTTTGCAGGATGCGGTCGCGGTGCTGCGCGTAGTACGCCCGATTGTATGCGTTATGTATATGGCGCTGTTCTTCCGTCATCATGCCACCCCCAGCGCCGCGAAGATCACGTGAAACAGCCATCCCATCAAGCATCCTCCCGCGAGGAAGCTCGCACAGACGATGCCGTCCTCGATGCCCCAGACGATGTAGCGGCGCGCCTTTGCCCGCGCGCGCGGGTCGCCGAATACCTTCATGCTGCCCCTCCGTTTCTGCGCTTGGCCAGCGCCTTTCCGTACAAGCCGCATTCTTCCAGCGGAACCTCCCGAATCACTTTGCAAGACGGTGCACGAACTTTTCCAGAGCCATACTTCGGGACAACGACCGTGTTCATGTCCACTTCAACTTCAAGGATTGCGAGATCAGGCCAACAACTCCCGTATGCCAAGCACCAACTGAGATAGGCCATGTGGATGCCGTTCCCACAATCTTCGTTCGGGTCAGTGCAAAAGCCGTCTGCCACAACTGATTTTCCGATCGTATACATAAAATCTGAATCCCGGTCCGACCGGTATAGCCCGTCGCGTTTCCTAACCGCCTTAAACAGTTTCGCTTTGCCGTTGCTGTTCTCAATGCCGTAAAAATCGACATATTCGTCAATGGAACACGGATCTCGCACAATGCGTGCATTGCCGGATGTCTTAATTTTAGATGTATCGCTCTTTGGGCTGATTTGACTGTTCCCCCATGCCACGACGGAGCTGTTCCCCCGCGCCTCGACGGAGCTGTTCCCCCACGCCTCGACGGAGCTGTTCCCCCGCGCCACGACGGAGCTGTTATCCCATGCCACGACGGAACTGTTCCCCCATGCCACGACGAAGCTGTTCCCCCGCGCCACGACGGAGCTGTTCCCCCGCGCCTCGACGGAGCTGTTCCCCCATGCCACGACGGAGCTGTTATCCAATGCCACGACGGAGCCGTTATCCCATGCCACGACGGAGCTGTTCCCCCGCGCCATGACGGAGCTGTTCCCCCATGCCTCGACGGAAGCAAAATCATATTTCCGCCTTACGATAGCCTTATCATACGGCGTACCGAATTTGATGTAGATTCTTCCGTGGTAGTCGTGCGGCAGATTGTCAAGCTGCTGCTGCGACGTGACTGTGATTTCGTTCATGTTGTTTCCCCTTTCTCACCGTTTACTGATACCTGATCGCCGCGCGGAGGTCGGCGATCGGAATGTCAAGCCCTCGCCCGAGCGTGAGCAGGTCGCCGACTGGCATGCGGTCGATGTCCCGCAGGCGCTTCGCCGCCGTATCGCGGCAGCAGCCGAGCAGATCCTCCGGCTTCGTGCCGTGCAGCCGGAGCTGCCCATAAAGCAGCGCCTGCAGCTGATCGTAGCGGCTGGTGCGCCGTTTCAGCTTCGGCATTACGTGTCACCTCCGTTATCGCAGAGCATCTCGTCGAGGTTGTCCATCGTCACGCCGAGGGCGGCAAGCTCACGGCCTTTCTTCTGATACCAACGGAGCTGGTACAGATACTGCTTGCGGCGGGTACGCGCGTACTCGTAGCGCTTAGCGAGCCGGACATACTCGTCCGCTCTCAGATGCGCGATCTCCGCCTCAATGGCGGCGTCCGCTTCGTTTGTTGCGACGGTGCGTTCTTTCTCCATGATGATTCTCCTTTGTCAAAAATTCGTTTCTGGGATGTGCGCCGCGGCGCTCGCGCCCGCGCGCAACCCCCTAGCCTTAACTAAACCTCTTCTTGCCTTTCCTAAACCTTAACTAAACCTCTTCTATACTGTGGTTCCATTCTGGTTCCAGATTGGTTCCATTCTGGTTCCATGGGTGAAAAGTGCTATGGTCTCGCGCAATCGTCGCCCTTGCAATGCTTGGAATTTTGTGCTAATCTTGCGGTAAAAGGGATGATGCGATGAAAAGATTTCTTGCGTTTGTGTTCGCGTTTTTGCTCCTGCTCTCTCCTGCTGTGCTGGCACACAGCGGGAGGACAGACGCAAACGGTGGGCACTATGACCGGGCAACTGGGGAATACCACTACCACCACGGTTATCCGGCACATCAGCACTACGACATGGACGGCGACGGGGTTGTTGACTGCCCGTACAACTTTGACGACCAGACCGGCCGCAACAGCGGCGGGCCAAGCACAAAACAACGGGCGACACCAGCGCCGGCGGCAAAGCCGACACAAACACCGCGGCCAACGCCAACACCGAAACCGAAAGAAACAAAAACGTCAAACACCGGGGCAATGATCGCCCTGGGCGTTGCTGCGGTTCCAATCGGTGCAATCACGCTTGCGGCCGTTTGTTGGCCTGTGTCAGCACTCGTGCATGCAATCGTAGACAGGCACTCCGGCAAGGGCAAGAAGGGCGGAGACGGCAAATAAAGCCGCCTCACGCGCCTTTGCGCTCCAGCGCCATCGCCAAGCCTTCCGTAAAGGCACAGAGCTGCGCTTTCTGCATATCGTCCATGTTCTGCATCGCGGCCGCCAGCCGCTTGATGGTTTTCTGCTCGTTATTCGTCAGCATTTTTGTCACCTCCTCGCACTTTGTGAGTTCGCAGCTTCACGCTGCGAGTTTATAATATCGCTCCGCGAGCATTTTGTCAATAGTTTTTCATTAAAAATATTGACAGCGCGACATTATTGCGGTATTATACTCGCACAGGGAGGTGACAATATGCACAATAGAATTCGTGAAGTCCGAAAGGCGCTGCATATGACGCAGGCAGACTTTGGCGCAAAGATTGGTGTACGCGGAAACACGGTCACAGGGTATGAAAACGGTCAGCGCGCGCCGTCTGATGCTGTAATCGTCTCCATCTGCCGCGAGTTTCATGTTGACGAACATTGGCTGCGTACCGGCGAGGGCGAGATGTTCGTGCAGATCGCGCGTGACCAGGAGATCATGCGCTTTGTCGGCGACGTCATGCAGGACGAGGACGACAATTTCCGACGGCGGTTTCTGCTGGCGCTGGCGCGTCTGCCGGAAGAGCGGTGGAAAGACATCGAAGACTTTGCGCAGCAAATCACCGCAGAAAACAAGAAAGAGGAGCAGGATTGATGTCCTGCTCCTCTTTCTTTTCCTGTTTACTTTTGTTACGTTGCTGCACGTAGAAATTCCAGCGTCAGCACCATCGTCCGCGTGTCCGCGAGGATCAGCAGCCGCTCGATTTCCGCCCGTAAGTACGCCGCCCATTGCTCATCTGTCATGGTTCTCCCTCCATAGTTCTTCTACTGTCGCGTCCAGCGCCCGCGCGATCCGCATCGCAAGGTATACGTTGGGCGCGCTTTCTCCGCGTTCGATTGCCCCTAGTGTGCTATGGCTGCACCCCACTTTCTGCGCAAGCCAGCGCTGACTTACGCCCTTGTATAATCTATAGTAACGCACGTTGTTCCGCATATTGGCACTACCTTACCACATTTTTGCGGCTGCGTGTCGTTTTTGGCCGGTATTCCGGCCGGAAAATTTCCGTTTTCGGGGATTTTGTTGCAGAAAGCGGAAAGCTGTGCTATCTTGATGGTGCAGGCCGCTTGTGGTATTGTGGCGCAGGCGGAAAACAATATGCAAAAAGGGGGAAGCGTTGTGAATTATCAGAATGCCACGCCGGAAATACAGCGAAAACGGGTGTCAAGGAAGGCGGTAATTGTTTTGCTGGCAGCCGTGTGCATTGTTCTGGCCGCGCTGCTAGCCCTGCAAACAATGCGACTGCAGCGGGAGCGGGAGCGGTTTGCCGCCGCCGAGGCAACGGTTGACCGGGCGCAGGAATTGCTTGACCTTGCGGACAGCGATTTAGAGCACTATTGTTCGACGGCCCGGGAATACTACGCGGAAAAGAATCATCCTGTTTTTACAGAAATTGAGCCACAGGACTATTCCGAGATGTTTGCCGCATATAGAGAATGGCACCCGGTGCCGGACGCGCTGATAGGTGGTGATAACACGCGATGAAAGTACCCGAGCCGCGGAAGCTCAAAAGCGGGACGTGGTTTATCCAGATGCGCCTCGGCGGAGAGAGCGTGCCGGTGTCGGCGGCAACACGGACGGAGTGCATCCGGCAGGCGGAAAAGATCAAGGCGGACTACCGCAACGGGAAGAGGCCGCAACCGGCAAGCGCGTGTGTCACGCTGCGCAGCGCGATCGAGCAGTACATACAGGTGCGAGAAAACGTGAAATCCCCGGAGACGATTCGGGGGTATTATGTGATCCTGAGCAAACGGTTTCAGGGCTACATGGACACGGACATCCGAAAAATCCAATATCAGCGCATGATTAACGACGAGGCAGCGAAGGTCGCAACAAAGACGCTGTACAATGCTTGGGGGTTAGTGTCGTCATCCATTCAAGCGGCCGGAATGGCAAGGCCGAACGTGTCGTTGCCTGAAAAGCAAACTCCGGTTCACAACTTTCTGACATACGACCAAATTCTAATTTTCGTGGATGCGATTCGGGGAACTGACGTCGAAATTCCGGCGCTGCTGGCGCTGCACAGTTTGCGCCGGTCGGAGATATGCGCGCTGGACTGGGCGCAACTGAAAGACCATACGATCACGGTCGCCGGTGCCGTCGTGTACGACAAGAACAACAAGCGCATATACAAAGAGACGAATAAGAACGCAACATCACGGCGTACCGTGCCGATCATGATACCACGGCTGCAGGAGCTTGTAGATCAGGCAGATGGCGGCAATAACGGGCGGGTCGTCACGACAGCGCCGGGCGCTATTTGCCGCCGTGTTAACCGCGTGTGTCGCAATTCCGGCTTGCCGGAGATCGGCGTGCACGGACTACGGCACAGCTTCGCGTCACTATGCTATCATCTGCAAGTGCCGATGATGATAACCATGCGTCTGGGCGGTTGGAAAAACGACAAGGTTGTGCGCGAGATCTATACGCACCTTGCGGATGCGGACATAGCGCAGCAGGTGGACGGGATTCGCAATTTCTTTTCGCAAAAATGCTAACAAAAATGCTAACGAAAATTGAAAAGCACTGCATTTTCAACGGGTTTACGTCAATATCTCCGGGGTTCGAATCCCCGCTGGAGCACCAAAAAAATTCTCTCGCCTTTCGGCGGGAGAATTTTTTTCCGGCTGCTCCCGGAGAGTCGAAGTTCATCCCCGATAGGGGAAATCCCCGCTGGAGCACCAAAAAAATTCTCTCGCCTTTCGGCGGGAGAATTTTTTTCCGGCTGCTCCCGGGGAGTCGAAGTTCATCCCCGATAGGGGAAATCCCCGCTGGAGCACCAAAAAATCTCCTCGCCTTTTGGCGGGGAGATTTTTTTCCGGTCGCTCCCGGGGAGTCGAAGTTTATCCCCGATAGGGGAAATCCCCGCTGGAGCACCAAAAAAATTCTCTCGCCTTTCGGCGGGGAGATTTTTTCTGGCTGCTATACTGCGCTATCGCCATTGTCCGGCTCTGCGCGCACATAATCATTATCTACAATGATATCCACGCTCGCGCTGAGCCGGCAGGCATCCTGCAGAAAATACGGGTTTAGCCGAATGGACGGATATTCTCCGTCCTGATGCACCACAGCATAAATCGTCAAGAGCGCCGTACACGGCTGAAACTGCTCCAGGACCTGACGCAGTGCCCGCTCGTGTTCTGCGATAAAAGTATGCATCGCCCGCTGGACGACGTCACCATCAAAAGTATCGGTCTTGTCAAACGTGATCGTCCAGTATCCCGGGTTCTGCGTGCCCGCATATGCATTCCACCGGCACGCCCGCTGCCGTTTGGCCTCTGTCGGCTGCACACCAAGGATGGAAGAAACCGTGTCGATTGGGAAATCCACATCAAAGCAGAGGCTGAGCTCGCCCCAGACCGTAGGCGGCAGCGGCGGCGAAAAGCAGAGATCGTATTCTTCCACGCGCATTTGTCACCTCACCAAATCCATTCGATGGCCCTATCATAACACACATCCGCACATGCAGCAACACGCCGACGCGCGCACCCCCCGGCGTGTTGGCGCAGCTACTTCTGTTTTGTCAGCTGCTTCACGCTTTGGTGCACGCCGGTCGCGGCCAGCCGGACGCGATGCCGACCGCCATCCCGATCAGGTACGTGACAGCCGTGATCGCCGCCACGGATGCAATGCCGAGTTCCATGCCCTCACCTCTTGTCCCGCTATTCCCTATGCGGCGGCGTGGCACAGTCCCTTTTATCGTACAAAGAAGAAAGAATAGACATTCCGACCATAAAATGATAAAATTGTCGTAATCCGCCGGAAACGGCGAGAAAAACGAGAGGAAGAGTGTCTATGAAAAAGTGCAAATTTTGCATGACAGAAATCGACGACAAAGCGAAAGTCTGCCCGCAGTGCGGCAGGAAGCAGCCCAGCAAGGCCAAGAAGATTGTTGGAATTGTCCTGCTTGCCCTGTGCGCGATCATCGTGATTGCCGCGATTGCCGGCGGCAGCGGGGACAAAGACAAACCGGCCAGCGCGGCCGGAACTGTCGAAACGCAAGCCCCGGAAAACACTGACCCGGTTGCCAAGCTCAGCTATAACAAGCTGGAGACCGTCACAGAAGCCGCGGAAGGCCGCACGAATTACGGCAGTCAGTGCATCAACGGCGCGATCAAAAATACGTCCGGTAAGCAGCTGTCCTATGTGGGTGTCACCTTCGCGCTGTACGATCAGGACGGCAACCAGATCGGTACTGCCATCGACAATATCAGTGACCTGACACCAGATTCTACGTGGAAATACACGGCCATGACGCTTGATACGGAACAGTTCGCTTCGTTTGAGCTGACGAGCGTTGACGCCTGGTAACACACAGGCAATAACAACCGCCCGGGCGCACTGCACCCGGGCGGAACTGAAGGTAATGCGTTCTTGGGGGGATACGCATGCGGGCAGAAATCTATAGGGTCATGTACCGTATGGTTCACAAATACGGCTGGAATTGGGGCATCACGCGCGGCCTCATCAATCGCCGGTTCGGCACGAACTATACCGCCGATGAATTGAAAGAGCTGTACAATGAACGATAAAATCAAAAACGCGCTCGGCGGCTCTGGCGGCAGCGTTTCCGTCTCTGAAAAGCCAACGGCGGAACCAGTAAGTACAGAAAAAGATGCGGATGTTTCTGACAGCAACGAATCGAAAATCGTGACAACGGAAGAGGAACTGGAAGCCTACTTCATCATCAAAAACCTGCTGAAAGACGTCGTTGACCTGCAAGACATTACATATAAGGACACCGAATCCTATATCAATATTCTCTACAAGAAAAATACCCGCAAATGGATTTGCCGCTTAAAACTCACCGACACAGTGAAAACACTGATTGTGCCTGACGAGGAGAAAAAGGGCCAAAAATTTAACCTGACAAGTGTATATGATCTGGAACAATACAACGATCTGCTGCACAAAACATTGGCTCGTTATATGTGATTCAAGCATGAAAAAGAGGGATGCAAAGTTGCATCCCTCTTTTCAGCGGTGCTTGCCATCCCGCCAAAATGCACGTATAATCGGGGCATTGAGACAAGATAAGGAGGAATCCGCATGGAAAACACACTCAAACAGAAACTTGCCGCCGGCGCGCAGCCCATCGGCACCTTTTTTGACACCGCCAGCGTGAGCCTCATGGAGTGCCTCGGCCGCACGGGGCTCGACTTTGCCATCATCGACAACGAGCACTCCCCCATCGAGGCTGAGACCACCGCCGCGCTCGTGCGCGCCGCCGAGCTGAGCGGCATCTGCCCGCTCGCGCGCGTGCGCGAGATCAGCCGCCCCGCCGTGCTCAAGCTGCTCGACGTCGGCGTGCAGGGCCTGATCGTGCCGAACGTCAAGACGCTCGAGCAGGTGCAGGAGCTCGTGAACTACGCGAAATATTACCCCATCGGCCAGCGGGGCTTCTGCCCGTCGCGCAAGGACGGCTGGGGCTTTGACGGGCTCGGCTCCGTGCCGGAGACCATGCGCCACTTCAACGGCGAGACCCTGCTCTTCCCGCAGTGCGAGACCGCCGAGGCGCTCGATATCATCGAGGACATCTGCGCCGTGGACGGCGTGGACGGCATCTTCGTCGGGCCGTTTGACCTGTCGATCTCGATGGGCATGCCGGGACAGTTTGACGCGCCGGAATTTCAGGCGGCCATCACGCGCATCGTCGCCGCCTGCCGTGCGGCCGGAAAGTACTGCATGTTCTTCACCGGCACGGCCGACGGCGTGGTCGACGGCTTCCGCAGGGGCTTCGACGCCATGGCCTACAGCCTCGACGCCGCGCTGTTCATTCAGGGCGTGAAGCGCGATGTGGAGGACATCCGCAGCCGACTGTAAAAAGATATGAATATAGCAAAGGCGCGCACCAGCCGGTGCGCGCCTTTTTTGCATACCTCAATGCTTATCCCCGCAGAAGGCAGCCTCGTCGTTCGACCAGCCGCGGTCGAGCAGCCAGTAGGTCGTCTCGTCGTCGGCCGCCATCTCGTCGTCCGTCAGCTCGCGGTCCTGGTGCTGGCGGCCCCACTTGAGCAGCTCATAATTACGCAGCTCCTTGAGCGTGAAGGGCAGGCCCAACTCCTCCGCCACCGGCAGGAGCACGTGCTCGGTCATCACGTCACGGATCTCGAGACTGCCGGGATAGCTGTCCATCGCCTGCTGCACGCGCGCCTGCAGGGCGGGGTCGGCATCATAAATCTCAAAGAACTTATCCACATTCGTTTTCGGTTTGTCTGCCATATCGGTCACTCCTGATACAGGTATTTTCCTGCATTATACTACACCCCGCGCCCGCGCGCAAGGCGCGTTCATGCCTCCGGCGATTCGGCCAGCTGCGCGAGCGCGCTGCGCACCGCCGCGATCACAAACGCGGAAAACGTGCAGTCCTTACCCGCGATGGCCGCCTCCACGTCTGCGATGACATCGTCCGGAAAGCGGATGGTCTTGTTCGTCGTGTGCGGCGTGCGCGGTATCTGAAATGCTGCCATGCTGCCGCTCCTTTCAGTGTATTCCCTGATAATACCATGGCCGGTGCAAAAATGCACCCGCGCGCACCCTGCCGAATACCATGGGTACGGGAGGCAATCGCCTCCGGAGGAAGGGGAAGCAACCATGACACAGATCCAAACGCTCAGCGAGCTGCTGCCCGGCCAGAGCGCGACCGTGCGCAGCGTGTGCGCGCCCGACGGGATGCAGCGGCGGCTGCGCGACCTCGGCCTGATTGAAAACACGCGCGTCGTCTGCCTCGGCCGCAGCCCCATGGGCGACCCGAGCGCCTATCTCATCCGCGGCACGGTGATCGCGCTGCGGCGGTGCGACTGCTGCGGCATCCGCGTGGCCGTGCCGTAAAGGGGGTGCGCGCATGGGACTGACGCACCGCTCTGTCGGCGCGCACGCGGCCGCGTTCGGCGGCACACGCCGGGCGGGCGAGCGCGTCGTGGCGCTGGCAGGCAACCCGAACGTCGGCAAGAGCACCGTCTTTAACGCCCTGACCGGGATGCACCAGCACACCGGCAACTGGGCGGGCAAGACCGTCGGCTGCACGTGCGGCCGCTGCCGCTCGGCGCGGGAGAACTATTTTTTCGTGGACATTCCGGGCACATACTCCCTGTGCCCGCACTCGGCGGAGGAGGCCGTCGCGTGCGACTTTGTGCGCGGCGGCGAGGCCGACGCCGTGGTCGTCGTGTGCGATGCGACGTGCCTGGAGCGCACGCTCGTGCTCGCGCTGCAGGTGCGCAGTGTGACGCCGAACCTGATCGTGTGCGTGAACCTGCTCGACGAGGCGCGGCGCAAGCGCATCACGATCGACCTGCCGGAGCTGCAGGCGCAGCTCGGCGTGCCGGTCGTGGGCGTGACGGCGCGAAAAAAGAAAACGCTCTCTGCCCTGCTCGACGCGCTCGACACCGTCGCGGCGGCGCCGCAGCCGCAGCCGGACGCAGCGCCGCCGGCAGACCCCGCGAACGACGTGCGCCGGGCAGAGGCCATCTGCCGCGCGTGCGTGACTTACGGCACGGCCGAATACGCCGCGCGCGACCGGCGGCTCGACCGCCTGCTCACGAGCCGGGCGACCGGCTACCCCGTCATGCTGCTGGGGCTGGCGGGCGTGCTGTGGCTGACGATCGCGGGCGCGAACGCCCCGTCGGAATGGCTGGCGCGCGCGCTCGGCTGGGTGCAGGCACAGTTTTCGGCATTGCTCACGGCGCTGCGCGCACCGCTCTGGCTGCAGGGGCTGCTGGTGGACGGCATGTTCCGGACGCTGGCGTGGGTCGTGGCCGTGATGCTGCCGCCGATGGCCATCTTTTTCCCGCTGTTTACGCTGCTCGAGGACGCGGGGTATCTGCCGCGCGTGGCGTATAACCTCGACCGGCCGTTTCACGCCTGCCATGCGTGCGGCAAGCAGGCGCTGACGATGTGCATGGGTCTCGGCTGCAACGCGGCGGGCGTGGTCGGCTGCCGGATCATCGACTCCGAGCGCGAGCGGCTGCTCGCCGTGCTGACCAATAGCCTCATGCCGTGCAACGGGCGGTTTCCGGCGCTCATCGCGCTCATGACCATGTTCTTTGCCGCGGCCGGCGGCAGCTCGCTCGTCAGTGCGCTGCTGCTCACGGCGGCGCTCGTGCTGAGCGTGGGGCTGACGTTCGGCGCGACGTGGCTGCTGAGCATGACCGTGCTGCGCGGCAGACCGTCGGCCTTCGCGCTGGAGCTGCCGCCGTACCGCGCACCGCAGGTCGGGCAGGTCATCGTGCGCTCCGTGTTCGACCGGACGCTGTTCGTGCTCGGGCGCGCGGCCGCCGTGGCCGCGCCGGCCGGGATGATTCTTTGGACGCTGGCAAACGTGCACATCGGCGGCGCGAGCCTGCTGGCGTGGTGCGCGAATGCGCTCGACCCGCTCGGGCGGGTGATGGGCATGGACGGCGTGCTGCTGCTGGCGTTCGTGCTCGGATTTCCGGCCAACGAGATCGTGCTGCCGATCGCCGTGATGGGGTATCTGGCGCAAGGCAGTCTGGGCGATTCGCTCGGGCTGGCACAGATGCACGCACTGCTGACCGCCAACGGCTGGACGTGGACGACCGCCGTGAGCGCCGTGCTGTTTTTCCTGCTGCACTGGCCGTGCTCGACGACGCTCTGGACCATCCGGCGCGAGACCGGCAGCACAAAATGGACACTGCTGGCGGCGCTGCTGCCGACGGCGATGGGCATGGCGCTGTGCACGGCGTTCACAGCGCTGGCGCGCGCACTCGGATGGTGAGCGGATTAGGCCGCGGCCGCCGGGACATACTAGCCGCAGGACGCAGGAAAGGAAGAAGCAAGTGACCCGACCGACCACGGAGGAGCTGGCACGCCGCGCGCTCGAGTCCGTCGCCCGGGCGCACGGCGTGTCTGTTGCCGATGTGCACGCCGCCGTGCGCGGGGCGGCGGAGCACACGAAAGCCCTCGGCGCGCTCACACCGGAGGAGCTGGTGGCATATCTCGCGCACAAGAGCAGAAACCGGGAGCCGTAACGGCTCCCGGTTTTTTTGCCTGTCGGAAAACCCCATTGGGGTTTTCCGACAAAAGGCTTACAGTCTGCTGCGCGCAGAATTTGTGCGCCGATGGCACGCAAATTCCACACTTGCAGCCTGAGCGGTATTTTCTCTGCCGCACATGTCGCCAGAGAAAATGATTTCACTTTTTTGCCGCCTGCGGGCGGCAAACTCTGCGAGGCTTCTTCTGTGCGGGGCCGGTGCTTTCATATGCTCCCGGTTTTGTCATGCCGCGGCGAAAATCGCCGTTGTGCCGGGGCGCGATTCGGATTATAATGGAAGCACCACACCGCGGCCCGGCCGCGGGAAGGAGCGGACCGACATGAAATTTCTTCACCTCGCCGACCTGCACCTCGGCAAGCGGGTCAACGGCTTTTCAATGCTGGAGGATCAGGCTTATATCCTGCGGCAAATTCTCGCCATTCTGGACGACGAGCGGCCGGACGGCGTGCTGATCGCAGGCGACATATACGACAAGCCCGTGCCGCCGACCGAAGCCGTCGAGCTGCTCGACGGATTTTTGACCGAGTTGTGCGCGCGCGGCGTGCCCGTTTTGCTCATCAGCGGCAACCACGACTCGCCGGAGCGGCTCGCCTTCGGCGGGCGGGTCATGGGCAGCTGCGGCATCCACATCGCGCCGGTCTACGGCGGCGCGGTCGCGCCCGTCGTGCTGCGCGACGAAATCGGGCCTGTGTACCTGTGGCTGCTGCCGTTTTTGAAGCCCGCGCACGTGCGCCGCTGGTTCCCGGACGCGCAGATCGAGAGCTACACCGACGCCGTGGCCGCCGCCATCGCGCACATGGACATCGACGACAGCGCGCGCAACGTGCTCGTGACGCACCAGTTCGTGACCGGCGGCGCGCGCAGCGGCTCGGAGGAGCTGTCCGTCGGCGGGACGGACAATGTGGACAGCAGCGTGTTCGCGCCGTTTGACTACGTGGCGCTCGGCCACCTGCACGGCGCGCAGCAGATCGGCCGCCCGACGATCCGCTACGCCGGGTCGCCGCTCAAGTACTCGTTTTCCGAGGCGAGCCAGCGCAAATCCGTCACCGTCGTGACGCTGGGCGAAAAGAGCGCGGTCGACGTGCGCACCGTGCCGCTGACGCCGCTGCGCGACCTGCGCGAGATCCGCGGCAGCTACGACGAGCTAACCGCACGGAGCTTTTACGAGCACACGACCTACCGCAGCGACTACCTGCACCTGATCCTCACGGACGAGCAGGACGTGTTCGACGCCGTGGGGCGGCTGCGGGCGATCTACCCATACCTGATGACGCTCGACTACGACAACGCCCGCACGCGCGCCGCCGGGGCGGTGGCAGCGCCGGCGGCCATGGAGCAGCGCACACCGCTGGAGCTGTTCGAAGCGCTCTACTTACAGCAAAACAACCAGCCCATGAGCGACGAGCAGCGCGCGTTCGCGGCGCAGCTCATGGAGGAGATTCAGGAGGCGCAGCCATGAGACCGCTGAACCTGACCATGTCCGCCTTCGGCCCGTACGCCGGGCAGACGACCGTGGACTTTTCCGTGCTCGGCACGTCCGGGCTCTACCTCATCACCGGCGACACGGGCGCCGGCAAGACGACGATCTTTGACGCGATCACCTACGCGCTCTATGGCGAGGCGAGCGGCGAGAGCCGCGAGAGCTCCATGCTGCGCAGCAAATACGCAGCGCCCGAAACGCCGACGTTCGTGGAGCTCACCTTCTTAAACGGCGGCAAGACCTACACCGTGCGCCGCAATCCCGAATACACGCGCCCGAAAACGCGCGGCACGGGCACGACCGTGCAGAAGGCAGACGCCGAGCTGACGATGCCGGACGGCCGCATCATCACCAAGGCGCGCGACGTGACCGCCGCCGTGACGGACATCGTCGGCGTCGACCGGGAGCAGTTTGCCCGCATCGCCATGATCGCGCAGGGGGAATTCCGCAAGCTGCTGCTCGCCCAGACGGACGAGCGCAAGGCCATCTTCCGCCAGATCTTCCACACGGGGCAGTATCAGGCGCTGCAAAACCGGCTCAAGGAGGAGGCCGCCGCGCTCGACCGGCAGTGCGGCGAGCTGGAGGCCGGGCTGCGTCAGGCGGCCGGGAGCATCCGCTGTGACGCGCCGGAGACACTGCCGGACGCGCTGGACACCGACGCGCTGCTCGCGGCGCTGGACACGCTGCTGCACGCGGACGAAGCCGCGCTGACGCAGGCGCAGGCGGAGCACGCGGAGACGGAGACACAGCGCGAGCAGGTGCTCTCCGACCTCGGCAAGGCGGAGGCGCTTGAGGCCGCGCGCGGGAAACTCGCCGAAGCGGAGAGCGCGTGGACGGAGGCACAGGCGGAAATGAAGGCGGCACAGGCGGCGCTGGACACCGCTACGGCCTCGCAGCCGGAGATCCAGAGCCGGCGGCAGGGCATCACGCGGCTGGAGGACGCGCTGCGGCGGTATGAACAGCTCGACACACTGCGCGCGCAGGCGGAGGCGGAACGCAAACGGCTGGCGCAAAAGCGAAGCGACCTCGACGCGGCGCGCGCCCGGACGGACGCGGCCGCGAAGGCAGTGGAGACCGCGCGCGGGAAACTGAGCGGGCAGCCGAAGCTGGCCGTGGCCGCCGCGCAGGCCGGGCACGCGCAGGACGCGGCCGCGCAGCGCGGCGCGCTCTCGCAATCGTGCCGGGCGCTGACGCCGCCGCTCGACCCGGACACGCTGGCGGAGACCCTCCCCGCTCTGCGCGCAGCGGCTGCGCGCGACGCCGAAGCGCTCGCAGCGCAGCACACGGCGCAGCAGCAGGCACTCTCGGCGCTGCAGGCGCTGGAGGCCGGCCTGCCGGCGCAGGAGGAAGCGCTCCGGCGGCAGCAGGCAGACATACAGGAACGCGCGCAGGAGCTGTCCGCACGTGCGGCGCGATGCGCGGAGCTGGACGCGGAGGCCGAACGCCGCGCACAGGAGCTGCCGCACGAAAACCGCGCGGCAGCGCAGCGCGCGCTCGTCGAGACACGCACGCAGTGCGAGGCGCTGCAGCAGGCGCTGGACACGGCGCGCGAACGCAGCAGCGCGGCACAGTCCGTGCTCGCCGCGCTGACCGGAAAGCGCGACGCGCTGCGCGCACAGATCCAGGCCGCGCCGCCGGCGGACATCGCCGCCCTGCGCACGCGGCGGGATGCGCTGACCGTGCGCGCCGAGCAGCTGCAAAGGCAGATCAGCACCTGTGATGCGCGCCTGGAGCAAAACCGCGCGGCCCGCACCGCCATCGACACGCGGCGGCAGCAGCACGCCGCCGTGCGCGCGCGCTGGCAATGGGTGCACGCGCTGGCCGCGACGGCCAACGGCGCCGTGCCCGGCAAGGAAAAGATCATGCTCGAGACCTACATCCAGACCGCGTACTTCGACCGCATCCTTGGCCGCGCGAACACGCGCCTGCTCATCATGTCCGGCGGGCAGTACGAGCTGCGCCGCTGCGCCCGCGCGGGCGACAACCGCAGCCAGACCGGGCTGGAGCTGGAGGTCATCGACCACTACAACGGCACGGCGCGCAGCGTCAAGACGCTCTCCGGCGGCGAGACGTTCGCCGCCTCCCTGTCGCTGGCGCTCGGCCTGTCCGACGAGGTGCAGGCAACCGCCGGCGGCGTGCAGCTCGAGGCCATGTTCGTCGACGAGGGCTTCGGCTCGCTCGACAGCGAGGCGCTGCAGCAGGCGCTCGCCGCGCTCGTGGGCGTGTCGGGCGGCAGCCGCATCGTGGGCATCATCTCCCACGTGGCGGAGCTCAAGGACCGCATCGACCGGCAGATCATCGTGACGAAAGACCGCAGCGGCGGCAGCCGCGTGCAGGTTCAGGCATAAAGCAAAAAAGCCCCGGCAGCCGAAGCTGCCGGGGCTATTCTCTGAAGCAGTATCACTCCACGACAAACAGCAGATACCACTGCCCGTCGACCTGGACGAACTCGAAATAAAAGTCGTTGTCCTGCCCGTTTTGATACGTCACGTCGCAGGCAACGATGACATTGTCGTCGATGCGCACGCCGAGCTCGCGCTGGATCTCGCGCACGTCGCTGGCGTCGAGACTGTCGTCGTCATAGACGTAATAATCATCGATGGCCTTGCCGTAGTCATAATACCAGTCGTCGAGCTGGATGAGGGCGGCCTCGCGGCCGGCGGCGGTATCGTCGTCCTGCATGTAGGTGATAACCTCCGGCAGGAAGAGATCGAGCATGGCATCGGTGTCATCGGCCTTGAAATACGTGAAGTAGCGCTCGAGGAGCCGGTCCACCTCCGCGCCGCCGGCCGTGCTGGGCTCGCCCGCCTGACGGGCAGCGAAAATGCCGGCCACGACCGCCACGATCACGACCAGCGCGGCAAAGCCGCACAGCAGACCGATGAGCAGCTTCTTCGGCTTGTGCTTCGGGCCGATCTCCGGCGAGGAGACCCCGCCGCCGGGCGCAGGCGCATACCAGTCGGCCTGGCCCTGGGGCGCTTCGGGCGCGGGCATGCCGCAAACGGTGCAAAAACGCGCGCCGGGCGCGAGCCGGCTTCCGCAGCGCGGGCAAATGCCCGGGCCGAACGGAGCTGCCGCGCCGGTGTAGGACGCGTTCGCCGTGTCCTGCTGCGGCGGTGCGGACTGTGCCGGGCCGGCGGAAGCGGATCGCGTTGTGTCGGACGGAGCAGACGGTTCCGGCGCGGGTGCGCCGCAGTTGGTGCAAAAACGAACGCCGTCATCGAGCGGCGCGCCGCATTTCGTGCAGGTGCGCGGGGCGGCGGGCTGCGCGGACGCAGTGGGTTCGGCCGGCTGGGATGCCGGCGGGTACGGCGCTTTCGGGGCGACGGGCTGCTCGGGCAGCATGGCGCCGCAGGCGCGGCAGATCACGGCACTGTCAGACAGCTGCGCGCCGCATTTCGGGCAGAGCATGGCAAGACCTCGTTTCTGTTTCGGATTTTTTCTCATTGTAACATCCGGCTTTCGATTTTACAATCCATTCTTTGCGTGTTATACTCACATTATCTTCTATTCTGATTTTTTCCGGAGGCAACAGATCCATGAACATCACTGCCATCATCTACGACGCCGACGCGCGCCGCACGGCCTACATCCTCGGCACGGTCATCGGCAACTGCAAGCTCTTTCCCGCCGAGCGCGCCCCGCGCGACTGGAGCGGGTACGCAAACGTCATCACCGTCACCGCGGGCGAGGATGGCCCGGTCGTGACCGCCGGGCTGCAAAAGCGCGTGACCTTCCGCCCGAAGGGCGAGGACGAGACCGTCGCCGCGGCCGAGCTGATCGCCAAGGCCTTCTGCCCGCCGGAGGCCCCGATGCCGACGGACGCGCTCAAGGCGCGCATCGACGCCTTTCTGGAGGCGCACAACACGCTCGCGCTGGCGACCGGCTGCGGCAAGTGGGTAAGGTGCACGCCGCTGGAATACCTGCGCGTGGACGGCAGGCTCTACATCCTTACCGAGGGCGGACTGAAGTTCAAGGGCATCTGGTGGAACGGGGCGATCTCCGCCGCCGTGTTTGACAGCTACGCGGGCATGGCGTCGCTCGCCGGGCTGCAGATGACGGGCACGGCCGTGTACATCGACCCGCTGAGCGACGAATACCGCAGCGTGATCGAGGCACGCGGCGTGCAGCTGCAGCAGCTGCAGCAGATGCCCGCGATGCTGCACGCGGTGCGGCTGGACATCACGCGCTATGAGCTGCTCGACGGCGCGCTACGCGCCGATGGCTACGCCGCGCGGCAGGTGCTCGATCTGGGCTGATGTATTCTATTTTTCCATCTGTGCCATACTATGGTTAGGGAGCTCCCGCTCCGAAACCGGACACAGAGGAAGGTGAAACCTTTGCACAAAGCAGGCACGCAGCCGGCCATCCCGGTCGGGCTGGGTATGGCGCTGGTGCACAACCAGCAGGCGCTGGCAAAGTTTTCGGCGCTCACGGACGAGGAAAAGCGCGCATTCATCGCGGGCGTGCACGGCATCGACTCGCGGCAGGAGATGCGCGCGTATGTCGACCGGTTCGCAGAAAGCTGAAGATACCCCCGCTGCAAAAATGCAGCGGGGGTATCTTCATGTCTCGAAGCGGATGAGCGTGCAGAGCGTGTCGCCGCTGTAGACGCACACGAAGGGGCCGGTGTCCGTCAGGGTGTATTTGAGCGTGACGGCATCCACGTCCTTGACCGCCTTCGGATAGACCAGGCGAAAGCCCGTGAACGCATCGCGCGGCACGGTGTCCGGCAGGGCCTCGAGCGCAAAGTCGAGATACTTCGTGTTATGTACATGGCCGTTGAAGTCAATGTCGCTGCGGCGCAGGGGCAGCGTTTTCTCCCCGTCAAAGGTATCGGGCGCGCGCAGGCGCGGCGCGGCGGACGCGAACACGCCGCGCGTCTCCGGCAGATAGGACCGGAAGCGCTGCTGGTCGATGCGGATGATCTTCTGCGCGCGCAGGTCGAACAAAATGAGCCGCGACTCGGCGCACACGAGCTCCGTGCCGCTCTCGTCCGCGAGCGTATAGTCGCGGAAGATGCGCCCGGTGGGCACGCTGTCGCGCACCCAGGTCGTGACGCGCAGGGGCGCCTTGCTGTCCGGCCGGCGCACGATCTGGACGCGCCAGTCGGTCAGCACCCAGGTGATGCCGTTGCGGCTTTCCTCAATGATGTCGTCGCCCGAGCTGTCGGAGTGGCGGCTGGCCGTGTTTTCAAAAATGCGCAGGATCGCTTCATACCCCAGCTTGCCGCTGGGGTCGAAATCGGCGACGCCCGGCTGATATATCTCCGAAAAAAACATAATGATCGCTCCGTAATCGTAAAATTGTGTGCCTTCAGACGCCCGGCAGGCAGCCGTTTGCGAACATCCAGCTATAGGCCAGCGCCCAGGAACCGAAGAGGTCCGTCTCGTGCAGGGCGCGCACCTGCGCGCGCGTATACCACGCCGACTCGATCTCCTCCATGGGGTCGGCGCTCGGGCGGAACGTCCCCTCCGCCGTGCCGAAAACGCAGACCGTGCGCTCGTCGCCGATGCCGACCGTGCACGCCGCCGGCGGCAGCACGTGCGTGATGGCCGTCAGGCGCAGGCCGGTCTCCTCGCGCAGCTCGCGGCGGGCCGCCTGCTCGGGCGTCTCCCCCGGCTCGATGAGGCCGCCGGGCAGGCCGTAGATGCGCTGGCCGAGCTCCATGCGAAACTCGTGGATGAGCGCGATGTGCTCGCGCGCAGCGTCCGTGAGCACCATGACGACCGCGTCCGTGCGGTGGTGCTGCAGGTGCTCGAGCGAGTCGATATTCCGGTCGCGGCTGACCATCTCATACGTGCGCGGGCAGCCGGTGCGGTCGATATAGTGCAGGTCGTAGCGGTGCAGGAACGCGCCGCCGTCCTTCTTTTCAATGTCAACGAATTGCAATGCGGGTCGCCTCTCTGGTCATGATAGCTTAGGATACCACGTTTTGCGCCGGGGTACAACCGGAAATGATAATAGATCAGCCGCTGTCCTTTGACAGCGGCTGATCTGTTGGGGGAAGAAAGAAAGGGAGGATGCGGGGCAGGCCGACCGGCCGCGCCCAGTATGAGGATACCACACCTTTCTTAAAAAATCATGAGTGTCAGCCGGTCTCCGGCAGCGGCACGATGCCGTGCGCGAGCTTGAGCTGCAGCACGCGCAGCACGCTCGCATCGAGCGCATCGGCCGTGAGCGTGCCGTCTGCGAGCGCCTGCTCCACGGCCGCGACCGCACCGGGCACGTCGCTGATCTCAAGCAGCATGTCGTTGCCGGCGGCGAGGGCGCGCACGGCCTTCTCCCCGTCGGTATACTGCGCGAGGGCCTGCATCTGCAGCCCGTCCGTGACGATGACGCCGCGGAAACCGAGGTCATAGCGCAGCAGGTTCGTGACGAGCTTGTGCGAGAGGGACGCGGGCGCATCATCCATCGTCGGCACGGTCAGGTGGCCGACCATGACCATGTCCGCCCCGGCGGCGATGCCGGAGACGAAGGGCTTGAGGTCCTCCTGCCGCAGCTGCGGGAGCGTCTTATCGACCGTGGCGGCGCCGTTGTGCGAGTCCGTGGCCGTACTGCCGTGGCCGGGGAAATGCTTCAGACAGCAGATGACCCCGGCGTCACGAAAGCCGTGCACGGCGGCGGAGACGAGCGTGGCCGCCTCGTCATAATCATCGCTGTAGGCGCGGTCGCCGATGGCGTTGCTGCGCTTGTTCGTCCAGACATCGGCCACGGGCGCAAAGTCGGTGTTGAAGCCGTAGGCCGCGATGTCGTGCGCGAGGGTCTGGGCATTGTCATACGCGCCCTGCGTGCCGAGACTGCGGTAGCTGTACATGCTGTTTAATTTCGTCGTGCCGACGGTGTTCATCAGGCGCGCGACGCGGCCGCCCTCCTCGTCCACGGTGACGAGCGGGGCCGTGGCGCAGGCAGATGAGAGCGCGGACGTGAGCGCCCGGAGCTGCTCGCCGGAGGTCATGTTGCCCGCCGAGAGCAGAAAGCCGCCGACCGGATAGTCGCGCAGCGCGGCGGCGAGGTCATCCGTCATGGCCGTGACGGTGCCGCCGTCCGTGAGCGTCTCGGGGTGCACGATGAGCAGCTGGCAGATCTTCTCACGCGTGCTCATGCCGTCGAGCAGCGTCTGCGCTGCATCCTTCTGGACGGCAGCGGACGTGCGGGGCGTGGGCTCGGGCTGCGCGGCGGTCTGCCCGCGCCGGACGCATACGACCACGAGCACGACCGCCAGTGCCGTGAGCACGAGCAGGTAAATGGCCGCGCGCCAATTTCGTTTTGCAGTTGTCCAAAAATCACTTCGTTTCATGCCGTCATTTTACCGCAGCGGCAGCAAAAACGCAATGCCATCCCATCGACGCGGCGGACTTGTTTCGTTCACAATTTCGTGCTATAATAATGGACAAAATTTCGGGGGCACGTGCTCCCAGACAGGAAGTGCTTTCTTTTATGACAAAAATTGATATTTTCTCCGGTTTTCTCGGCGCCGGCAAGACCACGCTCATCAAAAAACTGATCGCCGAGGCCTACACGGGCGAAAAGATCGTGCTGATCGAAAACGAGTTCGGCGAGATCGCCATCGACGGCGGCTTCCTCAAGGACTCCGGCGTGCAGATCAATGAGATGAACTCCGGCTGCATCTGCTGCAGCCTCGTGGGCGACTTTGCCGACGCGCTGCAGAAGGTGCTCACCCAGTTTCACCCCGACCGCATCCTCATTGAGCCCTCGGGCGTCGGCAAGCTGAGCGACGTCATCCGCGCCGTGCAGGGCGTGCAGTCCGACGAGCTGGTACTCAACGGCTTCACGACCGTCGTGGACGCGAACAAGTGCAAGATGTACATGAAGAACTTCGGCGAGTTTTTCAACAACCAGGTCGAGAACGCGAGCGCCATCATCCTCTCGCGTACCGAGGGTATCCGCCCCGAGAAGCTCGACGCCGCCGTGGCGCTGCTGCGTGAAAAGAACCCGACCGCCACGATCGTGACCACGCCGTGGACGGAGCTGGACGGCAAGCAGATCCTCGAAACGATGGAGCGGCGCGACACGCTGTCCGCCGAGCTCGAGCACCTCAAGGCCGAGGCCGCCGAGGAGGACGACGAGGACGAGCACGAGCACCATCACCACCATCACGATGATGACGAGCACGAATGCTGCTGCGGCCATCACCATCACCATGACGACGATGATGACGATGAACACGAGCACGAGCATCATCATGACCACGACGAGCATGACCACGAGCATGACGAGCATGACCATGACCACTGCTGCGGCCATCACCACCATCACCACCACGCGGACGAGGTGTTCACGAGCTGGGGCACCGAGACGCCGCGCAAATACACCGACGACGAGATCCGCACCGCGCTCGACGCGCTCATCAACGAGCACCGCTACGGCGTCGTGCTGCGCGCCAAGGGCATCGTGCCTGCGACCGACGGCGGCTGGATCCACTTTGACTACGTGCCCGGCGAATCCGACGTCCGCCGCGGCAGCGCACAGGTCACCGGCCGCGTGTGCGTGATCGGGTCGCACCTGGCCGAGGATGCACTGAAGGAGCTGTTCCACATTGGCTGACACGAAACAGCAGGCGCCGGATCTGCCGGTATACCTGTTCACCGGCTTTCTGGAGGCCGGCAAGACGAAATTCATTCAGGAGACGCTCGAGGACGAGCGCTTTCACAAGGGCGAGCGCACGCTGCTGCTGCTGTGTGAAGAGGGCGAGGAAGTCTACGAGCCGGACAAGTTCTGCGCCGGCAACGTCTTTGTGCGCAACATCGACGAAGAGGCCGACCTCACGGTCGAGCACCTGAAGGCGCTGCAGGACGAGATCCGCCCCGAGCGCGTGCTCGTGGAGTACAACGGCATGTGGATGCTCGACTCACTCTACGGCAACCTGCCGGAGGGCTGGGCGGTCGCGCAGGAATTCCTGTTTTGCGACGCGACGTCGTTTTTGAGCTACAACGCGAATATGCGCCAGCTCACGGTGGACAAGCTCAAGAGCGCCGAGCTCGTCGTGCTCAACCGCTACAACGACAGCATGGACCGCATGGAGATGCACCGCGTCATCCGCGCCATCTCCCGCCGGTGCGACATCGCGTATGAATACACCGACGGCAAGGTCGTGTACGACGACATTGAAGATCCGCTGCCGTTCGACCTTGACGCCCCGGTCGTCGAGATCGAGGACCGCGACTTCGCCATCTGGTACCGCGACATGTCCGAGGAGCCGAAGAAGTACGACGGCAAGACCATCGAGGTCAAGTGCCGCTGCCTCGTGCGCAAGAACGTGCCGAAGGGCTGCTTCATCGCCGGGCGGCACATCATGACCTGCTGTGTGCAGGACATTCAGTTCGCGGGCATCATCTGTGTGTGGGACCGCGCCGACGAGATCCGCAACGACGAGTGGGCCATCATCACGGCCCGGCTGGACTACAAGTTCCACCGCGCCTATGGCCGCAAGGGCCCCGTGTTCACGGTGCAGTCCGTGCAGGAGGTCGAAAAGCCGGAAGAACCGGTGGCCACGTTCTATTAAACCGCGAAGAAGCCTCGCAGAGTTTGCCGCCCGCAGGCGGCAAAGAAAATGCAATCATTTTTTCCGGCGGCATGTACGGCGGAAAAAATACTTTTCAGGCTGCAAGTGTGGAATTTGTGCGCCATCGGCGCGCAAATTATGCGCGCAGCAGACTGTAAACCTTTTGTCGGAAACCCCGAATGGGGTTTTCGACAAGTGAAAAAAATCAGCCGCCCGGTGGGCGGCTGATTTTTCTATGCCGAAATTCAGTTTGCCTTGTCCTCGGCCGTGGACAGCAGGACGCGGTCGTTATCAAACGCCTCGCCCGCCTTGGCGGCGAAGGCGTCGAGCAGGCCCTGCACGGTCATGTCCGCGCGCTCCGGGCCGGAGACATCAAGCACGATGCGGCCGGCGTCCATCATGAGCGTGCGCGTGCCGAGCTCGAGCGCCTGGTGCATATTGTGCGTGATCATGAGGCAGGAGATGCTGCGCTCCGACACGACGCTGCGCGTGAGCGCGAGCACCTTATCGGCCGTGACGGGGTCGAGCGCGGCGGTGTGCTCGTCGAGCAGCAGCAGCTCGGGCGTGACCATGGTGGCCATGAGCAGCGTCAGCGCCTGGCGCTGGCCGCCGGAGAGCAGGCCGACGGGCGTGTTCATGCGGTCCTCCAGCCCCATGTCGAGCTGGGCGAGCGCGTCACGGAAAAAGTCGCGGTCGCGGCGTGTCACGCGGCGGAAGGACTTATGCTTTTCCGGCGAGCGGAGGTAGGCCACGGCGAGGTTTTCCTCGATGGTCATGTGCGGCGCAGTGCCCTTGAGCGGGTCCTGGAACAGGTGGCCGATGCGGCGGCTGCGCTTGTGCGACGGCAGGAACGTGATGTCCCGCCCGTCGAGCGTGATCGTGCCGGCGTCGACGTAAAACACACCGGCGATGGCATTGAAGAGCGTGCTCTTGCCGGCGCCGTTCGAGCCGACGATGGTGGCAAACTCCCCGTTGGCCAGCCGGAGCGAGAGGTCGGACAGGGCGCGCTTCTCGTTGACGGTGCCGGCGTTGAACGTCTTGGAAATATGGGAAACTTCAAGCATCGGTCTCGTCCCCCTTTCCGGACAGGGCGCGCAGCTTGCGGGCGTTGGACTTGATCTTCGCCAGATGGACGTAGTCCTTCATGTTCGGCGCGGCGATGGCGACGGCCACGATGACGGCGGACACGAGCTTGAAATACTCGGCCGAGATGTTCAGCCGCAGCGCCAGCGCGATGATGAAGCGGTAGACGATGCTGCCGAGCACGACGCAGACGACGCGCTTGCCCACGCTGCCACGGCGGCCGGCAAAGACCTCGCCGATGATGAGGCTCGCCAGCGCGATCGTGACCATGCCGGTGCCGAGGTTGATGTCGCAAAACTTGTTGTATTCCCCGATCAGGCAGCCGGACAGCGCCGTGAGGGCGTTGGCCAGGCACAGGCCGATCGTGATGGTGGCTTTCGGATTGATGGAGGAAGCGCTGACCATATCCAGACTGTCGCCCGTGGCGCGGATGGACAGGCCGAGGGACGTGCCGAAAAAGCGGATGAGCACGAGCACGAGCACGGCCGCGATGAGCGCGAGCAGGATCAGCCGGCTCCACTGCCCGCCGACAAGGCCCTTGAAGAGCGAAAACACCGTGTCGACCCCGGTGATGGACACGTTGGACGAAAAGCCCATGACCGCGAGGTTGATCGTGTAGAGGCCGGTGTTCGAGATGATGCCGGCGAGGATGCTCTCAACGCCGAGGCGCGTCTGCAAAAAGGCCGTGATGTAGCCCGAGAGCATGCCCGCCGCCATGGCCGCGAACAGCGCAAGGATCGGGTGGCCGGCGATGGTGAGCATGGCGCCCACGGCGCAGCCGAGCGTGAAGCACCCGTCCGTGGACAGGTCGGCGATATTCAGGATGGAAAAGCTGATGAACAGCGCCAGCGCGACGAGGCCGTAAATGAGGCCGACCTCGAGCGCCGTCTGCAAAACGGTCAGCATGGAACTCCCTCCTTCGGGATGTCAGATATCAGTCAAAATTCTGCTGCGTGGTCGTCTCGAGCACGGAGCTGCACTTGCCGTCAAACGCCTGCTTCACGGCCGCGAGGTCGTAGCCGAGGGCGGCGCAGCTTTCGGTGTTGATCATGGCGATGCCGTTATCGAACGTGGTCACGGGCAGCGTGGCGGGGTCTTTGCCGTCAACGAGCACCTGCACGACCATGTCGGCCGTGATCGTGCCGAGCTTGGTGTAATCCACACCGTAGCCGACGAACGCGCCGTTGAGCGCGAAGGAGTCCGCGCCGCAGTACTGCGGGATCTTGGCATTGAGGAACTTCTCGTAGATGGCGAGCTCAGCGGTCATAATGGTGTTGTCGGTCGGGGTAAAGACGGCGTCGACCTTCTCGGCGATGAGCGCATCGACGGCAGAGGTGACTTCATCGGTGGTGGTGCCGGTCTTTTCCACGCAGCGGATGCCCTTGCCCTCGAGGTAGGCCTTCGCGTCCTCGATCGGCTGCTTGGAGGAATCCTCGCTCTTGGAGTAGAGCAGGCCAACGGTCTTGGTGTCCGGGTTCTGGGCGAGCATCAGGTCGAGCAGGCCCTTGGTATTGAGCGCGTCGCTCGTGCCGGTGATGCGGCCGCCGGGTGCGTCGAGCGAATCAACAATGCCGGCGCCGACGGGGTCAGACACGGCGGAAAAAACGATGGGGATCTCGGTGTCCTCGGTAGCGGACTGCATGATCTTCACGGCCGGCGTTGCGATCGGGACGATGAGGTCCACGCCCTTGCTGACGAGCTCGGCGCCGATCTGGTTGAGCGTCGTGCCGTCGGCCTGGCCGTTGTAGAGCGTGTAGTCGAACTTCACGCCCAGCTCCGTGGCCTTCGCGTCGAGCTCGGCCTCGATGGCCGCCTCGATCTGGTTGAGGGACGCATCGTCCACAAACTGCACGATGCCGACCTTATAGGTCTTGCCATCGGCCTTGGTGTCCTCGGTCTTGCTGCCGCAGGCGGACAGGCCCATGAGCGCGGTGACGGCGAGCACGCCGCCGACGATCTTCTGGAAAGTCTGATTCATAGTATATTCTCCTTCTATATTGAAAGCGGTTGGTTTTGAACTGTTCGGATACGGTCTGACGCGGCAAAAATTCTCCGGCCGCCACGCCATCGTCTGGTTTTGCGGGTCATCTGCATCCCTCCTGCGGTGATTTGAGCAATAAAAAAAGCCTCGTCCACGAAACGGTTCCATCCGTTTCATGGGACAAGACTGTAACTCCTGCGGTGCCACCCATGTTGGCGCTCATGCGCCCACTTTGCACGTACGATCATACGCTCCGCCGGATAACGGCCGCGGCCACCGTCGCCCCTCATGCTGCTGCAATCGGTTTGCCCTCACGAGTCCATTCGCCACCCGTCCGCTGCAGCGCTTCCACCGTCCGCTGCTCTCTGAAAGCTTCGTGAATGGGTACTCCTCTCGGTCATCGGTTTCTCGATGGTGTTACTCTACCACTTCCCGCGCCGGATTGCAAGCCCCATTTTCACGAATCTGCACCCGTTTTTCGGGAAATCTTTTGCGCATTGCGCACAAACGTCCCTGACCGGCGGTCAGGGACGCTTGCGTGTGTCAAACTCTGCGAGGCTGTTGGGGCTGTCCGGTCGCCGCAGCGTTAATTTCCGGTGTAGACGAAAGCGTTCGGCAGCGTGCGCCCGGCGGTGAGCGCGGGGTTGGAGCTGCGCATGATGTACTTGCCCTTGTACCAGATCATGGCGCTGGTGCCGCCGTCGAGGTTCATGGCCTGCATGCAGTCGTGCTTGGTCATGATGGCCGCGCAGTCCGGCACGCTGATGCCGACCGACGTCGTGAGCCGGCCCTCGACGAGCAGGGCGATGATCTCGCCGTACTTCGACTGGCCGAGGCAGGCGCGCGGCTGCAGGTCGGAGAAGCCGCTGCGGGCGTTGACGACCGTCTCCCCGTCGATGATCATGGCGGGCGAGAACTCGACCGCGTCCGTCGTGTCGGGCGAGACCGAGGAATCGCTGTCGCGGATGTAGATGCGGTTGTCCTTATGCAGCTCGAGGCGCTTATAGCCGTAGCCCATATGGCTGCCGTAGGACTTGCCGTTGCACATGGCGTAGCCCGCGAGGGTACCGCCGTTGCCGGTGCCGCCCGGGTCGATGAAGCCCGAGCCGGTCATGCCGATGACGCCGCCGTGGGCCTCGGCGATCTTGCCACAGACCTGGCCGACGCTGCCGAGCGTGGACGCGGCCTGCAGACTCAGGCGCGACGGGTCTTTCATAATAACGAGCACGCCGCGGTAAGTGCTGCCTTTCACGCGCGCGATGAGGATCTTGTTGCGCGCGTCGATCGCAAGCACCTGCTCGCCCTGGATGGTGCGGATGCTGGTGCCGTCAGCCGTGAGGGCGGACTTGTCGATGTTGATGCGGCTCCAGCCGGCGGCGAGGGCGTCGGGATGCTCCTTGACATACGCCTGCATGCTCGGCACATTGACCTCCCAGAAGAGGTTGTAAAACGCG
Organism: Clostridiales bacterium; assembly: GCA_025757645.1. Taxonomy (NCBI): domain Bacteria; kingdom Bacillati; phylum Bacillota; class Clostridia; order Eubacteriales; species Clostridiales bacterium. The sequence goes on from CP107216.1 coordinate 27,704, forward strand.
ATCTCTTCCTTGCTCATGCCCTTGGTGTTCGTGAGCGTCGGGTTGCGGGACTCGGACTCGCCTTCGTCCCACTCGCTGTTGATGCCGATCTGCGCCTCCCTGGCTGCCTCCATTTCGGCGAGGACCTTGTCAATGACGCTGCGTGGGATGAACGCCGTGGCCAGCCACTGGTGGCTGAGCGTGTTCATGGCCGTCTGGATATAGGCCGTGCGCCACTTGGCGATGAACGGAATGTCGGAATAGACCGCCGTCAGATACAATCCGGCCAGGATGGCCAGCACGAGGAACAAAATGAGCAGCCGGCGGCCGAGGCTCTTTTTCTTCTTCGGCTTTTTGGCCTTTTTCGCCTTGCGGCCGTGCTTGCCGGCCGCGGCCGGGGCGGCCTGCGGCGGGCGGCGGCGGGCATCCGGCGCGCTGCGGCGCGGCCGGGCGGCGTCATCCGTCCACTGGCTGGCATAAGCCTGCTGCGCCGGACGCTGCTGGGCGGGGCGCTGCGGCGCCGGACGCTGCGGCGCCGGACGCTGCTGGGCCGGGCGCTGCTGTGTCGGGCGCTGCTGGGCCGGGTGCTGCTGTGTCGGGCGCTGCTGGGCGGTATCGGAAGCGGGCCGCTGCGTGCCCGTGGGGCGCGGCGGCGAGGAAAACAGCTTCAAGAGGCGACTCCTCCTTTATGTACGGGAGATTACGAAGGGCTTGACGGCCGGGCGCGGAAAATGTTCCGCACGCCGCGGGAAAAACGGGAAGGCCCGCCGAGCGAGCCTTCCCGGAAACGTGCAGGGGTGCGGCCGCTCAGCAAAGCTGCGCGCCGGCGGGCACGCTGTCATCGAGCATGAGCAGGTTGAGCTTGCCGTCCTTCTCGGCCGAGAGGAGCATGCCGTTGGAGGCCATGCCCATCATCTTGCGCGGCGGCAGGTTCAGGATTGCCACGACGGTCTTGCCGACGAGCTCCTCGGGGCGGTAGTACTTGGCGATGCCGGAGAGGATCTGCCGGTCGGTGCCGCTGCCGTCGTCGAGCGTGAAGCACAGGAGCTTATCGGACTTTTTCACCGGCTCGCACTTGAGGACCTTGCACACGCGCATGTCGCACTTGGAAAAGTCGTCAATCGTCACATCCGGCAGCACAGGCGCAGACTTCGGCGCGGCGGCCGCTTCCTTCGCGGCCTTGAGTGCCTCGAGCTCGGCGAGTTCCTTGGCCATGTCGATGCGCGGGAAGAGCGTCTCGCCCTTGTGCACCGTGACGTCCGCGGGCAGCACGCCCCAGACGGCGGCATTGTCCCACGTGGTCTGCTCTGCCGCGGCGCCGATCTGCGTGAAGGCTTTCGCGCAGCTGTCGGGCATGAAGGGCAGCAGCAGCGTGACGGTGATGCGCAGCGTCTCGAGCAGGTTATACAGCACCGTGGCCAGGCGCGCGCGCCTGCTCTCGTCCTTGGCGAGGACCCAGGGCGCCGTCTCGTCGATATACTTATTGGCGCGGGAAATGACCTTGAACACCTCGATGAGCGCCTGCTGCGTGCCGAAATTGTCCATATAGCCGGCATACGTCTCACGCAGGGAGGATGCCATGGCGATGAGCTCATCGTCGAGCGCATCGTGCTCGCGCTCGGCCGGGAGCGTGCCGCCGAAGTACTTGATGACCATGGCGACGGTGCGGCTCAGGAGGTTGCCGAGGTCGTTGGCGAGGTCGGTATTGATGCGGGAGATGAGCAGTTCGTTGGAGAAGTTGCCGTCACTGCCAAGCGGGAACTCGCGCAGGAGGTAATAGCGCAGCGCGTCCACACCGTAGCGCTCGGCGAGCAAGACGGGGTCGACGACGTTGCCCTTCGACTTCGACATCTTGCCGCCGCCGAGCAGCAGCCAGCCGTGGCCAAAGACCTTCTTCGGCAGGGGCATGCCCATGCTCATGAGCATAGCCGGCCAGATGATGGAGTGGAAGCGCACGATCTCCTTGCCGACCATGTGCACGTCGGCGGGCCAGAACTTCTCGTAATCGTCGTACTTGTCGTTCAGGAAGCCGAGGGCCGTGCAGTAGTTGAACAGCGCGTCGACCCAGACGTAGACGACGTGGCCGGGGTCAAAATCGACCGGGATGCCCCACGTGAAGCTCGTGCGCGACACGCACAGATCTTCCAGGCCGGGGTCGATGAAGTTTTTGATCATCTCGTTGACGCGGCTGGCAGGCTCGAGGAACGTGCCGCTGAGCAGCAGCTCGCGCACGGGCTCGGCATACTTCGACAGGCGGAAGAAGTACGCCTCCTCCTCGGCATAGTGCACCTCGCGGCCGCAGTCCGGGCACTTGCCGTCGACGAGCTGGCTCTCGGTCCAGAAGCTCTCGCACGGCGTGCAGTACATGCCGGAATACTTGCCCTTATAGATATCGCCCTTGTCGTACATCTTCTTGAAGATGCGCTGCACGGCCTCGACATGATAGTCGTCCGTCGTGCGGATGAAGCGGTCGTTGGAGATGTTCATCAGCTTCCACAGCGCACGCACGCCGCCGGGGCCTTCGACGATGTTGTCCACGAACTGCTTGGGCGTGACGCCGGCAGCCTCGGCCTTCTCCTCGATCTTCTGGCCGTGCTCGTCCGTGCCGGTCAGGAACATGACGTCATAGCCGCACATGCGCTTGTAGCGCGCGATCGCATCGGTCGCAACCGTGCAGTAGGTGTGGCCGATGTGCAGTTTGTCCGAAGGGTAATAAATTGGGGTCGTGATATAAAACTTTCCTTTGCTCATACTGCATTCTCCTCTGTATTAGTCTTCACCGGCGTCACCGGGGTCGTAGACGGACGGATATGGCGTCGGCTGCGGCTGCGGCGTGGGGGTGGGCGTCGGCTTCGGCGCGGTGCTGGGGGTGGGCGTCGGCTTCGGCGTGGTGTCGTGCGAATGGTAGGTGCTGTTGGCCTCGAGCGTATGGCTGATCTGCTTGCCGTCCTTATCGTAGACCGTGCGGTAGGTCGTGGCGCGCAGGCCCTCGGACGTGTAGCTCATCTTGACATAGCTGCCGTCCACATCCGTGCCCCAGATCTCGACCGTGACGCTGCCGTTTTGGACATACGCCTTGATCTCGATCGGATAGTCGCGGTTGTTCGTAAATTTGAACTCCGGCCCGCCCCAGCTGACCGCGGCGTCCATGCCGGGCTCGATATAGGCCACGGGGAAGTAGTGGCAGGTGCGGGTGTTGATCTTGAGGTTCGAGACCATGGCGCAGTAGTACAGCGTGGACGACACCTGGCAGATGCCGCCGCCGACCTCCTGCACGACCTGGCCGTTGGAATAAGCGCCGGCCTCCTTGAAGCCGTTGGCCTTCGTGCGCTGGCCGACGACGTCGTTATACGAAAACGTCTGGCCGGGCTGGAGAATGACGCCGTTGATCTTCTCGGCGGCGAGCTTCACGTTCGTGATGCGGTTGCTGCTGCTGCCGGAGAGCGAGGTGGTCTTCGTGGCGAGCTTGTCGGCCAGGAGGTGCTGCTGCAGGCGCTCCTGCGTCATCTCGGGCTGCGTGAGCGTGGCCGGGATGGTGACGGTATCGCCGTTGGCGGCCGCGTCCCACAGGGGCTGGGCGGCGGCCACGTCAAACTGGATACCGACCTTGCTCTCGGTGGCGGACTGGGTCTCGGGGTCGTAGCCTGCGTTGACCGGGTCGCCGCAGACGGCGTCGTGCAGCTCCTGCAGCGTCATCTTGTCATCGCCGCTCATGTCGACCGGGTAGGCCGACGTGCCGAACTTGCCGGCGCGGATGTCGCTGAGCACGCGGTCGGCGACGGCAGCGGGGTCGAGCGTGATCATACTCGCGCCCTTGACGACAAGGATGGCGCTGTGCGCCTCGTCGATCTCGATGCTGCCGGCGGAGAGGCTGACGTTGATCTCGGCGGCCTCGCGCTCGATGCGCGTGCGCAGGGCGTCGGCGTCCATGTCGGCAAGGTTGTCCGAGGCGACGTCATGCCCCTTGAAGGCGCAGCGCAGCCACGTGAAGAAGTTGGTGAACACATTGCCGCTGCGGCCGTAGGCATAGGCCGTCTCGGCAGCGGCATCGGGCGTGGCGTCAAAGCCGATCTCCGTCGCGGTGACGGTGATGGACCGGTTGCCGGGGAAGGTCATGGTGAGCACCGGGGCGCTCGTATCGTCCCAGCCGGCGGCGCGGATGGCGTCCACCGCGGCGGACTGCGTCATGCCGCCGACGTCCGTGCCGCAGACAGAGACGTTCGGGAAAATGGCGCTCTTTTTCGCCACGAGCACCATGCCGACGGCACCCGCCGCCACGAGGACGGCCAGCACGATGAGCACGACGCGCACGGCGATCCGGCCGCCGCGGCCGCGCGGTTTTTTCTCTTTGGGCGCCGGCTGCTGCCGGGCGTCGGGCGCGCCGCGGCGCGCCGGCTGCTCCTGCCGGGGCACGGGCGGGCGCTGGGCCGCCGCCTGCTTCGGCGCGGCGGTGCGGCGGGCAGCCGCCTCGCTCTGTGCGGAACGGTTGGCGCCGCTGCGGTGTGCCGAGCGCTCCTGCGCTGCGAAATCCGCCGCCTCGCGGCGAGCGGCCGCGCTGCGCTTGGAAGTGTTGCCGTTGAGTTTCATTTACTCGAATCCCTGTCTTTCCCTGTCAAAATCGGATTATTCAGATATGTATTGCGGAACGCTTCCGCCTCGCTGGGCGGGAGCTTGGCGCGGGGCTGCCGTTCGATCTGCGGCTTCATCCACGGGTTGTGCTCGGCCTTGCGCTCGGTCTGCGCCTCGAGGAGCTTGCCGATGAGCACGTTCGAGATGAGAAAGCCCGCCGGCGTGAAGTGCCAGCGCTCCCCGTCCGCGACGGCCCAGCCGGAACGGACGAACGTTTCCAACTGCTGCGCGATGCCGGAAAAATCGCTGCGGTACAGCCGCGCATACTCCGCGCGCGACACGCCGTGCACGGTGCGCATACCGAGCATGAGATACTCCGCCGCGCGCTCGAAATCGCCGATGGTCTCGTACTCGTCGATCATGTCCTCGCCGTGGAGGACGCCCGCGATGTAGCGGTCGAGGTCGCGCACATAGCTGTAGCGCGTGCGGCCGATGCACGAGTGCGCGCCCGGGCCGAAGCCCATATAGTCGTCGAGCTGCCAGTACTTCAGATTATGCCGGGATTCATAGCCCGGTATGCTGAAATTCGAGATCTCATACTGTTCATAGCCGTAGCGCCGCAGCTCATCGACCATGCACAGGTACATGTCCGCCTGCTCGTCGTCCGACGGGATGAGGGGCGAATCCTTCAGCTCGTACATGGGCGTGCCCTCCTCGAGCTTGAGCCCGTAGCCGGAGATGTGCTCCGGGCGCAGGGCGATCGCCTTGGCGAGCGTGTCCGCCCAGTCGCTGCGGGTCTGGCTGGGCAGGCCGTAGATGAGATCGAGGCTGACGTTGTCAAACCCGGCGGTGCGGGCATTTTTCACGGCCATCTCCACCTGGTGGAAGCTGTGGCGGCGGCCGATCATTTTCAGGATATCATTGTTGGCCGACTGCATGCCGATGCTCAGGCGGTTGAAGCCCGCCTTGTGCAGGGCGCGCAGGTCGTGCAGGCGGACGCTGTCCGGATTGACCTCGACCGTCACCTCCGCGCGCTTGAGCAGGCGGCCGGTGGCCTTGACGGCGTCGAGCAGCTCGATGAGGCGCGCCGCGCCGTAAAAGCTCGGCGTGCCGCCGCCAAAATACACCGTGTCGATGTACGCCGGGGCGATGCGCCCGGCGCTCTCTTCGATGTGCTCGAGCAGGGCGTGCTGATAGTCCGCCATGCGGTCGGCCGCGCCGGCGCAGGAATAAAAATCGCAGTAGCCGCACTTGCTCGCGCAAAACGGGATATGGATATAGATACCGAGACGCGGTTCCATAGACAGCTCCTTACATGGGGATGCCCCGGCCGCCGGAGTGCGGCGGCCAGGGGGGATAGATCGGATCAGATGAGCGTGCAGACGAGCTCGGAATACGCGGCCGGATCCTCAAGCGGCTCGCCCGCGATGAGCAGCGCCTGCGCGTGCAGGATCTTGGCGACGCGGGCGGCCTTGTCCTTGTCGCCGGCGTCGAACGCTTCCTTCATGGCCTGATAGGCGTGGTGGTTGGCGTTGAGCTCGAGCACACGGATGGCGCGGATATCGGTCGGCGCGCCGGGCATGCTCTTGAAATAACGCTCCATCTCGAGCGTGACGCCACCCTCCGTGCTCAGGCACACGGCGCTGGACACGAGCTTATTCGACAGGCGCACGGACGCGACCTGGTCGCCGAGCGTCTCCTTGACGAAGTCGAGCAGATCCTTGTCCTCGGCCTGCTTGGCCTCGGTCTCCTTCTTCTCTTCCTCGGTCTCGAGGCCGAGGTCGTCGGTCGCAATGTTGCAAAACGGCTTGTCGGCGTAGGTCTTCATGGTGTCGACAAAGTACTCGTCGATCTGCGAGGTCATGCACAGGACATCGTAGCCCTTTTCATGCAGCTGCTCTGCCTGCGGCAGGCTGAGCAGACGCTTGACGTTCTCGCCGCAGGCGAAGTAGATCTTCGTCTGCTCGGCGGGCATGGCGTCGACATATTCCTTGAGAGAGACGAGCTTCGTCTCGCTCGTGTGGTAAAGCAGCAGGTCCTTGATCTCGTCGACCTTGTCGCCCGTCTCGGTGACGGCGCCGGCACGCAGCATCATGCCGAAGGCGGCGTGGAACTGCTCGTACTTCTCACGGTCGTTGGACATGAGCTTCGTCAGCTCGGACTTGATCTTCTTGCCGAGGTTCGTGGCGATGAGCTTGAGCTGGCGGTCGTGCTGGAGCATCTCACGCGAGATGTTCAGCGACAGGTCGGGCGAATCGACCACGCCGCGGGCAAACGCATAGCACGGCGGCAGGAGGTCGGTGCACTTGTCCATGATCATGACGCCGGAGCTGTAGAGCTCGAGACCGGGGTCGGATTCACGGGTGAACATGTTCGCCGGAGCCTTGGCCGGGATGAACAGCAGCGCGCGGTAGGAGATCAGGCCCTCGGCGTTGACGCGGATGACGGCCAGCGGGTCGTCCTTGTCGTGGAACTTGTCCTTATAAAACGCGATGCACTCCTCATCCGTCGCTTCCTTGCGGCTGCGCTGCCAGATGGGGACCATGCTGTTGATGGTCTGCTCCTCGGTCTTCGTGACCATCTCCATCTTCGGCTCGCCCTTTTCGTCCTTCTCGCCGGTGTCGACCCAGTCGCTCTGCTCGACGTCCATGACGATCGGCCAGCGGACATAGTCGGAATACTTGCGGATGAGCATCATGAGCTTCCAGTTTTCGAGATAGGTGGAGTACTTCTCGCCGGACTCGTCTTCTTTGATGTGCATGATGACGTCCGTGCCGACGGTGTCCTTCTCGGTCTCGGTGATGGTGTAGCCGTCCGCGCCGGTGCTGACCCACTGGTAGGCCGTGTCGCTGCCGTAGGCGCGGGTGACGACCGTGACCTTGTCGGCGACCATGAACGCGGAATAGAAGCCGACGCCGAACTGACCGATGATGTCGATGGCGGCGTCCTCCTGCGCGTTCTCGCCGAGGCCGTCCTTGAACTTCAGCGAGCCGCTGCGCGCGATGACGCCGAGGTTGCTGTCGAGCTCCTCCTTCGTCATGCCGATGCCGTTATCCGACACCGTGATCGTGCGCGCGTCCTTATCCGGGGTGACGCGGATCTTGAAATCGCTGCGCGCCATGCCCACGTTTTCATCCGTGAGCGACTGGTAGCAGAGCTTGTCGATCGCGTCCGAGGCGTTCGAGATGATCTCGCGCAGGAAGATCTCCTTGTGCGTGTAGATCGAGTTGATCATCATGTCGAGCAGTTTTTTCGACTCGGCCTTGAATTGTTTCTTTGCCATATCTATGCCTCCAAAAATTTTATTACACCTTCAGATCCGCACCGGCCTGCATGCAACAGCGGCCCACGGTACAGATTTTAATATTATAGCACATCGGCCGTTTTTTTCAACACCTGCCGCCAGAATAATTGGGATTGTGCTGCCCGTTTTTCATGGTATAATAGGGTGTTAAGAAAAAAATAAGATTCTGTGAGGTGGCTCCCATGAACGATCTGAAAGACCTGCTCGATGCGCGCCTGTTCCTGCTGGACATGGACGGCACGCTCTACCTCGGGGACGATGTGTTCCCCGGCGCGGTCGACTTCATCCACACGCTGGCCGATACCGGACGGCAGTACATTTACCTGACCAACAACTCCTCGCGCGCGGGCACGGACTACATCACGCGCCTGCGGCGTCTGGGCTTCCCGTGCGAGGCTGAGAACGTGTTCACCTCCGGCATGGCGACGGCGCTGTACCTCAACCAGCACTATGCGGGCAAACCCGTGTACCTCGTCGGCACGCAGGCGTTCCGCCGCGAGCTGCTCAGCTACGGCATCCCGCTCGTGGACGACGGCGCGGAGATCGTCGTGGCCGGGTTCGACACCGAGCTCGTGTACGAAAAGCTCGACAAGGCCGTGCACTTCCTGCGCCGCGGCGCGACCTTCATCGCCGCCAACCCCGACTGGGTCTGCCCCATGCCGGCCGGCGAGGTGCTGCCCGACTGCGGGAGCATCTGCGCGCTGCTGACCGCTGCCTCCGGCGTGCAGCCGACCTACATCGGCAAGCCGAACCGCAACATGGTCGACGTCATCTCGGCGCAGACCGGCGTGCCGAACGCGCAGATCTGCTGCGTGGGCGACCGGATCTACACCGACATCGCCGTGGCCGTGAATGCGGGCGCGCAGAGCGTGCTCGTCATGTCCGGCGAGACGGACGAGGCGATCCTCAAAGCGTCCGACGTGCAGCCGAAATACGTCCTGCGCGACGTGGCAGAGCTGGCGCAGATCCTGCGCGGCGGCGCAACGGCGTAAAAAAATTCAAAAAACGTTTGAAAATCGCTTGACATATTCGGACACAAATGTTAGGATGTGTTCAGTAAACATCGTTTTTGCAAATGATGTTGCGAATCCCTCGTTTGTGTTCTCTCTTCCACTTTGCAGCGTCCGGGTCTGCATCCGCCGCGGACGTGCAAGCACAAGCAAACAACAGCAGCCACGCCGGCGAACGCCGGTGTGGCTGCTGTTGCTTTTTCATCGTGTGTAAACGTGATACATGAGGTACTGGCGGAAACCAAAACGCTTCCACCTCATCCGCCTGACGGCGATGCAAAGATCTCATCCGAGGCGGGCCTTGCCCCCTCGGGCTCCCCCACGGCTCAGATATCGGCGCGGAACCATGCGCCGGGGCGATAGTGCTCGAAGATGACGATGTCATAATCGCGCTCGTGCGTCCAGGCGCGGCTCGTCCAGCCGGCGCGCGCGGCGCCCATGGCCTCACACAGGCGCACGCTCAGCGGCTTCGGCCCGATCTTGTAGGCGATGAACTGCGGGCGGGCGATCACGTTCGTGAGCACGTTTCCGACGATGGCGGCCGCGGGCTTATTGAGCGCCTTGCCGTAGTCCTTCGGCGGCTGGCTGAGCTGGCCGCGCAGGATATCGGGCGCGTTGCGCCGGAACCACGCGACGATCGTGGGGTCAAAGCTCTCGACGCAGTACGGCCCGCCGTAAGTACGCAGGGCGGCGAGCGTCAGCGCGCACAGGCGGCGGTTATTGTGCCCGCGCTTGACCTCGAGCAGCAGCGGCACGCGGCCGCCGAGGGCGGTGAGCGCCTCGGCAAAGGTCGGGATGACGCAGTCGGTATCGCCGAGGCGCAGCGCGCGCAGCTCGGCGAGCGTGAAATCATCAATGACGCCCGGCACGCCGCACATGCGCTCGAGCGTATCGTCGTGGAACACGACGAGCTGGTCGTCCGCCGTCAGGTGCACGTCCATCTCGACGGCGTAGCCCGCCTCGGCCGCGGCGCGGAAGGCCGGGAGCGAGTTTTCCGGCACGGTGCCGTCCTCGGTGTGCAGGCCGCGGTGCGCATAATTGCGGTACAAAAACGGGGCTTTCTGCGCGCGCGTGGCGCGGCCCGGCGCGACGAGAAACGCAAACGCACCCGCGCAGGCGGCGGCCGGTGCGACGATCTTGCAGGCAGTTTTCCAATTCATAACGAGTCCTCCTTTCGGCGGCGCGGACCGCCGGTTTGCTTTGTCCTTATTAAACAACAATTTCTGCTTTTCGTCAAATGCCTGTTGAATTGCCGGGCAAGGTATTGTAGAATGAGACAAATCCGATAGAGACTGATGGAGGTAACCCTGTGAAGCTCAACTACAAGCGCACCATCTGCGTTGGCTTTGCCTTTTTCCTGATCTGCGCCTTCTGGCAGGCGTATGACAACACCATCCCGCTGATCCTGACGAACAAGTTCGGCATGTCGCAGGCGTGGTCCGGCGTCATCATGGCGCTCGACAACATTCTGGCGCTGTTTCTGCTGCCGCTGTTCGGCGCGATCTCCGACAAGCACACCGGCAGGCGCGGCCGCCGCACGCCGTTCATCGTCTTCGGCACGATCGTCGCGGCCATCGCGTTCATCAGCCTGTCGCTCGTCGACGATGCGCAGCTGAAAAACATCGACGCGGCCGCCGCCATCGACGATCCCGCCGCGCTGCGCGTCGTGTACCAGCAGGAGGCCGACCGCACGCTCAAGACCCCCGACGGCGAGACGTTCGTGCTCGAGGACACGTTCACCGAGGACGAATTTGCCGCCATCACAAGTCAGGTCACAAACGCCGAGGGCAAGACCGTGACGAACCACGACTACACGAACTATGTCGTGCCCGCGCGCCAGGCCTATGCCCACCAGACGACCGTGCAGCACCCCGGCGCGCTCATCGGCTTTATCGCGCTGCTGCTCGTCGTGCTCTTGGCCATGGCCACGTTCCGCTCCCCCGCCGTCGCGCTCATGCCCGATGTTACCATCAAACCGCTGCGCAGTAAGGCGAATGCCGTCATCAACCTCATGGGCACTGCCGGCGGTATCCTCGTGCTGGCCATCGGCATGGCCTTCGCCACGAGCTCCGTGCGCAACTCGCTCATGAGCTACACGGCGTACTTCGCCGTGATCGCGGGCATCATGCTGGTGGCGCTGCTGATCTTCCGCCTGACGGTCAACGAGCCGAAGTTCGTGACCGAGATGCAGGCCGACAGCAAGCGCTTCGGCATCGATAACGGCGACAGTGACGACGCGCCCGCAGGGTCTGGCAAGCTCGGCAAGGCCGAGCGCCGGTCGCTCATCTTCCTGCTGCTGTCGATCGTGCTGTGGTTCTTCGGCTACAACGCCGTGACGTCGAAATACTCCGTCTACGCGAGCAACATCCTGCACAAGGACTACAACCTCACGCTCATGCTCGCGCAGGCCGCCGCCATCGTGGCGTACCTGCCCGTCGGCATCGTCGCGTCCAAGATCGGCCGCAAGAAGACCATCCTCGGCGGCGTCGTGATGCTGGCCGTCGCGTTCGGCGTGGCCGCCTTTCTCAACGCCGAGAGCCCCACGATGCTCATGAACGCCATGTTCTGCCTCGCCGGCATCGGCTGGGCCACCATCAACGTCAACTCGTTCCCGATGGTCGTGGAGATGTGCTCCGGCAGCGACGTCGGCCGCTACACCGGCTTTTACTACACGGCCAGCATGGCCGCACAGGTCGTCACGCCGATGTTCTCCGGTTTCCTGATGGACAAGCTCGGCATGACCGTGCTCTTCCCCTACGCCGCCATCTTCGTGGCCGGCGCGTTCGTGACGATGCTCTTTGTGCGCCACGGCGACAGCCGCCCCATCCCCGCCAAGGGCCTTGAGGCGCTCGACGTGGACGATTGACCGAAATTCACATTTGGAGGATGCAAATACTATGGAACGTCTGACCCGCAAACTGAAAAAGGGCGGCTACTCCGCCAACCGTCACTCCGAGGCCCAGCTCACCGAGCGCCTTGACCAGCTCAAGGGCGTGCACAAACAGTGGCTGCAGGACGTGTCGGATATGATGACCGGCATGAAGCAGAGCGAGGCCGCCGGGCAGGCCGGCGCGCTCACGCTCATGATGCTGCAGGCGGGCTACGCCGCGATCGTGCGCATCGGCCGCCGGTTCGAGAGCGCGTGCCCCGTCGAGGGCAGCGGCGACAACACCGCCACGGCGCTCGGCAAGCTCGAGGATCTGTACGAGCAGTGCGTGTCCGAGCTTGAGGACGTGAAGGAAGGGCTCGAGGAGTGCCGCGAGAACGGCTTCACGGACGACCTGGCCTATGACGAGCTGATGGTGACGAAGCTCGGCATCTCGCAGCTCATCAAACAGTTCGACATCGCCACCGGCTACGCCGAACCGGATCCGAAGCCGTATCAGTACCAGCCGAAAACGGACACACCGGCCGAATGAGCCGCTGTCATATTTCAAGAGAAAGAAAAGGAGACCCACCAACATGAAACGTACCTTTACCGCCATTGTCTGCACGCTGCTGCTTGTGGCCGTGCTCGCCGGCTGCGGCAGCACCAACCCGTTTGACGCCGCGGCCAAGACCTTCTCCGACGAGGGCATGACGATCACGCTCACGAGCGACTTCAGCAAGCAGTCCATGGACGGCTACACCGTGTGCTACGCCGCCAAAACGGCCGCCGTGTTCGCCCTGCACGAGACGAACGATCAGTTCGCCGCCGCCGGACTCAACGACGTGACGCTCGAGCAGTACGCCGCGCTCGTCATGCAGAACAACAGCAGCCGCAACCCCGTCGCGGGCGACGACATCAACGGCTGCCCGACGATCCTCTATGACTTCTACAACGAGGATAAGGACGTCGAGTACCGCTACCTCGCCGTGATGTATCAGGCGGACGACGGCTTCTGGCTCGTGCAGTTTGCGAGCGCGAAGGACGATTTTGACACCTACGAGCCGAGCTTCGTGGAGGCTGCCAAGAGCGTCAGCTTCGGCGCATAAGCGCAGCGGATCCGGCACAAACCGGCCGGCAGCGTGTTTGCTGCCGGCCGGTCCGGTTTTTGGGCGGATGCCCATATGGAAAGGAGGCTGCGCGATGGCAGCGGCGACAGACGAACGGCTGATCTATGAGATCCTCTCCGCCGTGGGCGAGATCCCGGAGGGAAACGTTGCGACCTACGGGCAGATCGCGCGGCTGATCGGCCGGCCGAAAAACGCGCGGCTGGTCGGCCGCGTGCTCAGCCAGGCCGAGCGCTACGGCGACTATCCGTGCCACCGCGTGGTGGATCACAGCGGGCGGCTCGTGCCCGGCTGGGACGCGCAGGCGGCGCTGCTCGCGCGCGAGGGCGTGACCCTGCGCGACGCGCAGCACGTGGACCTGCGGCGATACCAGTGGCAGTGCGAATGAAAGCGCAAGGCCCTCCGCACCGGGTGGAACGGAGGGGTTTCAGCGAGTCAAAAAAGCCTCGCAGAGGTGGCCTCCCGCAGGCGGCAAAAAAGTGCAATCATTTTCTCTCACGACATGTGCGTGAGAGAAAATACTTTTCAGGCTGCAAGTGTGGACTTTGTGCGCAGCAGACTGCAAGCCTTTTGGCGGAAAACCTTTATGGTTTTCCGCCATACGCAAAAAACCTCCGTGCCGAGCGGCACGGAGGTTTTTGACTGTGTAAGGGTCGATTACTTGAGTTCGACAGAAGCGCCGACTTCCTCGAGCTTCTTCTTGAGCTCCTCGGCCTCGTCCTTGGAGACCTGCTCCTTGATGGCGCAGGGGACGCCCTCGACCTTCGCCTTGGCTTCCGCCAGGCCCAGGTTGGTGATCTCACGGACGGCCTTGATGACCTTGATCTTCTGATCGCCGAAGCCGGTCAGAACGACGTCAAACTCGGTCTTCTCCTCGGCGGCAGCAGCAGCGCCGGCCACCGGAGCGGCGGCAACAGCAGCGGCGGCGGAAACGCCGAACACATCTTCGATCTCGTGCACGAGCTCGGACAGCTCGAGGACGGACATAGCCTTGATCTCTTCGATCATAGCAGTGACTTTTTCGCTAGCCATGGTAATTTTCCTCCTAAATAGTTAAGTGAAGTGGTCGCCTTATTCGGCGGCGGGAGCTTCGGCCTCGGCAGGTGCGGCGGCGCCGCCCATCTGCTCGACGACCTGGTTCAGGCAGACGGCCAGACCCGTGATGGGGGCCAGCATCGTGCCCAGGACCTTGGAGTACAGCGCATCCTTGTTCTGGAGCTGCGCGATCTCCGCGATCTCAGCGTCACTGAGGACCTTGCCCTCGAGGAACGCGCCCTTGACGATGAACTTCTCGTCCTTCGCCATCTTTTCGCTCATGTCGTGGATCATGCGGATCGGGACGATCGGATCGGCCGTGCTGGTTGCGAGCGAAGTCGTACCATTGAGCAGATCACTCATTGCCTCGAGACCAACGTCCTTGAGCGCAAAGCGGGTCAGGGTGTTTTTGACGACGGAATACTCCACGTCATTCTGACGCAGCTCGGTGCGCAGCTTGGTGTCTTCATCGACGGTGATGCCCTTGTAATCGACGAACACGCCGGCGCTGGCGCCCTTGAGCCGCTCGGCCAGAGCAGCGACGATCGCCTGCTTCTCGCTGAGAACTTTTGCGTTCGGCATAGTGTGATTTCACCTCCGTGTGAAAGATACACGCCCAAAAAAATTTCCGCGGCCAAAGCCCCGGAAACAGAAAAAGAAACATCATAATGGATGCATCCTCGGCAGGATTTCCGCGGTCAAGCCACCTGCTGTCTTTGGAGCGCTATAATAGAATACCAGATGCGCCCGCGCGTGTCAAGCATTTTTCTCGCGGCGGCGCGGTTTTTTTAAAAGGAGATGGCCCCCGGAGGAGTACCGGAGGCCATCGCAAAAAAATCCCACAAAAAAACTTTTACCCTAAACTGCTGCGATTAGTCTGGCATAATTTTACACGTGTGTCAAGCCTTTTCGCGGCGATCCGCGCCCCGGCGGATGCGGCCGTCGCGCCGCTCACCAGTCCATGCTCCCGAGCCCCTCGCCGAGCGACATGCCGCAGCGGCCGTGGCCGGGATAGAGCGTGAGCGCGGGCGGCAGCGCGCGCAGAAACGGCACGGTCCTGTCCATGAGCACGGCGGCGTCGCCCCCGCGCAGGCGCGTAATGACGGCAAAGCCCGGCACGAGCGAGTCGCCGCTGAAAAAGGCGTCCGGCCCGATGCGGTAGCACGCGCTGCCGCGCGAATGGCCGGGCGTGGCGTAGCCCTCGAGGTGCAGCGCGCCCCAGTCGAGCGCGATGTGATCGCCGAAGGTCATGTCCGGGGCATACGTCTCGGTCTTGAGGTGCAGGCCGCGCAGAAAGTCACGTGCCTCCGCCCCGCGCGACACGCTCAGCGCCGCGAGCAGCACAGGCGTCGTGTTGCCGGGGTTGCGCAGCCAGGGGGTGCAGTTTTCCTGCCAGAGGGTGCGCGCCGAGAGCGCGCGCTGCATCCGGCCGAGGCCGGAGATGTGGTCGATGTGCTCATGCGTGAGCACGATCAGCGCGTGATACCCCTGCAGGCGCTGCATGGTCGCCTCGTCCGGCCAGGGGTCGAGGACGATCGCGTCGCGCCCCTGCGTGACGACGTACATATTGGAACCGATGGGTGGAAAGGGAATGCGTTCGATCTGCATAGGCCGTCAGTCCTCCCGGGGCAGGGCGAGCAGCCGGCGGCTGAGCGGCAGCTCGGACGGGAGGCTGTTTTCCAGCGTGACGGCGCCGTGGCTGCCGCCGCGGACCCAGCCGCGGCGCACGAGTTGGCGCAGCGTTTCGCGGGCGGTGCCGTCGCTGCCGTCGTAGAGCGTAACATTGCCGCCGAGGGCGGCGCGGATGGCCCGGCGGGCGAACGGGAAGTGCGTGCAGCCGAGCACGGCCGCATCCACGCGGCCGGCATACGGGCCGAGCTGCCGCGCGAGGTAGGCCGTGAGCGCGGGGGAATCGAGCTCGCCCCGCTCGACGAACTCCACCAGCTCCGGGCACGGCAGCGGCACGATCTCGGCGCAGCCGGCGCAGCCGGCGCACTGGTGCATGAGCGCGACGAACTTCTCCTCCCGCAGCGTCAGCGGCGTGGCCAGCACGAGCACGCGCCGGTGGTGCGCCACGGCGGGCTTGAGCGCCGGCTCGATGCCGATGACGGGGATGTCCGGAAAGGCGGCGCGCAGCGGGCCAATGGCCGCGCTCGTGGCCGTGTTGCAGGCGATGACGGCGGCCTTGATGCCGCGGTCATACAGCCGGCCGATGACATCCTGCGTCAGGCGGCGGACCTCCGCGACCGGGCGCACGCCGTAGGGGGCGTTGGCCGAGTCGCCGAAATAGAGAAAGTCCTCCCCCGGCAGGCGCTGCACGAGCGCGCGCAGGACACTGATGCCGCCGAGGCCGGAATCAAACACCGCGATCGGAAGCTCCGTCCGCTCCATGGTACGCCCTCCTTCCCGAATTTCGTACAGAATGTATCTATTGTACCACATTCGGCGCAGTTTTCAAGTCAGGCGATGGCGCGCCGCCGGGCACGTCCGTGCACAGTTGGTGCGTGAGCAGGATGGAAAGCGTCTGGTTGCAGGCGATCATGGACGCGGCGACAGCCGTGCAGAGCAGGGCGCCGAAGGGGGTGATGCGCCGGCTCATGCGCGCGATGCCCGCCCTGGCCGTGTCGAGCAGGCCGGTGGCCTGAAAGATGCCAGAATAGGCCGCCGAAAGCATGAAAACATCCCCCGGAGCAGACGCTCTGGGGGATGCGTTTTTGTACGGCTTACTTGTTCCAGGGGTTGGCCGGGTCGGGGTCCGTCGGGTCCCAGCCGCGGTTCGGGCTGGAGATGTCCAGCCACGGGGCGGACGGCTTCGGCACGGGGAGAGACGAGGCGTTGTAGATCGACACCGTGGTGCCGAGCGGGCAGTTGTCGTAGATCCACTTGGCGTCCGCCACCGTCAGGCGCACGCAGCCGTGCGAGCAGACCGTGCCGAGCTGGTTATACAGCCGGTAGGACAGGTCGTTTTTATTCGGGCTGTTGTACGGCGAGGAGTGGAAGAGATAGTTTCCTGTGATCTGCGTGCAGTACTGCCCCCAGCAGCCCTGCAGCGGATGCCAGGCTGCCTTGAACGGCGTGCGGAACGTGCCGATCGGCGTGGTCCGGCCGGGGCCGCAGACGAAGGCGTGATGGAGGATGGAGTAATTGCCGCTCTTATCGAGACCGTACACGAGCACCGTGCACTGGTTGCGCACGACCTCGAGCTTGTACGGATACTGCGCGCGCTGGAGCTGCGCATACTCCGCGTCCGTATAGTTGTTGACCGGGACGACGAACGTGGTGCGGATCACGTCCGTGCCGCACAGGAAGAGGATCTCGACCGTGTGCCGGGAAGGCATGTCGCGCTTCCAGACGGACTCTTCCACGTGGAAGCCCGGCGTGATGGACTTGCCGTCGAGCGTGTAGTGGCGCGTGGGCTGCTGCACGCCGTCCACATACCAGATGAGGGTCGCCTCGCCCGGTGTGGTCTGATATTCCGACGGGAAGTAACGGTAGGTCACGTACAGGTCGACGGCTCGGCATTCCGGAGAGAGCGCGGGCACGGGGTCGGTCACGACCTTGCCGACGCCGCGGAGCATGGGGTCATACTCCGAAGCGGTCTTGTCGGCAGCGAGCGTGACGGTGCAGCCGCGCGCGAGCAGGCGCACAAGGCCGGCATGGCCGGTGCCTGCGACCGTCGTGTCCTCAGCCGCGACGGTGAGCGTGTCGACCGTGCCGCCGACGGTAACGGTGCCGTTCGGGTCGGTACGCACGACGAGCGTGCCGGTGATGTTCATGCCGCCGAGGTCACGCCCGGCAGGGCCGCCAAGGTAGAGCGTGCCGGTGAAGGCGTCCGCCGTCAGGGGCGCGGCGCCGTTATAAATGACGCGGCCGGAGGCCGGGAGCGCAGCGGCATCGGAGCAAAACTGCAGGCCGAGGTTATAGAGCATCTGCGCGATCTCAGCGCGGGTGATGCTGGCCGTGGGGTACAGGCTGCCGTTATCGCCGTTGACAATGCCGGCCTTGACCAGGCCGCCCACCTTGGCGACCGCCCAGCTGCCGACGGACGAAGCGTCCCGAAACGCCTGAATGTCGGCGGCCGTACCGTCGGGCACGGCGAAGGCGCGGGCGATGACGACCATCGCCTCCTGGCGCGTGATACTGCGGTTCGGCCCCATCGTGCCGTCACCGTAGCCGTTGAAGATGTTCATCTGCGCGGCGGTGCTCAGCTCCGAATAGTACCAGGCGGTGGTGCTGACATCGGTAAAATGCGCAATGTCCTTGCCCGCCGTGCAGCCAAAGACACGCACGAGCATGGCGGCCATCTGGGCGCGCGTGGCGTTGTCATTCGGCATCATGTTGCCGCTGGGATCGCCGAGCAGGATACGGTGATCGCAGGCAAAATCCAGCGCCGCCTGATACCACGGGCCGGATGGCGTCGGTACGGGCGAAGGCTCGGGCGAGGGCTCGGGCGTCGGCTCGGGCGAAGGCTCAGAGCTTGGTTCCGGGCTGGGTTCGGGATCGGTCGTGGGCGTCGGCTCCGTTACGGAGGCGGTGGGCTGCACGGGGTCAGGCTCTGCGGCGACGACCGGCACGACGGCCAGCGTCAGCACGCACGCAAGCACGAGCAGCAGAGACAAAAGGCGTTTGCGCATGGTTTTCTCCTCCCTGTTTTCCTGTGGGGTGTGCGATAATCTCATTATACCGGACGGCGGTGATTTTTCAACATATTTCCCGGCGATTTCAACTTTTTTAAGTTTTTATGACATACAAAAAGCAGCGCGCCGGACAGCACGCTGCAAGTTTACATAATTCAGTTTACATAATTACAGACTCAGCAGCTCCGCAACGTCGTCCTCCCCGTAGACACGGATGCCGTGCGCGGACAAAAGCGCCGCGGTGACGCCGTCGCCGGGCACACGTGTGCCGGTGAACGTGCCGTCGTAGATCTCCCCTTTGCCGCACGAGGGGCTGCGCTGCTTGAGCAGGGCGGCCGTGCAGCCGAAGCGCTGCGCGAGGGCGAGCGTCTGCTGCGCGCCGCGGGTGTAGGCGTCCGTGACGTCGGCGCCGGTGCGCGCAACGACGCGGCTGCCCAGCCGCTCGGACGGGGCGCGCGGCGTCGGCAGACCGCCGAGCTGCTCCGGGCAGGCGGGCACGAGTGTATGCCGGGCCATCAGTTCGCGCAAAACGCTGTCAGGAAGGCCCTTGGACGCGCCGTCATACCGGCAGGCGACGCCGAGCAGGCAGGCACTGACGAGAACAGTCATCGCGCGCCACGCTTTCCGCGGCTCCACGTGAAGCCGAAGATCATGCCGAGCACGCCGCCTGCGATGTGCGTGAGCTGGGCGAGGCCGGCCGTGCCGGTGACGGCCTGAAAGATCTCGCTGCCGAGGTAGAGGATGAGCACAAGGATGAGCGTGAGCGGGATCGTGCCGGTGCGCATGCCGGCGAACGACGCGAGCACGATGAGCATGAACACGACGCCGGACGCGCCCATGAGCGCGCTGTTCGGGAAGAAGAACCACAGCACCAGCCCCGTGACGAGCGCCGTGAGCGCGATGGCGAGCAGGATGCGCTTGCCGCCGAAGCGCTCCTCCGCCGTCGGGCCGACGACGAGCAGCATGACGATGTTGCTGCAGTAGGCAGCAAAATCCGGGTGGCCGAGCACGTGCAGGAAAAAGCGCGGATAGGTCAGCCAGTCCGTCAGCGGCGAGCGGTAGACGCAAAAGAGGTTCTGCGTCGTCCAGCCGTTGGTGAGCTTGCCGAGGCCGAGCGCGAGCAGGCTCAGCAGCGCGAACGTGAGGATGACGGGCGAATTATACAGGATCGTGATGGAGCGTTTCTTCATAAGTACCTCTCAAAACCAAACACGCGCAGGTCGTCCGGGACCGGCGCGGTGATGTGCAGGAGCTGCCCAGTGACGGGCTGCGTAAGATCGGCCGCGGCCGAATGCAGCGCGGGGCGCGCGAGCAGGGACGCATCGCCGCCGTAGAGTGCATCGCCGAGCAGCGGATGGCCGAGCGCGGCGAAGTGGACGCGGATCTGGTGCGTGCGGCCGGTGCGCGGCGTGACACGCAGGAGCGTGTACCCGTCCCGCTCGGCGAGCACGGTGTAGTCCGTGACGGACGGCTGGCCGTCCGGTAATATGGCGCGGCGGGTCGTGCCGTCGTCCGCGCGGGCGATGGGCAGGTCGATCGTGCCGCTTACCGGCAGGCCAACGCCGCAGGCAACGGCGAGATACGTGCGCCGGAAGCCGTCGGTGTGCAGCACGCGGCGCAGCCGGTCGTGCACATAGCCGCTGCGGGCGACGAGCATGACGCCGGACGTGCCGCGGTCGAGCCGGTTGACGGGGTGAAAAACGGCGTCCGGGCCGAGATAGGCGGCCAGCGCGTTGGCGACCGTGGGGTCGCCGCGGTCGTATCCGCCGTGCACGGCCATGCCGGCGGGCTTATTGAGCGCGAGCAGGTCGGCGTCTTCATACAAAATGTCCAGCGGCACGGCCACGGGCGTGAAGCGGCCGCCGGAGCGCTTGTCGTCGATGCGCACGGTGAGGGTGTCCCCCGCCGCGACGCGGTCGACGGTGCGGGCGTGCGCGCCGTTGAGGCAGATGCCGTCCGGCACGGTCTTGACGCGGGCGATCGCCCCGTCGGCCATGCGCAGTTCACGCCGGAGCAGGCTCCTGACCGTGCGGCCTGCCTGCTCCGGCGTGACGGTGAGCGTCAGCCGGCGCATTCCTGCGCGGCCAGCGCGGCGGCGTATGCGGCGCGGGTGCGGCTGTCAAAGCAGACCATGCGCACGCGCGTGATCTCGGGATGGTCGGCGAGGTAGGCCGTGATCTCGCGCACGGCGATCTGCGCCGCCTGAGGCAGCGGGAAATGGTAGATACCCGTGCTGATGGACGGGAAATCGACCGTATGGCAGCCGTTCTCGCTCGCAAGGCGCAGGCAGTTGCGGTAGCAGCTGGCCAGCAGCTCGGGCTCGCCGTGCTGCCCGTCGCGCCAGCGCGGGCCGGGCGTGTGGATAACGTGGCGCGCCGGCAGGCGGTAGCCGCGGGTGATCTTCGCCTCGCCGGTGCGGCAGCCGTTGAGGCCGCGGCACTCGTTGAGCAGGCCGGTGCCGGCGGCCATGTGGATGGCCCCGTCCACCCCGCCGCCGCCGAGCAGCGAGCAGTTGGCGGCGTTGACGATGGCGTCGACATCCGACTTCGTGATGTCGCCCTGAATAATTTCCAAACGGTTCATGCGTTGACCTCCCTGTCGTTGATGGTGACGGTGATGTGATCGTCCTGCGCGTCGATGCCGATGTCTCCGGCGGCCTTGCGCCGGGCGACGATGGCGGAAGCGATGGCGTCCTCCACGTCGCGCTGGATGGTGCGGCGCAGGTTGCGCGCGCCGTAGGTCTCGCTGTAGCCCTTACGGACGAGGTAGTCGATGACGGCGGGCGTCCAGTGCAGGGTCATGCCGCGCTCGGCCATGGCAGCGCGCACTTCGTCGAGCATGAGGGCGGCGATGGCGCGGAAGTTTTCCTCCGTGAGGTGGTTAAAGTAGACGATCTCGTCGATGCGGTTGAGAAACTCCGGACGCAGGAACTCATTGAGGGCGCGCTGCGCGCGCTCGCGGCTCTGATCGTCCGTGCTCAGGCCGAAGCCGAGCGCGCCGGTGCGCGTGTTGCTGCCGGCGTTCGTGGTCATGATGATGACCGTGTTTTCAAAATTCACGGTGCGGCCCTGCGCGTCCGTGATGCGGCCGTCGTCGAGGATCTGCAGCAGCAGGTTCATGACGTCCGGGTGCGCCTTTTCGATCTCGTCGAAGAGGACGACGGAGTACGGGCGGCGGCGGATCTTCTCCGTGAGCTGGCCGGCCTCGTCATAGCCGACGTAGCCCGGGGGCGAGCCGATCATGCGCGAGACGGAAAACTTCTCCATATACTCCGACATATCCAGCCGGATGAGCGACTCGGGCGCGTGGAAGAGCTCGTCGGCGAGGCGCTTGACCAGCTCCGTCTTGCCGACGCCGGTGCCACCGACGAACAGAAAGCTCACGGGCTTGCGCTTGGCCTGCAGGCCGACGCGGTTGCGCCGGATGGCGGCGCAGACGGTGTCGATGGCCTGATCCTGGCCGACGATGTGCGCGCGCAGCCGGTCGCCGAGACCGGCGAGCTGCTCGAACTCATCGGCGCGGATGCTCGCGGCCGGGATCTTCGTCCAGAGCTCGATGATGCGCGCGAGGTTATCCGCCGTGAGCTCCGGGCGGCCCTTGGCGCGCAGGGCGTCGAGCTCGGTCTGCAGCTGCATCTCGCGGCTGCGCAGCTCGGCGATGCGCTCGTAGCGGCGGTCGAGCTCCTGCTCGTCATACTCGTCGCCGGTCTTCGGCGGCGCGGAGGCAAGCAGCTCGCGCTCGCGCGCGTAGTCGCCGATCTCCTTTTCGACCTCGTCCGCGCGGATGAGGTCGGGGTTTTTCAGGTTCACGTCCGAGCAGGCCTCGTCGATGAGGTCGATGGCCTTGTCGGGCAGGAAGCGGTCGGTGATATAGCGCTCGCTGAGCACGACGGCCAGACGGCACATGTCGTCCGGGATGACGACGCCGTGGAAGTCCTCGTAATAGCGGCGCACGCCCTTGAGGATCTCGACGCTGTCGTCGATGCTCGGCTCGGCCACCGTGACGGGCTGGAAGCGGCGCTCGAGGGCCGCGTCTTTTTCAATGTGCTTGCGGTACTCGGCGAACGTCGTCGCGCCGATGACCTGGATCTCGCCGCGCGAGAGCGCCGGCTTGAGGATGTTGGCAGCGTTCATGCTGCCCTCGGCGTCGCCCGCGCCGACGATGTTGTGCACCTCGTCGATGACGAGGATGATGTTGCCGACGCGGCGGATCTCCTCGATGAGGCCCTTCATGCGGCTCTCGAACTGGCCGCGAAACTGCGTGCCCGCCACGAGCGCCGTGAGGTCGAGCAGGTAGACCTGCTTGTCGCGCAGCTTATAGGGCACGTTGCCCTCCGCGATGCGCTGGGCGAGGCCCTCGGCGATGGCCGTCTTGCCGACGCCGGGCTCACCGATGAGGCAGGGGTTATTCTTCTGGCGGCGGTTGAGGATCTGGATGACGCGCTCGAGCTCCTCGGCGCGGCCGACCATGGCGTCGAGCTTGCCGTCGCGCGCGCGCTGCGTGAGGTCGATGCAGTAATTATTCAGGAACTTGAGCTTGCGCGGGGCAGCGCCGCGCTTATCGGCCGCGCTGCCGTCGGCGTGCGGCGGCTCGGACGCGGCGGCGGCAGCGTCCTGTGCCGGGGGCGGGTTCTGGTTGAAGAGGCGGTTGAGAAACGGGAAGGTCGCGGTCTTGCCGTCATCCTCGTCGGTGTCGGCATCGGAAGCGTCGGCATCCGCATCGGCCGCACCGTCGCCGCCGAGCATGCCCATGCTGCCGAGCATTTCCGCCACGTCGCCGGTGAGATTGTCGAGATCGGCGTCCGAGATGCCGAGCTTTTCCATCATCTCATCGACGGGCTTGATGTGCAGCTCGCGCGCGCAGCGCAGGCACAGGCCCTCATTGTGGGACTCTCCGTTTTCGATTCGTGTGATAAAGATCACCGCTACGTTTTTCTTGCAGCGGGAGCAGAGTGTAGGCTGCATAGACTGGTTCTCCTGTTCGATAGATTCCGTACGCGCCGGTCACACGCCCACGCCGAGCGTGAGCACGTCGATGGCCTGCAGCGCTTTTGCCAGGGCGGTGTGCGCGAGGGTGTCGCGGCCGATGACGGGCCCGGCAAACTGCAATGCCCAGCACAGCAGGATGCCGAAGCACACGCCGTTGACCGCGCCGAAGGCGGCGCCGCCAATGTCGTTGAGTTTCTCCCGGTTCGGGAGCTGAAAGGCCAGGTTCGGCAGGTTGCCGATCGCGGCCAGAATGAGCAAAATGAGCAAAAAGCCGACGGACGTGACGAGCACGTAGCACAGCCGCGCGCAGTAGACCTGCGTCATGGCGGCGCGCAGCGTGATGTCCTGCTCGTCGCGCATGGCGAGCGCGGCGCTGGCCATGCGCCGCGCCGGCCGGCCGGTGACGCCGGCGGCGGCAAAGCACTGCTCGGCGTATTCCTGCGCGGTGTCGGGATGCGCGGCGACCCAGTCCTCGCCCGAGAGGCCGGCGTCGTTATCCGGCAGCTCCGTGGCGACCACGTCGAGCTGGCCCTCAAAGTACCCGCCGGCAAACGGCTCCGCCACCGGCAGGAGCCGGTCGGAAAACAGGCCCGCGAGCAGCGCCGCGCCGTAGAGCGCGACGACGATGGCGGCAAGCTGCGCGGCACTGAGGATCAGCCCGCGGCGGTAGCCGCTCCAGACGGCGGCCAGAAAAATGGCGGCAAGCACCACTGTCAATACGATCTTCATGGGTGTATCCCTGTTCTTTCTCTCTAGACTGCGGGGGTCAGAAGGCGAGCACCTCGGCGCTCGAGCCGCTCAGGAGCAGCGCCGCGCCCCGGCGCAGCAGCACCGAGCGGCGGACGCCGAGCAGGTTCTGCTCGACGGACTTGATCTCATCGAGCTGCTGGTTATAGAGCGTGAGCCGGTCGCTGTACTGCACGAGCACCTGCTTGCCGTTAACCGACAGGCTCGTGACGGCGCCGGTGGTCTCGCACTTACCGAGTTCGCTGCCGGAGGCATTGACCGTGACGAGCTGCTCGGCGCTGCCGGAGCGGTAGCGGCTGAGCGCGAGGGTGACAAAGCCGTCGCCCTCGGCGGCGTAGTCATACAGATACAGGTCGCCAAAGGGGTACTCGGCGGTGAGCTTTGCGTTATCGTCAAAGAAGGCCAGGCGCGTCTGCGACACGCAGCAGACCTTGCCGCCGCGCCAGAAGAGGTCGGCAAAGAGCTCGTCGGCGCACGCGGCGCTGCCGCGCTCGTCTTCGCTCGTGAGCGCGAACGTGTGCACGACACTGCCGGAATCCTGCAGGCAGAGCGCGGCGAGATACTTCCCGTCCGGGCTCACGGCGGCGCGCACAAGGTAGCCCGTGCCGGAATACCAGACATAGACGGCCTTGCCGGAGGTGTCATACACCGTGACGGCGCCCTTATAGCCCGCGGCGTCCGAGCAGACGGCGAGATAGCCGCTGTCGCTCAGGTCGGCGCTGATGATCTCGCCGGCGGGCTCGATATCGGTCTTATTGCCCTTGAAGTCCGCCACGCACAGCGTCGTGCCGCCGATGTCATAGGCGCACACGCGCTCGCCGCCGACGGAGATGCCCGGCTGCGAGAGCGTGAAGATCTCGTGCAGGACGGTCTTGCCGTTTTCATCGAGCAGCTGCAGGCCGCTCGAGGACACGACCGCAAGGCGGCTGTCCACCGTGCGGAAGGTGCGGCTGGCGCTGGAGTCGAACGTGTAGGGCGCGCTGTCGTCCAGATAGTCGCTCGCCGAGCCGGGCCGGTCGCGCAGCAGCAGATACAAAAACAGCAGCACGGCCAGCACGCACACCGCCACGATGACGGTCTGCCGCAGCCTGGGATTGTGTTTTGGGTGGTCGTTCATGGACATTCCTCCCCTATCCGCCGGGCGGATGTGGTGTCAGGCCTGATTCATCATATCGCCGACGGCGCCGTCGTACCACACGCGGTTGAGATACAGCCCCTGCGGGGGCATGGTCGGCCCTGTGAGCCGCCGGTCGCGCGTGGCCAGCAGCGCCGGGATGGCCTCCGGCTCGATCTTGCCGTAGGACGCATAGACCATGGTGCCGACGATGGCACGCACCATATTATACAGGAAGCCGTCGGCGCAGACGGCGATGGAGATGAGCGGGCCGTCGCGCTCGGCACGGCACCAGTGCACCGTGCGCACGGTCGTGCGCGTCTCGATGCCGACGGAGCGCACGGCGGCAAAGTCGTGCGTGCCCTCAAAGGCGCGGCCGGCGCGCGCGAGGCGCGCAAAATCCAGCGGCTGCGGATAAAAGCAGACGCGGTGCTCCAAAAACGCATCGCGGATGCGGGAATTGTAGATCTGATAGACGTATTCTTTCTGGATGCACGAGCCGATGGCATTGAAGTCCTCCGGCGCGGCAACGGCATCGACCACGGCAATGTCCGCCGGGAGGCGGGCATTGACCGCGAGGGGCACGCGGTCGATCGGGATCGTGCAGTCGGTGCGGAAATTGGCGCAGTAGCGCTTAGCGTGCACGCCCGCGTCCGTGCGGCCGCAGCCGACGACCTTGATCGGCTCGCCGCAGACCTTCGTGAGCGCGCGCTCGAGGGTCTCGGCGACGGTGACGTCCGTCTTCTGCACCTGCCAGCCGTGATAGGCCGTGCCGTCATACTGCAGGCGCAGGGCGATGTTGCGCCTCACAGGCCGAACCTCGCCAGCACGATGACCCCGGCAAGCACGAGTGCGCTCCAGACCATGGCAAGCGTGTCGCGCGTGCACCAGGTGAGCTGCTTCATGCGCGTGCGGCCCTCGTCGCCGTGATAGCAGCGGCACTCCATGGCCACGGCCAGCTCGTCCGCGCGGCGGAATGCCGACACGAACAGCGGCACGAGCAGCGGCAGCAGCGCCCGGGCGCGCTGAAAGAGGTTGCCGGTCTCAAAATCGGCGCCGCGCGCTTTCTGCGCGGACATGATCTTGTCGGTCTCCTCGATGAGCGTGGGGATGAAGCGCAGGGCCATGGACATCATCATGCTCATCTCGTGCACGGGCACTTTGAGCTTTTTGAGCGGGCCGAAGAGGATCTCCATCGCATCGGTGAGCGCGATGGGCGACGTGGTATACGTCAGCAGGAACGTGCCAGCGATGAGCATCGTGATGCGCAGGACCATGAACACGGCGCGCACGAGGCCCTCATAGGTGATGGTGATCTTCCAGAAGGACACGAGCTCGCGCCCGGGCGTGAAGAAGATATTGAGCACGGCCGTGAGCGCGATGATGATCCACAGCGGCTTGAGCCCGCGGAGGATAACTTTCAGCGGGATGCGCGAGAGCGCGATGCACACGCCCGTGACGATGAGCATGACGGCGTAGGACACGTAGCTTTGGGCCGTGAACAGCGCCGCGATATAGACGATGGTCAGCAGGAACTTGCAGCGCGGGTCGAGCCGGTGCACGATACTGCTGCCGGGGAAAAACTGGCCGAGGGTGACGTCCTTCAGCATACGCCCGCCTCCTTCCCGACGGCGAGCAGCGCGTCCGTAAGCTGCTCGAGCGTATAGATCGACGGCGGGAGCGCAACGCCCCGGTCGCGCAGCGCCTGCGCGATGCGCGCACTCTGCGGCACGTCAAGGCCGATATCCAGCAGCTCCTGCGTGTGGGCAAAGACCTCCGCCGGCGCGCCGTCGAAAGCGACGTGCCCGGCGTGAAAAACGATGAGCCGGTCGGCGATGCGCGCGGCGTCGTCCATGCTGTGCGTGACGAGCAGGACGGCCGAGCCGGTCTCGCGCCGGTAGGCGGCGATGTTTTCGAGCACGCCACGGCAGCCCGCGGGGTCAAGGCCGGCCGTGGGCTCATCGAGGATGAGCACCTGGGGGCGCATGGCGATCACGCCGGCGATGGCGATGCGGCGCTTCTGCCCGCCGGAGAGCTCGAGCGGCGAGCGCTCGAAGAGCGACTCGTCCACACCGGCAAAGCGCGCGGCCTCGCACACGCGGGCATCGACCTCCTCCGTGGAGAGTTTGGCGTTTTTCGGGCCGAAGGCGATGTCCTGATACACCGTCTCCTCAAAGAGCTGGTGCTCGGGATACTGAAAGACGAGGCCGACCTGAAAGCGCACGTCGCGCGTGGCGGCCTTGCTGCGGTGGATGTCCTCCCCGTCGAAGAGCACGGTGCCGGACGTGGGCGCGAGCAGACCGTTGAGGTGCTGGATGAACGTGCTCTTGCCGGAGCCCGTGTGGCCGATGATGCCCACGAACTGCCCGGCGGGGATGGCGAGATCAATATCGTCGATGGCGACTTTTTCAAAAGGCGTTCCGGCGCTGTAGACGTGCCGGAGATGATCCGCCCGGATGATTGGCGTCATAATTTCGTTTCCTTTATCTATCGGTGAAGATCGGTGGTTACGGTTTCAGAGCGGCAGCGACGGCGTCCGCACAGTCGGACACCGTGAGCGCGTCGAGCGGCACGTCCATGCCGTGCGCGCGCAGCGCATGCAGCAGCCGGACGGTGACGGGCGCGGTCAGGCCCTCCCGTTTCAGCAGATCGACCTGCGAGAAGACCTGCTTCGGCGCACCGTCGGCAACGACGGCGCCGTTCGAGAGCACGATGACGCGGTCCGCGCCGACGCACTCTTCCATATGGTGCGTGATGAGCACGACCGTGATGCCCTGCTCGCGGCAGAGCTTCGTGGCCGTGTCGATGACCTCGCGCCGGCCGGCCGGATCGAGCATGGCCGTCGGCTCGTCGAGCACGATGCACTTGGGCTGCATGGCGATGACGCCCGCGATGGCCACGCGCTGCTTTTGCCCGCCGGAGAGCAGGTGCGGCGCGTGCAGGCGAAAATCATACATGCCGACCTGCTTGAGCGCGGCATCCACCCGCGCGCGTATTTCCTGCGGCGGGACGCCGAGGTTCTCGGGCGCGAAGGCCACGTCGTCCTCGACGACGTTGGCGACGATCTGGTTATCGGGGTTCTGAAAGACCATGCCCACCGTGGCGCGCACGGGCAGGAGATTGTTCTCGTCGGACGTGTCCATGCCGTCGACGTACACCTTGCCGCCGGTCGGCAGCAGGATGGCGTTGAAGTGCTTGGCGAGCGTGCTCTTGCCGGAGCCGTTGTGCCCCAGCACAGCCACGAACGAGCCGCGCGCGATCTCAAGCGAGAGGTCGCCGAGCGTGGGCCGCTCCTCGCCGGGGTAGGTAAAGGTCAGATGTTCGGTTCGTAAGATCGGTTCCATGGTGTTCCTTTCCGCTCAGCGCTCCCAGCGGCAGGCCGCCCCGCACGGCAGCACGAGACCGGACGCCGCGACCGGCAGGCCCAGCTCCTGCGATTCACTGCGGCCGCCGAAGCGCCGGGTGAAAATGCTCTCCGAGAGATACGTGAGCACCGACGGGCTCAGACCCGTGGTGTAGGAATTGATGATGACAAAGAGCGGATCGTCCGACAGCACGCCGGACACCAGCTCCACAAACGGCCAGAGGTTCGTCTCGAGCTTCCAGACCTCGCCGCCCGGACCGCGGCCGTAGCTCGGCGGGTCCATGATGACGGCGTCATAGCGGTGGCCGCGGCGGATCTCCCGCTCGACGAACTTGCCGCAGTCGTCCACGATCCAGCGGATGGGCCGGTCGGCCACGCCGGAGGCGGCGGCGTTTTCCTTGCCCCAGGCGACCATGCCCCTGGCAGCGTCCACGTGGCACACGCTCGCCCCGGCGGACGCGCACGCGACCGTGGCCGCGCCCGTGTAGCCGAAGAGATTGAGCACCGAGACCGGGCGACCGGCCGCGCGGATCTTCGCCATGGCGTAATCCCAGTTGGCGGCCTGCTCGGGGAAGATGCCCGTGTGCTTGAAGTTCATGGGCTTGACGCGGAACGTCAGGTCCCGGTAGCGGATGTCCCAGCTCGGCGGGAGGGTGCGCTTGTCCCAGCTGCCGCCGCCGGTGTGGCTGCGGCTGTAGCGCCCGTCGGCCGTGCGCCAGCGGGGGTCGGTGCGCGGCGTGTCCCAGATGGCCTGGGGGTCCGGGCGCACGAGGGTATATTTGCCCCAGCGCTCGAGCTTTTCACCGCGTGAACAGTCGAGCACCGCAAAGTCCTGCCAAGAATCCGAAATCCACATAGCTGCTCCTCTTGTCCGGCGGAGAGAACCGTGCAGTTCCAGTGTGCGCCGGAATGGTGATACTTAGACAGTGTATTATAGCATCAAGTGCCGCAATGGTCAATGTGTCCTTCGGGTTTGTCGAAAAGAATTTGCAAAACCTACTTAACCACACGAAAAACGCAATGCAAAAAGTAAATTGCTTTACTTTGCGCTGTTTTTCTTACATAATAGTAGACAAGAAGCAAGGTCGTAGTAAATTCTTTTCAGTGAGGGAGTTGGTGCTGACCATGAGCATAGGAAATCAAATATCAGCAATTCGTAATGAGCAGCAATTAACGCAAGAACAGTTTGGTGAGTTATTCCATGTTACAAGACAGACGGTTTCGAATTGGGAAAATGAAAAGAGTTATCCGGATTTACAGATTCTCATAGCAATGAGCAATCAATTTGATGTATCGCTTGATACATTACTGAAGGGGGATTCCAAAATGGTAAAAGCTATTGACAAGGAGCGCGTATTGGGAAAAATAAAGCATGAGAAATCACTCGTAGACTTCTTTACGGGTGCTGGTACAGGACTTGTTGCCTCTTGCTTTCTCTCGTCAGCGTCAACAATTAGGACTGTAGTAATGATTGTTGGCTTTGTCATGATAGGCATTGGTTGGTATAAAAGGGCTAAATCCGATAAAGAAGTGTTTAAGTATATGGAGGAGCGCGGACAGGAGTGACTTTATATGAGCATTTCTCTACTGTGCCATTAAAAAGATGCCCCTGTGAGGATTGACCTCACAGGGGCTTTCTTATTTTCTCAGGCGCTGAGAGTGCCGTTTCGTAGTGCCTCCACCAGCAGCAGCACTTGCCATTTGGGGATGGTGTACTCGTTGCCATCCAGCAGCAACAGCCAGTATACCTGCCGCTCCAGTAGCAGGGTCTTGTCCGCGTTCCATCGCTTGATGCCGACCTCGTAGACACCATCTCCCGACAGCTCCACATCGAACCGTCGGCCTTTCGGTGTCTTTGGCGGCCACTGGTATTGCAGGAACTTGCGGGCAAAGCGGTACTTGGGGTCTGGACCCATGATGCGGGACACATAGGGATACGCCCGCGTGTTGGGGATATGCGGCACGAATATGGAGTAGCCCCAGTACCAAATGTCATCGTCGTCCTCACACAGAGGAGCATTATTTCTGTGGCTCGTGTCCATCGGAGTTGCCCTCTGCCACCTACGACTCAAACCCCGGCGGCGTCAGCTTCCGAAGGATTTCCGCCGCTTCCTCGGCGGTGTAGTGATTGTAGAGGCCTGCTGACGGATTACTCTTTTCCTCATAGAGTATGTTTGCGATTTCAAGGTTTTCCTCGTCACCCATGTTACGAGCCTTGTTTCGCAAGCGTCCCAGTTCACGAAGCTCTACTTCTTCAACAGAGAGCTCACCAGAAAGGATTGCCTTTTGCCTGTCGCTGTAAAACGGCGCGAAGGGTGCCACATAGTCTGGACTATCCTTATTCGTGTAAAGGAAATGCGGCGTACCTTTTTTCATAAAAACACCTCCTGTCATAGAAAATTCTACAACAGGAGGTGCGTGCTTTGTAGCACATAACTTTGAAAATGCAGTCTTTCTTTTTTTGATGCTGAAAGCACAATCATTCACTTATGGAACGACCACGCTTCCTTCCCTCAATCCCACATCAAATCTTAGATATCCGGGCCGTCCAGAGGGCCGGAATTGTAAACAAATGATAAAGAATCGCCCGCCGGAGCACCGGCGGGCGATTCTGGGTGGGACTCGTTTGCGCGCGGGCGCGCTCAGCGGCGGCCGCTGCCGACGTGGTCGCGGTCGAATTCATGCAGCGTCTCGCGCATCTGCGCGCGGCGGCGGGCCTCCTCGGCCTCCATCTGCGCGCGGCGGCGGCGACGGCGCTCGGCCTCGATCTGCTTGCGGCGGCGCACCAGCCACAGCACATAGCCGATGACGGCCAGCACGACGAGCAGCAGCACGACGAGCACAATGGGATTCGTGAAAAAGGCGCGCAGGTGGCCGCCGATGTACGCCCCCTTCGACACGGCGACATCGACTGCCGCGACAAGCTTGACCGTGCCGTAGACCGTGCCGTCATACGACACCGTGAGCTCGCCGACCTCGTCCCCCGCCTTGACGGGGGCTTCGAGCGGTTTGCCGTCGCGCTCGGAATAGAGCGTGACCTGCTGCTCAAACTGCGGCGCGCCGCCCGCATCGGCCGACGGCAGCACGGCCGAGATGCTCTGCGCCGGGCGGACGGTCACGCTGTCACTGTCGCGCCCATAGCGCACGGGAACTTCGCAGATGAGGTCGCTCGCGCTGACGATATCGCGCCAGCCGTAGTTGGCAAACACCCAGCGGTAGGCCGTGAGCGTGTCGGAAAAGCTGCCGAAATCGGTCGTGCCGTTGGCGCGGGTCGTGCCCTTGCCGCCGAGCACGACGCACAGCAGGCGCACGCCGTCCTTCTCCGCCGTGGAGATGAGGCAGTAGCCCGCGGCATCGGTGTGGCCAGTCTTGACGCCCTTGGCGTATTCGTAATAATAGCCGCGGTACATCGGGGACTCGGGATTGATGAGGCCGTTCGTGTTCGAGAGCGTGCGCTCGTCGGACAGGTTCGTGGCCGGGACGGTGTGCTTGACCGTGTTGCAGATCGTGGCGAAGAGCTCGTGGCTGAGCGCTTCTTTCGTGATGCGGTAGAGGTCGTGCGCCGTGGTATAATGATCGTCGTTCGGCAGGCCGTGGGGGTTGACAAAGTGCGTGCCCGTGCAGCCGAGGGCCTGCGCGCGCTCGTTCATGCGCTGCACGAACGCCGAGATGCTGCCGCAGACATACTCCGCGACGACGTTGCACGCCTCGTTGGCCGAGGAGATCATGGCGCAGTAGAGAAAGTCCTCAAACGTCATGGTCTCGCCGACCTTGATGTCGGCATTGCTCGCGCCCTCGACCATGTCGGCATTGCAGTCGTCATAGGCGGTGACGGTGTCGCTCAAGTTCACGTCGCCGCGCTCGACCGCCTCGACCGCGAGCAGGAGCGTCATGATCTTCGTCAGGCTCGCGGGGTAGGCTTTGGCGTCGATGTTGCGGGTATAGTAATACTGGCCGCTGTCCTCGTCGGCGAGCAGGACGCAGTTGGCCTGCAGCTTTTCATCGAGCGCGGACTTGACCGCGTCGCTGCCGAAAACATACGACCCCTCCTGCGCCTGGACAGTGCTCTGGGGCACGCCGTCGGACGAGACGTTTGCGGTGCTCTGGGGGGTATCGGCCGAATTGTCTGCGGTGTTTTTCGCGGCGGCGGCCGGGAAAGCCGCCGTCAGCAGCAGGCAGACGATGAGCAGCAGCGGCAAAATGCGATATTTTTTCATATCTTTCTCCATGGAACTATGATATAATGGAATATCCGGCCGGAGACGGCGCTGCCGCGCGGCCGGGACAAATGGCAGTGTCTTGCCCCATTATAATAATTCCGGCGGCGAAAAGCAAATCATTTCCGCGAAAAGACGCAAACGGAGGGACCGCGATGAAAATACTGGTTGTGGACGACGAAAAAACCATCGTCAAGGGCATCAAATTCAACCTCGAAAACGAGGGCTATCAGGTGGACGTGTGCTATGACGGCGAGACCGCCGTGGACATGGCGCGCCGCGGCGAGTACGCCGTGATCCTGCTCGACCTCATGATGCCGAAGCTCGACGGGCTCGGCGCATGCCAGCAGATCCGGCAGTTTTCCACCGTGCCGATCATCATGCTCACGGCTCGCAGCGAGGACGCAGACAAGCTCATCGGCTTTGAATCCGGCGCGGACGACTATATCACGAAGCCGTTTAACATCCTCGAGCTCAAGGCGCGCATCCGCGCGCTCATTCGCCGCTCGAGCATGGCCCCCGCCGCCCCGGCCGAGCCGGACGGCGGCAAGCTCGTGCGCGGCCACATCGAGATCGACCCCGAGCGCCGCAGCGCCCGCCGCTTCGGCCAGAACGTGGAGCTGACGCTCAAGGAGTTCGACCTCATCGAGCTGCTCATGCGCAACCCCGGCAAGGTCTACTCGCGCGAGCAGCTGCTCGACCTCGTGTGGGGCTACGACTATCAGGGCGATATCCGCACCGTGGACGTGCACATCCGCCGCCTGCGCGAGAAGCTCGAGCGCAACCCCGCCGCACCCGAATACATCATCACCAAGTGGGGCGTGGGCTACTACTTCGCCGAGGCCTGACGGATGAAGCAGCATCCGTTTCGCCTCCGGCTGCCGCACAGGCTGGTATCGAGCGTGCAGTTTCGCTTCGCCGTGACGTTCACGATCCTCGTGGCGATCCTGCTCGCGCTCATGAACACCTACCCCACGCGCGCCTCGCGCGACATCGTATTCACCGAAAAGCAGAGCGCGCTGACAAACCGCGCCGCCGTCGTGTCGTCCTCCCTGTCGCTGCTCGACAATCTCACGCCGGACAACACCCGGCAGGTGCTCGCCCTGCTCGACCTGCGCGACCTGACGCGCATCATCGTGACCGACAGCGAGGGGCTGGCCGTGTATGACTCCGCGAGCGAAAACAACATCCGCGGCAAATACGTGCTCTACCCCGAGCTCGTGCGCGCGCTCGACGGACAGGCCGTGTTCTACTCGCACTACACGACCGGCGCGTTTCTCAGCCGCGCGGCCATGCCCGTCATGAACAGCGGCCGGACCGTCGGCGCCGTGTACGTTTGCGAGAGCGACGGCGAGCGCGCTGCGCTCATCGGCAGCATCCAGCGCCGGCTCGCCACGATCACGATCGGCATCGGCGCGGCCGCGCTCGTGGTGCTGTGGTTTTCCATCAAGATGCTCACGCGGCGCATCACGCAGCTGGCCGACGGCGTGCGCACCGTGCAGCGCGGCGACTACAGCTTCCGCCTGACGCTCTCGGGGCACGACGAGCTGACCGAGCTCGGGCAGGAATTCAACAACCTCACCGAACGGCTCGAGACGACCGAGGCCCAGCGCCGCCGGTTCGTCTCCGACGCATCGCACGAGCTCAAGACGCCGCTGGCGTCCATCCGCCTGCTGTCGGACAGCATCTCCCAGAGCGCGGACATGGACAGCACGACGATGCGCGAGTTCGTGGCCGACATCGGCAGCGAGGCCGAGCGCCTGCAGCGCACGACCGAGAAGCTGCTCGACCTGTCGCGGCGCGACGACGGCGTGCAGCCGGACGTGACGATCGTCGACCTGCAGCAGGCCGTGCACGGGACGCTGCACCTGCTGCGCCCGCTGGCCGACCGGAGCAGCGTGACGATCACGTGCCTCATGAGCGAGGGCGTGACCGTGCGCGCGTCCGAGGACGACATTTACCACATCGTCTTTAACCTCGTTGAAAACGCCATCAAGTACAATCTTCCGGGCGGGGACGTGACCGTGCGTGTCGAGACGCGCGGCGAGCAGAGCATCCTGTCCGTGGCCGACACCGGCATCGGCATCCCCGAGGCCGACCGGCCGAACATCTTCAACCGCTTTTACCGCGTGGACAAGGCCCGCTCGCGCGAGCACGGCGGCAGCGGTCTCGGCCTGTCGATCGTGCACGACGCGGCCGCGCTCTACGGCGGCGTCGTGACCGTGGACGGCGTGGAACCGCACGGCACGTGCTTTACCGTGACGTTCCCGCGCGCGGCGGCGAGCGGCGCGCCGGAGACGCAAAAGGAGGTGCCGGAGACATGAAGCGCTGGCTTCCCCTGCTGCTGACCCTCGCGCTCGCGCTCGGCTGCGCGGGCTGCGCCAGGCGGCAGACCGTGACGGTATACCGCATCGCAAAAGAGGGCGCTGCCCTCCTGCAGACGGAGACGATCACCGTGCCCGACGGCACGGATCCGGTGCAGGTGATGATCGACGCGCTCGGCGCGGCGCCCGGCGACAGCACGTGCTTCAACCCCGTGCGCGGGTGGCTGACGCTCGGCGGCTACCGCATCGACGATGCGGGCACGCTCTGGCTGACGGTGACAAGCTCCGACACGGCGAGCGGCATCGCGCGCACGCAGGCGCTGGCCTGTCTGGTGCTGTCCGGCACGGCGCTCGACGGCGTGTCGGCCGTCGGACTGGAAGACACGGACGGCGACGCACTGTACGCCCCGCTGACCGCAAATGACCTCGCCCTGACCGACCCGGCCACGGACGCACAATCCTGAACGCAGACCCATTCCCACGGAGGTGTATTTTTCATGCTCAACAACATTGCCCGCATCCAGCGCGCGCTGACACAGGCGCACCTGGACGCCATCCTGCTCACCGACGAAAACGACCGCCGGTTCGCCACCGGCTTCCCGTCCTCGGACGGCGCCGTGATCGTGACGGTGCACCAGGCATTTTTCATCACCGACGCCCGCTACATCGAGGCCGCGCGCGCCGCGCTGACCGGCATCGCCCAGGTGCTGCTGTGCTCGCGCGAGGCGCCGATGCGCACGCTCGTGCAGGGCATCCTGCGCGAGGCGAACGTGCAGATCCTCGGCGGCGAGGAGCAGACAACGAGCTATGCCGAGTTCACAGCCTATGAGCAGCTCTTCGGCCTGAAGCTGCAGCCGGCGCAGAACCTGATCCGCAACCTGCGCGCGGCCAAGCAGCCGGAGGAGCTGGCGATGATGTATCAGGCGCAGCAGATCACGGACGAGACGTTCGCGCAGATCTGCACTGTCATCCGCCCCGGCATGACCGAGCGCGAGATCGCGGCCGAGCTCATCTACCGCATGCTGCGTCTCGGCGCAGAGGGCACGAGCTTTGACCCCATCGTGCTCACCGGCCCGGACACGAGCATGCCCCACGGCGTGCCCGGCGACCGGCGCGTGGCCGCGGGCGACTTTGTGACGATGGACTTTGGCTGCCGCAAAAACGGCTACTGCTCGGACATGACGCGCACCGTCGCCGTCGGCATGCCGAGCGACGAGATGCGCAGCGTGTACCAGATCGTGCTCAATGCGCAGCTGGCCGGCATCGCCGCGGCAAAGGCCGGCGTGACCGGCGAGCGCGTGGACGGCGCTGCGCGCAAGGTCATCAGCGACGCGGGCTACGGCGCGTACTTCGGTCACAGCTTCGGCCACAGTCTGGGGCTCGACATTCACGAGCACCCCATCGCCGCCCCCGGCGTGCACGCGAAGCTGCCGGAGCACACCGTCATCTCCGCCGAGCCGGGCATCTACCTGCCCGGAAAATTCGGCGTGCGCATCGAGGACGTGATGCATCTGACGGCCGACGGCGCGGAAATTCTCACCCGAAGCCCGAAAAATCTCATCATTCTGTAAATACCCGCTTGTCAAACCACGCAAAATCGTGTAAACTATATAAGATTTTTGATTCTGATCATTCTTGAGGAGGATTCCTATATGATTACTGCAGGCGATTTCCGCAACGGCGTTACTTTCGAAATGGACGGCCAGGTCATGCAGGTCGTCGAGTTCCAGCACGTCAAGCCCGGCAAGGGCGCGGCTTTCGTGCGCACCAAGATGAAAAACGTCATCACCGGCGCCGTGACCGAGACGTCCTTCAACCCCACCGCCAAGTTCGAGAGCGCCACCATCGACCGCAAGACGATGGAGTACAGCTATAACGACGGCAACCTTTACTACTTCATGGACCCCGAGACCTACGAGCTCATCCCCATCGACGAGAGCGCGCTCGGCAGCAACTTCCGCTTCGTGAAGGAGAACATGGAGTGCGTCATCAGCTCCTACAAGGGCAAGGTGTTCCTGGTCGAGCCGCCCACGTTCGTCGAGCTCGAAGTGACCGACACCGATCCGGGCTTCGCCGGCAACACGGCCACCAACGCCACCAAGCCCGCCACCCTCGAGACCGGCGCTGAGATCAAGGTGCCGCTGTTCATCAACCCCGGCGACCGCATCCGCGTCGACACCCGCGTGGGCGAGTATCTCGAGCGCGCGAAGGGCTGAGAAACAACAAGATAGGAAAAAGGCGCTGCCGCGGCAGCGCCTTTTTTGTTTGCGGGTGCGGGCGGAGCGCGGTGCATGGGCGGCAGCGCCGGAAGAAACCGCGGCCCTTCCACGGCATCCGTCGCGGCGTACCGCCGCGCCACCTTCTCCTCAGGGAGAAGGCATCGCCTTGCGGCGATGCGTGATCTCATCCGAGGCGGGCCTTGCCCCCTCGGGCTCCCCTGCTACGCAAACATATATAAAATCATGCACCATTTCCCCGCGAGGAGCAAGGAGAAGGCTTGAAAAGAACCAGCGCGCCGGGCAAAGCCGGCGCGCTGGTCATTTTTTCTTTCGCATCCGCGTTATTCGGCGCTTTCCGTCTCCGGGGTCTCGGTCTGCGCTGCGGCGGCGTTGGCCGCGTTGACGTCATGATCCAGATCCTTGATGAAGCAGCGGCGGCGCTTGTGCTGCTCTTTCTCGAGCCGCTTCCACTGCGCGAGGATGTGGTCATTGAGCTCGAGCATCGGGCCGGTCTCGGCAAAGCGCACGCCGTGGCGGTTGCAGCTCTGACAGACATGATCCATCATGACGGCATTGATGCCCTCGGCCTGCAGATCAGGCCGCACGGCCGTGAGCAGCATGATGAGCGTGTCGCTGTGGTGCAGGTCGTTGAGCACGCCCGCCCAGCCGAACGGGAACAGGCGGCCGTCGGAGTGCTTGAGCGCGACCGAGGGGTCAAGCGCCGTGACGCCGAAGGCCACGAGCTGATCCTGCTCGTCAACCACGAAGCAGACAAAGTCCGGGTCTACGAGCGGGATGAACTTGTTGGCATAGCGCTCAATCTGCTCGTCCGAGAGCTCCACGACACCGTAGAGCGGCGCATAGGCCGCGTTGACCAGCTCAAAGACCTGGCGGACAAACGGGCCGTACTCGCTCTTGTGGTGCACGGTGGCCACGTGCAGGTGCTTGCGCTTGAGGATGAACTCCGAGAGCTTGTGCAGGCGCTCGGCCTCCGCGCCGCCCGGTTCGGGCACGGTGATGCGGTACTCGATCCAGTCAACATCCTTGCGGTAGCCGAGTCGGGTGAGGTGCTCGAGATAATACGGCGCGTTGTAGTTGGTGAAAAACAGGCTTCGGCGGTCAAAGCCCTCGACGAGCATACCCTCGCGGTCCATGTCCGTGAAGCCGAGCGGGCCGTGCACCTGGTCGCAGCCCTTTTCGCGCGCCCAGCGCTCGACCGTGCCGAACAGCGCCGCCGAAACCTCGGAATCATCCACGAAGTCCACCTGGCTGAAGCGCATGCGGTGCGTGCCGAACTTGTCATTGGCCTTGTGGCTGAGGATCGCGCCGATGCGGCCGACGATCTCTCCGTCGCGCCGGGCCAGCCAGCAGCGCGCCTCGCAATAATCAAACGCGGGGTTTTTGCCCGGCGTCCAGTCCGAGAGGTCATCGCCGTAGAACGAGGGAATGTAGTTTGGATTATCGGCATAGAGCCGATTGGGATACTGCATAAACTGGCGCAGCTCGTGCTTGGTCGTGACCTCGGTCACGACGACCGGGCTGTGCTTTTCAAACTTCTGCATGAGAATATGCTCCTTACAGCAACAATGACCAGTGGGGTCTGGTCTGGCGATAGTATAGCGCGCATTTCGCCGGATTTCAACCTCTGCGTGCGTGGTTATTCACCCAATCGGTACGGTTCGACACAAAAAATCCCCCGGAGCGGTGCTCCG
This sequence comes from Clostridiales bacterium, assembly GCA_025757645.1. Classification (NCBI taxonomy): domain Bacteria; kingdom Bacillati; phylum Bacillota; class Clostridia; order Eubacteriales; species Clostridiales bacterium. The sequence continues at coordinate 66,916 of CP107216.1, forward strand.
GGGGACCATTTTTCCTGTTTCTGCTTACAGGAGCTCGGGATACCATTTGTCGATCGCGTCAACGATCGCGGCAGCCTTGCCCTCCTTGCAGATCTCCAGAATGTCGGATGCGAGGCCGAGGCCCCAGTGGACGAATGCATTTGCGTTCATGCTGCTTTACCCCTTTCTTGATGTTCCGCCGCCGCACACACTTCGGCGCCGGACAGATTGGCGGCAATACCGGTTACAGGTTTATTTTACCGGATCCGCACCGGATGTCAAGCGGACAAACAGCGCCATGTGCGCAATTTTCCTTACCGCTTTCTTAGCGCGTTCCTGACAGGTTTTCGCGGCTTTTCCCGCCGCGCGGCTTGCACTGCGCACCGGAATCGGCTATAATGAGCGTTGCGCCTGGTTTGTGTAAAAAAAAGGCGCGACCATCGTGAGGGGGGAACAGCATATGCAATGCCGCGAATGCCATGCGGAGCTGCCGCAGGGCGCGCGCCGCTGCCCGCAGTGCGGGCGGCCGGTCCTGCACGAAAAGATCTGGAACAACAAACGGCTGCGTGCGCTGCTCATCGGCATCACCATCGTGCTCATCGCCGTCGGCGCGGGATTCGCCGTCGTCGCCTCGCAGGACGCGGCCGTGAACAGCCGCGTCAAGGACGCGATCTGCAACTTCCAGTTTGACACCGCCGAGACCCTGCGCGGCGACGTCAAGCTCTTTCCCGCCGGGGACAATAGCCTGCGCACGGAGATCATCCGAACCGGCCGGCTCTATCAGGCCGGGCAGTACACGCAGGCGCTCATGTATCTCGACGACCTGCGCGAGACCTACACCGACGCAGGCCTTGCGGCCTACAGCGGCGTGCTCGACACCATAGAGGCCAAGAGCCTGCCGCAGATCTACGCCGCGGCCGCGGAGGCCTACAGCGCGCAGGATTACCAGACCGCGCTGGCAGACTACACCGTGCTCGCCGCGCGCAATTATTCCGACAGCGACAAGCGCCTGTTTCTCACCAACGCCCACCTGTGCGACAGCCTGGGCCAGCTTGCGCTCGCGTCCGGCATGACCAACGCGCAGGCCGCGCAGAAGCTCATGGAGCTTATCGGCTTTTCCGACACCAATCAGGTTATCATGCGCGACGACAGCTACGCGCAGGCGTTTTTGACCGGAAGCTGGAGCAGCGACGCGGGCGAGCTGACCGTTGCCGACGACGGCACCGTGACCTGCTCCCTGCCCGGCCTGAGCGGAAAGGAATGCTCCCTGCGCGATGGCGCCATCTACGCCGGAACGGGCGAAGACGCCGTGGCGTTTTACCGCTTTTCCGTGCTCAGCGACCGTATGATGATCGCCGACGCCGTTGGCGACGGCCGTGCTTACACCATGTTCCGGCAATAAACACCGCACATTTTCTGCCCCGCAGCGCCCATGGGCGCTGCGGGGCATTTTTTTGCCGGTCCTGAACAGGCGGATGGAAATTGTTCCTTGCTATTTCTATTTTTCATACGTATAATAAAATTGGTTGTATCTGAACTTGCAGACCGACAAAAATGGGAGGAGAAAGAACATGAAAAAGCGCATCATCAGCCTGCTGCTGTGTCTGGTGCTGACCGTGTCGCTCGTGCCGGCCGCCGCCGCGGCGGACACGGGGGACGCCAGGACCGTCACGGTACGCTACGCTTCCGGTCACGGGATCGACACCCACGACTATGAAGCGGCCTTTACGTACAGCGATGATCTGTTCACCCGGAGCGGCTACACGTACCGCAAGGATCTCGCGCTGATGTCCATGGGCCTCGCGTTCGCGGCCTATACGAGCAAGGACTCCGAAAAGACGGACAACTACGCCACCGGCAACCGCAACTTTGTGTCCATGGCCGAGCAGTGCGGCTTTGAGAATATCCGGTCGAACAAATGGATGTTCCAGCCCGCCGAGGCCGACTCCATCGGCATCAGCTGCGCCAGCAAGACCATCCGCGACAACGGCGGCAGCTACACGCTCATCGCCGTCGGCGTGCGCGGCAACAACTACCACGCCGAGTGGGGCGGCAACGCCCGGCTCGATGCTGCGGGCGAGCACAAGGGCTTCGCCCTCGGCCGCGACCAGGTGCTCGACTACCTGCGCGGCTACATTGCCGACACCGGCATCTCCGGCCGGGTGAAGATCTGGATCGCGGGCTACAGCCGCGGCGCGGCCGTGTCCAACATGGTCGGCGGCGCGCTCGACAACGGCTACAGCCTCGGCGCGGGCGTCAGCCTCAGCCCGCACGACCTGTACTGCTACTGCTATGAGCCGCCCATGGGCGCGATGAAAGAGCAGGTGCAGGGCCGCGTGTATGACAACATCCAGAATCTCGTCAATGAAAACGACCTCGTGACCTACGTCGCGTTCGACAACTGGGACTTCGCCCGCTACGGCGTCGACCGCGTCGTGCCGACCAAGGGTGACGACAACTACCTCACCTACAAGGCCGCCATGCTCAGGGAATTCGTGAAGATCCCGAACAACGGCGGCATCTACTGGCCCGACTACTTCCAGGCCTGGGGCATTGACCCGAAGGACATCACGAGCGGCGATCTGGGCAAGATCTTCAAGGTCAACATGACGCAGAAGGAATTCTACGCTGACCTCTGCGAGGCGATCACGACGTGCCTCGCCTCCTCACGCGAAGACTATGCGGAGAACATGCAGGACTTCCTTGTGGCCCTGCTGGCGGATATTTTCGGTGCGGCCGATAAGGACACCTCCGGCGTGGCCGAGGACTTCGCCAAAAAGGTGCAGGACAACTGGAAGAAACTCTTCTACTCGCTGACCATCCCCGGCATGATCAAAAACGGCACGGCCGCCAAGCTCCTGACCGGCTATCTGGTCGAGGCGCTGCAGGAAAACGGCGTTCTGACCTACGACCTTGCGGGCATCGAGGCCGCGATGGGTATGCTCGCGCCGCGCCTGTCGAAAATGGCGCTCAAATACCCCGGCACAACGATGACGCTGCTGGCAAACCTGCTCGTGATCGGGCTGGCCCACTGCGGCGAGCCGGGCCTCGCCTGGCTGCGCAGCCTGCCGGACGACTACATGACCAGCAAGCAGACCGTAAGCTACACGGGCCTGTTTGACGACGTGGCTGCGGACGCATGGTATGCCCCCGCCGTGGACTACGTCAAGTACGGCCGGATCATGAACGGCATGGGCAGCAACCGCTTCCAGCCCAACACACAGATGACGCGCGCCATGTTCGCGCAGGTGCTCTACGCGCTCGAGGGCGCGCCGTCCGTGCGCGGTCTGAGCTGCCCGTTTACCGACGCGGGCGGCAGCTGGTACACCGACGCCGTCATCTGGGCGTACAACGCGGGCGTGGTCGCCGGTGTGTCCCCGACGCAGTTTGCGCCGAACGAAGCGCTGACCCGCGAGCAGATGGTGACCATGCTCTACGGCTACGCCGGCCGCGAGCAGGCGCTCAGCGGCCCGGACGGCGCGCTCGCGGGCTATCAGGATCAGGCGCGCGTGTCCACATGGGCGCGTGAGGCCATGGCCTGGGCCGTGGGCACCGGCGTGATCGCCGGCACGTCCGCGACCACCCTCGCACCGCAGAAGACCGGCACACGCGCCGAAGTTGCGACCGTGCTGATGCGGTTTTGCGAGCAGTGATCCTGCAATCGAAAAAAACACCCGGATCTCGTGAGAGATCCGGGTGTTTTTATGCGGTTTACTGGCCGTTGGCCGCCGCCGCTTTCGCGCTGCGGCAGTTGGCGCGCAGCACCGGCATGAGCGCCGTGAGCGCAATGTCCAGCTTGCGGGAATAGTCCCCTTCCATGCCGTTGTTGATCCAGTCGATGAGCATGCCGAACATCATGTCCGTGTACATGCGGATGATCGCCTCGAGATCCTCGGGCGCGATGTCCATGTTCTGCGCGTAGCGCGTGATGACCTGGCGGGCATAGTAATCGCTCGTCTCCCACGTGAAGCGCTCGAGCTCTTCCTTGCCGTAGCCGTGGTAGATGTTCAGGATGGCCTGCCGGTCGTTCGAGAGGTTCGCCGCCAGCGTCAGAAAGCCCTCGCGCATGGTCTCGAAGTTGCCGTTCGTGTCCAGAAACTGCTGCACGCGCAGCTCAAACACGTACTGCGTGAGCACGTAAACATCCGTGAAATAATAGTAGAACGTCTTGCGGCTGCAGCCAACGGCGTCCGTGATCATCTTGACCGTGATGCGGTCGATCGTGTAGTCGTTGAGCAGGTGCATATATGCATCCGCGAGCGCCGTGCGCGTCCGGTTCTGCTTCATGAAGTGTGCCTCCGTTCCTGCGCCGGGCAAACACCGGCGCTGTTTTTTCTGGCCCTATAGTAACCCACATGTCACCATAATTCATTGGTCATTATTGCGATGATGTAACATTTTTGCACACTTTGCGAAACGATTCTACCCGTTTGTCCGGATTTTTCAGGAATCCAGCTCTCCCTGCAGGCGGCAGGTGCGCATCATGAACAGGGCAAGCTGCGCGCGGTTGGCGCCGGTATTCGGGCTGAGCTCCGTGCTGCTCGTGCCGTAAAGGATGCCCATGGAGACCGCCCACGTCGTGGCGGAATACGCCCAGTCGGGCACGGTGTTCCAGTCCGTATAGCCGCCGATTGGGCGCGGGCGGACGCCCTTTTCCGGGCCGTAGGCGCGGTAGAGCATCGTGACCAGCTGCGCGCGCGTGAGGCGGGCATCCGGCGCAAAGTGCGTGTCGTCCGTGCCGAGCACGACCTCGTTGGCATAGGCCCAGCGCACGGCGGCAGCATACCAGGTGTCGTCCGAAACGTCCACAAACGGCGCCTCCGGCAGTTCGGACACGTCCGGCTCGCCGGCCATCCGATAGAGGATCGACACGAGCATGGCGCGCGTCGTCTGCCCCATGGGGTCGAACTGGTTCTTGCCGACGCCGTTCATAAGACCGAAGAGCACGCAATAGTCAATGCCCTCGTGCATCCAGCTGCTCGCTGCCGGCATATCGTCAAACACGCCGCCGGCACAGTATTCGTCACCGACGCAGGGATCCGGGATCCTGGCCGTTTCCGTCTTGCCGCAGTCGACGCAGGTGCGCTCCATGTTCACGGCGCCGTCGTCCGTCTCGATGGCCGTCCAGGCGCTCCAGTGGTGCACCGGATAGTAGTACTGCACCGCCTCCGTGACGCGCTCGCTGCCCTTGAAATAATGCACGGTGCTGCCGTTCGTGAGCGTCATGGAATAGATCGACTTCACGGCCGGATCGAGCACGCGGTACTCCGTGGCCGAGATCTGGCCGATGATCATGACATAGTGGCCGTTGGCCGAGTAGCCGTTGAGGTGGATGATCGGCGGGCTGTAGCTGCCCGCGCCGTCGACGTAGCGCGCGATGCCCTCGGCGAGCGAGGTCTTGCTGTACGTCGCGCCGCTGAAGGCGACGTCATCCGGCGTGGTGGCAAAGGGTGTGCCGGAGTGGCCGCGGCTGCGCCAGTAATCGCCGAGCGCGCCGGGCGTGGCGTCCAGGCCGAGGTACGACAGCGCCATGGAGATGCACGCCGTGAAGCACTCGTGGTTGGCATAGTTCGTGTAGCTGCCCCAGTAATCCGAGCAGAACAGATCGCTGTAGGCCGGCACCTGGCAGACGTAGCGGACCGTGCCCGTCTTCACGTCGGCGTTTTTCGTATATTCCACGCTCGCATAGGGCGCGGCATCGACCCGGTCGGCCGCCGCAGCACCCACCGTCAGACAGGGCAGCAGCCCCGCCAGCAGGCACAGCGTCAGCGCCAGACTGAGGATTCGTTTCTTCATAGATGACTCCTTATGTTCCGGTATTTTGCCTGGTTGTTGACATAACGCATACACACAATTGTTTATCTTACACCAGCTGTTACGGAATTGCAACCTTTTTTGCTTTCTCTGCCAACTTTCGTGGGGCGCGGCGGGCAAATTGCGCCCGGTTTTGGCGCGGAAAGTGGGGACGCAGAGATTTCGACAGAATCCGAAAATGGCGTTATGTAAACCTATGAGGCGGAGAATCCGGTCGCGATCACGCGGACGTGCGCGGACGGTGCGGAATATTTTTCGTGACGTACATAATATTTCACTTGACATATATGCAAATGCATAATAAAATGGAAATAGAAGGGGCCGCTTCCGACACTGTGCGGCCAAGCGCAGCCGATCTCCGGCGCGAAGCCGGGCAAATGCGCGGCTTCCACAGCCAAAGCTGCCGCTTCGGCGGGGAAAATGCCGCCGAACCGGCGGAGGAGCAGTGTTATGTAAACCGTAAGGAGGTGAGGGACCGCCGGAATGAAAAAACGGAAACGATCCGTGGCCGGGCGCGGCCCGGGGCATGGCATGGATTGAACTGCACCAGTCGCTGCCGCAGCACCGCAAGCTGCTGGCCCTGCGCGACGCGCTGGGGCTGCGCACGCCGGCGGCACTCGGGCACATGTGCCTGCTGTGGCTGTGGGCACTGGACAATGCGCCGGACGGCGACCTATCCGCCCTGCCGGCAAGGCAGCTGGCGGAGATCTGCCAGTTCAGCGAGCGCCGGGCCGGCGACCTCGCGGTGGCGCTGCGCACGTCCGGGTTTGTGGACGCGGACTGGCGGCTGCACGACTGGGGCGACTACACCGGCCGCCTGATCGACCAGCGGGCGGCCAGCCGCGAGCGGCAGCGGCGGCGACGCGCACGGCTGCGCGCGGCGGCCATGGAAGAAAACAAGGAGGATGGTACATGAAAAAGCAGACGAACACCGACCTGCGGCGAAAGCTGCGCGAGCAGCGCGCGGCGTATGAGGAGCTGCTGGGCCTGTCGGGCGCGATTTTGGCTGCGCTGTGCGTGCGCTGCGGCGACGGCGCGACGCTGCGGCTGCCGAAGCAGGCCGTGCACGACGCGCTGGAGACCTACGAATTTGCGGCGGCTGCCGACGGCGAGGACTACGTGCTCTCGTACCGGGAGCGCGCGACATGATCGACCTCGAGGACGAGAAGGAGCGCATCCTCGAGCAGCTGGCGGCCATGGTGGCCGATGCGTCCGTGAAGCCGGAGCTGCGGCTCAAGGCGGCGGGCATGGTGCTCGGCCACGAGCGGGGCAAGGCCGCGCCCGCGAAGGACGAGGGCGCGGCCGAGCCGGAGGTGCTGCGCTTCGAGGGCGCGCTCGAGCAGTGGAGTCGGTAGTGAGGAGGCGCGATGGCACGCAAAAACGAACCCTATATTAACGAACCCTATATTTATAAGGTACTGCGGCGCGAGACGCCGAACCCGCGGCAGCAGGCGTTCTTCCGCGCGGAGGCGGCCAACATCGCCTACGGCGGGGCGCGCGGCGGCGGCAAGAGCTGGGCCATGCGGCGCAAGCTCGTGCTGCTGGCGATGCGCTATCCGGGGCTGAAGCTGCTGCTGCTGCGCCGGACGCTGCCGGAGCTGCGCGCCAACCACATCCTGCCGCTGCAGCGGGAGCTGGCGGGCTATGCCGCGTGGAGCGGCGCGGAGCGCGCGTTCCGGTTCCCGAACGGGTCGCGGCTCGTGATGGGCTACTGCGACAGCGACAGCGACTGCGCCCAGTATCAGGGGCAGGAGTACGAGGTGATCGGCTTCGAGGAGGCGACGAACTTCGAGCCCGACTGGCTGACGTTCATCGCCACCTGCCTGCGCACGACGCGCACGGACTTCGCCCCGCGCATCTACTACACGTGCAACCCCGGCGGGCCGGGCCACGCCTACATCAAGCGCCTGTTCATCGACCGCGCGTTTCACGACGGCGAAGACCCGGCAGACTATGTGTTCATCCCGGCGAAGGTCTACGACAACCAGGTGCTCATGCAGCGCGACCCCGGCTATCTCAAGCGGCTGGAGGCGCTGCCGCCCGCACGGCGGCGCGCGCATCTTGAGGGAGACTGGAACGTGTACGAGGGGCAGGTATTCGCCGAGTGGCGCGACGACCCCGCGCACTACGCCGACGGGAAGTGGACGCACGTGATCGAGCCGTTCGACATTCCGAACACGTGGCGGGTGTACCGCAGCTTCGACTTCGGGTACGCCAAGCCGTTTTCCGTGGGCTGGTGGGCGGTGGACTTCGACGGGCGGCTGTACCGCATCCTCGAGCTCTACGGCTGCGTGCCCGGCGAGCCGGACACCGGCGTGCGCTGGACGCCGGAGCAGATCTTCGAGCAGATCCGCACCACGGAGGCCACGCACCCCTATCTGCGCGGCCGGGATATCCGCGGCGTGGCCGACCCCGCGATCTGGGACGCATCGCGCGGCGACAGCATCGCCGACATTGCCGACCGGTACGGCGTGTACTTCGAGCCGGGCGACCACAAGCGCCTGCCCGGCTGGATGCAGGTGCACTATCGGCTGGCGTTCGACGCTGCCGGGCTGCCAATGCTGTATGTCTTCCGCAACTGCCGGGACACGCGGCGCACGCTGCCGCTGCTGCGCTACGACGCACACGCGCCCGAGGACGTGGACACGCGGCAGGAGGACCACATCGCCGACGAGATCCGGTATCTGTGCCAGTCCGACCCCATCGCGCCGCGGCCCGTGGTACAACGGACGCCGAAAGTGTTCGACCCGCTGAGCAGTTATTAGTTATGTAAACATAAAAAGACTGCGACGGCAGTCTCTTTTTCTCGCAAAATGCGAAAAGTTATGTAAACCATTTCGCCGGAAACGGCAGCAAAGGAGAGTCTATGACAAACGAGAAAACGAACCCCATGCCCTACCGCGCGGCGGATGCGGCGGCAGGTGCGGCAGAGGCGGCCGGGCCGGACATGGCCGCGCCCGTGATCACGCCGGACGACGTGGCGCGCGGCACGGAGCTTCTGCGCCGGTACAAGGACGGCAAGCGCGCGCTCGAGGCGCGCATCATCGCCGACGAGCAGTGGTACCGCCTGCGGCACTGGCAGTATCTGCGCGACCGCCGGCGCGAGCAGGGCGGCGACGTGGTAGAGCCGACGAGCGCGTGGCTGTTCAACGCCATTGTCTCGAAGCACGCCGACGCGATGGACAGCTTCCCGGAGGCGGTGATCCTGCCGCGCAGCGAGCAGGATGAACCGGACGCGAAGGCGCTGTCGGCCATCGTGCCGGCCGTGCTGGAAAAGACGCACTTTGAGCAGGTGTGGTCCGATGCGTGGTGGTACAAGCTCAAGCACGGGTGCGCGGCCTACGGCGTGTTCTGGGACAGCGCCGGGAGCAACGGCCTCGGCGACGTGGCCGTGCGCCAGCTCGACCTGCTGAACCTGTTCTGGGAGCCGGGCATCACGGACATTCAGGCCAGCCGCAACCTCTTCGTGTGCGCGCTCATGGACAACGACGACATTTCCGCCGCCTGGCCCGACGCGCGGCCCGGCAACTGCGGCGTGGAGCTGGCGCAGTATCTGTATGACGACGCGGTGGACACCTCGAACAAGAGTATCGTCGTCGACTGGTACTACAAAAAGCCGCTGCCCGGCGGCGGCACGGCGCTGCACCTGATCAAATTCACCGGGCGCGACCTGCTCTACGCCAGCGAGAACGACCCCGCCATGGCCGGCGGCTTCTACCCGCACGGGCAGTACCCGATCGTGTTCGACGTGCTCTACCCCGAGGCCGGCACGCCGTGCGGCTTCGGCATGATTGCCGTGAGCAAAGACCCGCAGCAGTACATCGACCGCCTGAGCGGCAACCTGCTGGAGATGAGCATGAAGGCCTCCACCCCGCGCTTCTGGGTCAAGAAGGGCTGCGGCGTGAACGCGCAGGAATTTCTCGACTGGTCGAAGCCGCTCGTCGAGGTTGAGGGCAGCATCGACGACGAACGGCTGCGCCAGATCAGCCTCTACAACCTCGACGGCCAGTGGGTGAACATGCTGCAGCTGAAGATCGACGAGCTCAAGGAGACGAGCAACAGCCGCGACGTGACGCAGGGCAGCGTGTCCGGCGGCGTGACGGCGGCGAGCGCCATCGCGGCGCTGCAGGAGGCCGGCAGCAAGTCCAGCCGTGACACGCTGCGCGCGAGCTACCGCGCGTTCGAGCGCGTGGTCGAGCTCGTGATCGAGCTCATCCGCGCGTACTACACCGAGACGCGGCCGTTTCGCGTGGCGGCGCCGGGCGCGCAGGGCTATGCGTTCTGCACGTACTCCAACGCCGGGCTGCAGGCTAGGACCGTGGGCATGGACGCCGACGGCATGGCGCTGCTGCGCGCGCCGGCATTCGACGTGTCGGTGCACGCGCAGAAGGAGAGCCCGTACGCGACCGCGTCACAAAACGAGCTGGCACGGCAGCTGTATCAGCTGGGCGTGTTTAACCCCGCGTTCGCGCAGCAGGCCGTGCCGATGCTGGAGATGATGCAGTTTCCGGGGCGCGACAAGGTGCTTGAGGCCGTGCGCAGCAGCATCGTGCCGCCGCAGCCGGAGACGCCGGACGCGGGCACGGACACGTCCGCCGACCCGCTGCTGCGGGCGCAGGCAGAGAAAAACCGCGTCATCACAGCGAGCGCCCGCTGAGGGCAGAAGGGAGCACAGAGTATGAACGAACAAAACATCCCCACCGCGCCGGAGCAGAGCGCATCCGCAGCACCCGAAACGGCCGCGCCGCGTGCGCCGGCCGAGGAGGCCGTGACCGTCGGCGCGCTGCGCGGCGCGATCGAGCGCAAGGCCCAGCAGCGGGCGCGCCGCGCGGCCGAGGAATCCGCCGCGCGCTGGTCGCGCGAGGCGGACGAGCTGGCGGCGCAGTGCCCGGACTTTGACCTGGGCGCAGCGCTGAGCGATGCACAGTTTTGCGCGCTGCTGCGCGCCGGTGTGGACGTGCGCACGGCGTGGTTCGCGCTGCACGCGCAGGCGCTGCTGGAGGCGGCCTGCGTGCGCGCGGGCCGCAGCGCCGAGCAGCGCGTGGCCGAACACATCCGCGCCCGCGGCCTGCGCCCGGCCGAAAACGGCCTGGGCGGCGGCGGGGCCGGCATCGTGGTGCGGCCGGACGTGTCGCGCATGAGCCGCGCCGACCGCGCGGCACTCGCCGCGCGCGCGGAGCGCGGCGAGCGCGTGAAGCTGAGCCTGTGACCCGCTTCGCGTACATCCGCCGGGACGGGCGGTGCGTGCTGCGCGCGGACGGCCACGCAGACTTCTGCCCGGGCAGAGACATCGTGTGCGCCGGGGCGTCGGCGCTCGTGTGCGCGCTGGCAGGCGCGCTCGATGCGCTGGGCGCGCAGGGCGTGCAGCGCGCGCTCTGCGCCGGGCACGCAGCCATCGCAGCGGACGACCGGGCCGATGTGCGCGCGGCGTTTACCGTGGCCGTGACAGGCCTGCGGCAGCTCGCCGCGGCCTACCCCGGCCACGTTGCGGAGGACACCGGCCGCGTCCCCGCGCAGGAGACAAAACCCAACGGCAGCGCAGCGGCCGGGCGCTGCCCCGGCGCTGTCCCCGGAAGCGGACAGCAGAGAAAAAAGGAGACATGAGTATGGAAAACATCCACATGGACCTGCGCCTGTTTGACGCAAACACGCAGGTGACCACCCAGCAGAGCCTGACCGAGGAGATGAAGACGTTCTACTCGGACTACCTCATCGACGCGGCCGAGCCCGAGCTCGTGCACGACCAGTTCGCGCAGAAGCACCCCATCCCCGCAAACGGCGGCAAGACGATCCAGTTCCGCCGCTTCGCCCCGCTCGGCAAGGCGCTGACCGCCCTGACCGAGGGCGTGACCCCCGACGGCCAGAGCCTGAGCATGACCACCGTCGAGGCGGCCGTGCGCCAGTACGGCGGCTACATCCAGATGAGCGACCTGCTGCTGCTGACCGCCATCGACAACAACCTCACCATGGCCACGAAGCTGCTCGGCGCGCAGGCCGGCCGCACGCTCGACACGATCACCCGCGAGGTGCTCGTCGGCGGCGACAACGTGCAGTATGCCGACGAGTCCGTGTCCGCGCGCTACCTGCTGCAGGGCGGCAACGCCAGCGCCGCCGACAACAACTACCTGACCGTCGACTGCATCCGCCGCGCCGTGCGCGCGCTCAAAAACGCCAACTGCCGCCGCATCGACGGCGCGTTCCCGGTCATCATCCACCCCGACGTGGCCTATGACCTCATGAACGACCCGAAGTGGCTCGCCCCCCACCAGTACGTTGACACCGAGCACATGTACGAGGGCGAGATCGGCAAGATTGAGGGCTGCCGCTTCGTCGAGAGCACGGAGGCAAAGATCTTCCACGCGGCCGATCTTGCCGGCGACAGCCGCACCCTGCTCACGGCCGGCGCGGTGAGCGGCAAGACCACCTTCCCGTTCGACGGCGGCACGGTCCAGGCCGGCGCACTCGTCGGCCGCCAGGTACTCATCGGCAATGCGTGCGTGACCGTCACGGCCAACACCGCAAGCTCCATGACCGTCGACGCCGCCGTCACGGCCGAGGACAACGCCATCATCTACCCCGGCGAGGCCGGCGCGCAGGGCCGCGACGTGTACGTCACGCTCGTGCTCGGCGCCGACGGCTACGGCACGACCGAGATCACCGGCGGCGGTCTGGAGCACATCGTCAAGCAGCTCGGCTCTGCCGGCACGGGCGACCCGCTCAACCAGCGCGCAAGCGTCGGCTGGAAGGCCACGAAGGTCGCCGTGCGTCTCGACGACAGCGCCATCCGCCGCATCGAGACCTGCAGCACCTACACCGAGTAAAGAAATCCACCCATGCCTCCCGCCCGCGCGGCGGGAGGCGCACCTACAACAAGGAGGAAACAACTATGGCAACCAGAAAAAAGACCGACCGCGCCGCCGCTGAGGCCTGGCTGAGCGAACCCGTGACCGTGCGTCTGTTCCGCGACAACGGCAGCTACAAGGAGGACAAGGTCGTGACCGTCAACGGCGAGACCGTGCGCATCCCGCGCGGCGAGGACGTGATCATCCCGCGCCGCTTCGCGCTCGTGCTCGCCCAGGGTGAGGCGCAGGACGCGCGCACCGGCGCGCTCATCGAGCGCGAGACCGCCCGCTTTGCCGCCGAGAGCGGTGCGCTGGGGCTCTGACCATGGCGACGCTTCAGCAGGCGCTCACGCGCATCGACACGATCTGCCCCAACGCATGGGACGACGCGGCAAAGCTGCTGTGGCTCAACGAATGCGAGAGCATGATCCAGACGCGCATCCTCGGCACTGCGCCCGAGGCGTGCATCACCTATGACGCGGACACCGCGCGCAGCACCGTGCTGCTCGTGCCCGCGCCGTTCGACCGGCTGTACGTGTACTACGTCATCGCCATGTGCGACTACGCCGCGCACGAGACGGCGCACTACGCCGACAGCATGATGCTCTTTAACGCGGCGCTCGACGAGTACGCCAAGTGGTATCAGCGCACGAACGGTACCGCGGCCGCGACCCCCGGCGCGGCGGCGCAGATCGCCGCCAACAGCGCCGCCCGGCACATGCACGAAAACAAGGGCGTGCTCGACGGCATCACGGCCGCGCGGGCCGCCGCGTGGGACGCGAAGGTCTCCCCCGCCGCGCTCGGCCCGGCCGTGAACACGGCGCTGCAGGCGGCAAAGGACTCCGGCGCGTTCCGCGGGGACAAGGGCGATCCCGGCGAAAAAGGCGAACCCGGCGCACCCGGTAAGACACCTGTCAGAGGCACGGACTATTGGACGGTAGCTGATAAGCAGGAGATTGTCAACAGCGTCATAGCCGCCCTGCCTGATGGCACGGAGGTGAGCTACTGAGATGAAAAAGCTCTACGAAGAAACCGCCGTACAGGACATTGCAGCAGCTATCCGCGAGAAAAATGGCACTGCAACGAAATACAAAGTCGCGGAGATGGGCGATGCTGTGAGGCGCTGCTTGAACACCGGAGTGGAAACCGAAGTGTACACATTTGACCAGTGCCGCGCAGAGGTAGACAGGTATCTGAAAAACGTCACTTACGACCCCTCGGACTACGCTGTCTCGCAGATACCCGAATATGTGACGACAGTGAGCGCAAACCGACCTGTTGGCGTAGACATTGTGATGAAGTCCGCCGGAACGCTGACAATCGTGGACGGGTACACAGGTAACAGTGTTTCGCAGCCGGTCAGCGCAGGAGCAATCACAATCTATAACTGCACACCGGGCTCGATATCAACTTTTGTGCTGCTTGTTGGCGGAAAAGTTATCCAGCAGGGCGTCATTAAACCGACCGGAGCGTGCCGCATGATTCATTTGCTGAACGTGGGCAACGTGCGCGATCTTGGAGGCTGGGATTGCGATGGTGGCAGGGTAAAGTACGGGCTGCTCTTCAGGGGCGGCGAGATGTATGGATATCTGACCGATGACGGCAGACAACAGGCGATTGATATGCTCGGAATCCTCAAGGAAATTGACCTGCGTTTTGCGTCTGAACTGAACGGCAGGACAGAAAGTGGCTTTGGACCGACCGTAGATATGCTGTGGGTTGATATGACATGGAACGACCTTGCGTATCAGAAGTCAAGCGGGAATATCAAGGCGATCTTCGACCCGCTCTTCGATTATGTCATCGCAAACAAGCCGACATACTTCCACTGCTCTGCGGGCGCAGATCGAACGGGCGTGGTCGCTCTGCTGTGCGAAGCGATACTTGGGGTATCACAATCCGACTGTGATAAGGATTACGAACTCTCGAGTTTTAATTCTGGCGTCAGCACAGATGCGGAAGCCCGTCGCAGGAACGAAACGCCGTGGACGCGCGAGATTAACTACTTGAATGCCTATCCTGGTGCGACATTCCGCGATAAGGTGGTTAATTTTATGGTGTCGTGCGGCATTACAATCGAAAAAATCAACGCTTTCCGAGCAGCTATGATCGACGGGACGCCGGAGACAGTGACGGCAGATATCGCAACGTACAGCATCACAAAAACACTCACTGATGTCACAGTCAGCAACGGAGCGGCATCTGTGCAGCAGTACCAGCCGTTCGTAGCAAGCATCACTCCCACGAACGGCAAATTGATTGAATCCATCAAAGTGACGATGGGCGGGAAGGACGTGACTGCTGCTGTATTGCGTGGCAGCACGGACGTGCTGAGGCGAGCTGTACGGGTCGCTTTGACAAAATGCACAAGTAGCAACCCACGCGCGTATGTCATCGACGGGCAGTCTTATTGTACTGCGATAACTGCCGACACGGGGTGCGAAGTCAGTAATGTAAAAATCATGATGGGAGGTGAGGACGTGTCCACATTTTACAAAGATGGGGTCATAGCTATTCCAGAGGTGATCGGCGATATTGTTATCACGGCAACCGCTGTAGCCCAAGCCCCAGCATATACAAACCTGCTTGATGCCGCGATTGACATGGATGGAAACGTCATCGGGCATACGCCTATGTATAAAAATATGCGATACAATAGCAGCAGCGGTGCACCTGTTGCACACTCAGGGACGAATATCACGGGCTTGCTCCCGGTCAAAAAGGGTGATGTCGTGCGTATTCGATGGAAAGGGAACACTGATGTGTCATATCAATCTATCAAGTTTTTCAAGTCTGACCGAACCCAAGTCAAAGTCGGATATACATCTTTGGCCAATATCGAAAAAGGCCAAGCAGGGCCTGTTATAAACTTTAATGCTGCCAATGGAGTTGCCGATTTTGAGTTTACCAGCTCAAATGGCGCAGCCTATTTTTCAATCGTGCTCTACGACACGCTGGAAAATGTAATTGTTACTACAAACGAAGAAATCATATAAGCCTCAAAAGAGCCTCTTGTTGATTTTACAGGATGCCCTACAGCATCGGATTGATGAGATGCAGAGATGAAGGAGGTAACAGCTGATGGAATTTGTTTCTTGCGATCCGTCAAATTACCGCGCCGGGCGCACGCAGCCGGTGCGGTACATTGTGATGCACTACACGGCAAACAACGGCGACACTGCGCGCAACAACTGCGATTACTACCACCGCGTGGGCGGCCTGCAGGCCAGCGCGCACTATTTTTGCGACGAGTATGGCGCGATGCAGTCCGTGCTCGAGTGCGACACGGCGTGGCACTGCGGCGCGCGGGCGTACTGGCACCCCGAGTGCCGCAATGCCAACAGCATCGGCATCGAGATGTGCAGCCGCAAGCGCGCCGACGGCAGCTACTACATCCTGCCGGAGACCGTGGCAAACGCCGCGACCTTGGCAAAAGGCATCATGCAGCGCTATGGCATCGACACGGAGCACGTTGTGCGGCACTACGACGTGACGGGCAAGCGCTGCCCCATGCCGTGGGTGGACGACCCGGCGCAGTGGACGGCATTTCTGGCCACGCTGATGCCGGAACACCCGAACGAAGAGGAGGAAGGACCCATGACACGATACAACAAAATCGACGACATGCCCGCGTGGGCGCGCAGCGATGCGCAGCGGCTCATCGACCGCGGCGCACTGCGGGGCAATGAACGCGGCGAGCTGGATCTCTCGCCGGACATGCTGCGCACGCTGATCGTGTGCCAGCGGATGGTCGATCAGGCAAAGGAGACATAAATGGACCGACTCACAACGATCAAAGCGGCCGCCTGCACGGCGGCCGCAGCGCTGACGGCCTTCTGGGGCTGGACGGGCTGGCTGGCGGCGGCATGGTTTCTGGCCATGCTGCTCGACTATGCCACCGGCAGCGCCGCCGCCCTGCGCGCCGGAACGTGGAGCAGCCGCGCCGCCCGCGAGGGCCTGTGGCACAAGGCGGGCAGCGTGGCGGGCGTGCTCGTGGCGGCGCTGCTGGACTTTGCCCTGCGCGTGCTGCTCGGCAGCGTGCCGGGGCTGGGCATCGACTACGACGTGCTGCTGTGCCCGCTCGTGACGGCGTGGTATCTGCTGACGGAGCTGGGCAGCATCGCCGAAAACGCGGGCGCGCTCGGCGCGCCGATGCCGCAGTTTCTCATGCGGGCGATCGCCGCCCTGCGCGCCGGCATTTCCGACCGCGGCGGCGGAGACGGGAACGGAGGCGGCGCGGCATGACGGACTTTTCCCCGCTGAATTTCCCGCTGCCGGAGCGCACCGGCGCCGAGGGGCTCGACGCGCGCGTGACGGCGCTGGAGGAGACGATCGTCCGGCTGCTGGAGGCGCTGCAGTACACACTGACGAACCTCGGGCGCGAGAACTTCAACCCCGCCGCGCTCGAACGGCTGCGCGCCGAGCTGCGCAGCGGGCAGACCACGAACCAGTAAGGAGGCAGGCAATGCATCTACCCACATTTCCCCGCGCCATGCCCGTGACGCGGCGCGTACAGACCGACTTTCGCGGCTACGACCACCGGCCGGGCTGCCCGGAGGGCGGCATCTACGAGATGACGAACGGCTCGGCAGCCGACGCGCCGCTGTTTTCCACGCGGCCGGGCCGCACGCTGACCTATCCGACCGGCGGCGGCAGCGCGAACGGCATCGACACGCCCTTTCGCGTGGGCGACGCCGTGACGTTCAGCGGCTTTTCCACGCCGGAGGACAACGGCACCTACATCATCCGCGCCATCGCGGGCGCGGTGCTCGTGTTCGACCCCGACACGTTCTCTGCCGTCGGAGCGGTCGAGCACATCACGGTCACGCGGCGCATGCCCATGGCGCTGCACGCATGCACATACGCCAACCGCATCTGGGCCTGCGCGCAGGACACCGTCTGGTGCACGAAGCTCGGCGACCCGCTGAGCTGGTACTGGTACGAGGCGGACGAAAACGGCACGGTCGCCACGGCGGCATGGAGCGTGGACGTCGGCACGCCGGGCAACTTTTCCGGCTGCGCGGCGACGGGCAGCGGCGTGGTGTTTCTCAAGCCGGACGGGCTCTGGCGGCTCTACGGCACGAAGCCGGGCAACTTCCAGCTCATCGCCTCGGCGGCGCTCGGCACGGAGAAAAACTCCGGCCGCTCGCTCGTGACGGCGGCGGAGACGCTCTACTATCTCTCCCCCGCCGGGCCGGCGCGCACCTCCGGCGGACGGCCGGTGCGCATCGGCGACGCGCTCGGGCGCACGCTCACGGCCGGCGCGGCGGGCACGGACGGTACGCGCTGGTATCTCTCGGCGCACGATCCGCAAAACGCATGGCACCTGTTCGTATACGACACGCGCAGCGGCCTGTGGAGCCGCGAGGACGCATTTCACGCATCCGGGTTCGCCCGGCACGACGGCGCGCTCTACGCGCAGGATCCGAGCGGCGTCTGGCGCTTCGGCACGGGCAGCACGGCGCAGCTGGAGAGCATGCTGGAGACGGGCGATTTCGTCAGCGGCAGCCCGGACTGCAAGCGCCTGCTGCGCGTGCAGCTGCGGCTGGAGGCGGACGCAGGCGCAAGTGTCACGGCGGCGGTGCAGTATGACTCCGACGGCGTGTGGCACACGCTGGCGACCGTGGCGGCAGGCGCGAAGCGCTCCGTCACGCTGCCGGTGCTGCCGCGCCGGTGCGACCACTTTCGCCTGCGGCTGACGGGCACGGGGGCGTGGCGGCTGCTGTCGCTCGCGCGCACGGAGACCGCCGCCGGACCGCAGCACTGAAGAAAGGAGACCTTATGGCCACAAAATACAAATACGACAAGGACACCGACTACGCCGCGCTCATGGAGCGGGCGGCGCAGCGCGGCGACAACGCGGCCGCCGCGATCTATGAGCAGCAGCGCAACGCGAAGATCCGCGGCGAGGGCATGACCGATGTGACGCAGTCGAACGACTACGCGCAGTATCTGCCGCTCGAGGACGTGCCGGACTACGACGACACGCACCGCCGCCAGGCAGAGTCCCTGCTGACCGAGCGCGACACGACCGGACAGCGCGCGCGCATCGACCAGATGCTCGACGCGCTGCTCGGCGAGGAATTCGACTACGACCCGGCATCGGACAAGCTCTACGCCGCCTACCGCCAGCAGTATGAGCGGCAGGCGGATCTCGCATCGGCCAACGCCCTCGGCGCGGCGGCCGCGCTGACGGGCGGACGGGCCTCGACGGCGGCCGTGGCGGCGGCGCAGCAGGCGGGCGGATACTACCGCGCGATGCTCGCGGGCAAGCTGCCGGAGCTGGCGCAGCTCGCCTACGAGCGCTACAACGGCGAACGCAAGACGCGCCTGAGCGCGATCGACGCGATGCTCGACGCGGCCGACAGCCGCGATGGCGTGACGAAGGCGCAGATCGCCGCGCTGCTCGACATGGACGACGCGGACTACGACCGCGCGGACAGCAAGCTGCAGCAGCAGGCCAAAGACGCGGCCGACCGCAAGGCCGCCGCCGACAAGAAGGCCAAGGAGGAAAAGGCCGCGCAGGAAGCAGCGGACAAGGCCGCGCGCAGTGAGGCGCGGCGGCAGATCACGCTCATCCTGCGCAACGGCGGCACCGTGCCCAACGACCTCTGGGAGCAGAGCGGCTACAGCGCTGTGACGATCGCGGCCATGCTGCGCGGGCGGAAGGGTTAAGCGTTATGTAAACTTAGCGCCGGTTTCGCTGCAATCAGTCGCTGTCGTGCCTTTCACTGAAAAATAGTTATGTAAACCGCGTGAAGGAAAGAAGTCCCGGAAGCGAAAACGCTTCCGGGACTTTTGCGTGCTGTGTCTGCGCTCAGGCCGTGGCCTGCTTATAGCGCATGAGGATGGTTGCGACCTGCGCGCGCGTGGTGCTGCCGCCGGGTTCGAGATAGTCCGTCTTGTCGTGCGGAAGGCCCTTGATAAGGCCGTTGCCGACGGCCCAGGCCATCGCGTCGCGGGCATAGGCCGACACGCTGCCGGCGTCGGGGTAAGCGGCGAGCGAGGCGGCGTTGCCGGTGGCGTCCGGCGCGTACTTGGCCGTGTACCGGTACAGGATGGCGGCGAGCTGCTCGCGCGTGATCTGGCCGCTGGGGTCAAACGTCGTGGCGCTCGTGCCGTTGACGATGCCCGTGAGCTTCGCCCACAAGATGGCGTTGGTATACCACTGGCCGCGCGGCACATCGTCAAACGGGGCGCGGAGCTTGGCCAGCTCATAGCCCTCAACGACCTTCGGCTCGCCCTGGATGCGGTAGAGGATGCACACGAGCTGTGCGCGCGTGCACGTGCCGCTCGGGTCGACAGTCGTGGCCGAAAGGCCGTTGATATAGCCGCTGTAGATGCAGTAATCCAGCCCCGCGTGCGCCCAGGTGCCCGGCGCGGGCATATCGCGGAAGGCGTAGCCCGGGCAGGTCGGCCCGCCGGGGCAGACAGACGGCAAACCGGTAGCAGGAATGGTTTCTGCCTTTGTCTCTCCACAGACGGAACAAGTATAAACTCGAACCCCGGATGTTGTTGCAGTCGGCTTAATAACGACCTCTCCTGCATTCATCTTATGGCCAAACGCTGCCACTTCATTGCGGTGTTCTACAGCTCCGCATTTTGCACATGTATACAGGTCATAACCATCTTCCGTGCAAGTTGCAGGAGCACGCTTTGTCAGCTGCCAAGTATGCACATGCACACCGGTCGCCGGAATCGTCTCCGTTTTGGTATCCCCGCACACAGTACAGGTATAGGTGCGGACACCTGCCATATCTTCTGTCGGCTTCGTTGTCACTGTCCCGCTGTTCCATTTGTGTCCCAGCGGTTCTGAAGCGTCATATCGCTGTGTCGTGCCGCAGACACTACATGTGCACAGGATATAACCGCCCGTCGTGCAAGTGGCCGGAATCTCCTTGGCAACAAACGTATGCTCACCCGTTGCAGGGATTGTCTCCGTCTTCGTCGCGCCGCAGTCCGTGCAAGTATAGGTGCGGACACCAGCATGAATGCAGTCCGGTTTCGTGGTCACGATGCCGGAATCCCAGGTATGGTCCCGCAGCTTCGGGATGTCCTCGCCCACGCGCGTGTTGCAGCGCGCGCAGATGTGATAGCGGTATCCGGTGGTCGTATACGTCGGCTCCTGCGTGACGACCCACTCGCCCCAGTCGTGGCCGAGGGCGGGGATGGTATCGTTATAATCTTTGCCGCAGCGCGGGCACGTGCCCTTGTAGTGGCCGGGCTCGGTGCAGGTCGGGTCGGTGTGCACGTCGGCATAGCTGTAGTCATGGCCCTTGGCGGGGATGACCTCGTCGATCTTCACGCCGCAGCGCGCGCACGTGCCGACGACGCGGCCGGGCTTCGTGCAGGTGGCGTCCGGGAGCAGATCGCAGCGGCTCAGGTCATGGCCGAGCGCGGCGATCTTCTCGGTGCGGGTCGCGCCGCAGGCCGAGCACTTGTAAAACACCGTACCCTGCTCGGTGCAGGAGGCCGGGTAGGTCTGCGTCACCCAGGTGTGGTCGGTGGCGGCGACATAGGTGTCGTCCACAGGGGCATAGGTGCAGCCCTTCACCGTGCAGGCGTGGTGCGTGTAGCCCTGCTTGGTGCAGGTGGGGGCGACGACCGTGTCGGCGAACTGGGCGATGTGGTCGCCGTGCCAGAGACCGGTCTTGTAGCCCTGCCACGTGCCGTCGTTCTTGAGCTCGGCGGCCCAGGTGTAGCTGCCCTGCGTGTAATAGACCACGCAGTCATCCGGGAAGGAACGGTTGGAGTCCGCCGCGCCGTAGATGCTCTTGGCGGGGTTGTTTTTGAAGACGGCGCGCTTGAGCTGCGTGACCTTTGCGATCTGGGTCAGGCCGGAGCTGATGTCGCCCGCAATCTCTTCGTTCCCATCCGGATCGTCCGGGGCGATGACACTCTTGAGTACCAACTCGATGGCGCGCTGCAGCGCGGCGTCCACACTGGTGAAGGCGCGGGCCTGAATCGTGTCGATCTTGTCGCCGAAGTAAGCCTCCTCGAGCAGCTCGCAGCCGGCAAAGGCGCAGCGGTCGATCTGCGCGACGCGGTTGGAGAGATCGACGGACTTCATGTGGTTATCGCCGGCAAACGCGGCCTTGCCGATCGTGAGCTTCTTGTCTCCGGGACTGAAGGTGAGCTCCTCCATATAATAGTCGCACATGAAGGCGTAGTCACCGATGCTCGTGACCTGCGAGGGGATGTTGAGCTTCTTGTGGTGGTTGACGAACGCGAACGCGCCCGTGTCGATGACCTGCAGGCTCGACGGCAGGCCGAGCGTCGTGTCCTCCTGACCAAGGATGCGGTCCCACGCGAAGGCCCACGGGCCGATATACGTCAGGCAGTTCGGCAGGCGCAGCTCGGCAAGCATGGTGCAGCTGTAAAACGCATGATCCTCGATGCGCTTGAGGCGGCTGCAGGCGCCCGCGCGCACGAAGGTGAGCGTGTCGCAGCCGTAGAAGGCGTACTGATCGATGAGCTCGAGCTTGCGCGGCATGTTGATGGCCGAGAGGTACTCGTCCGCATAAAACGCATGGTCGCCGATGGTGGCGATGCCGTCGTCGAGGAACATGCACGTCAGGTACTGGCAGTCCTTGAAGGCGCGGTCGCCGACGTTCGTGACGCCGGTGAACGACTGTTTTTTTCCATCCCACTCCTCGGTGGTCGCACCGGCGATATAGGCCAGAGCCAGATACTCCTCGCCGAGGTTTTCCACGACGGTCGCGCCGAGCTTCTGCCCCTTGTCGTTATACTCCGTGACCTCCACGTTGCCCATCCACGGGGCTTTCTGACCCTTGACCGCGTAGTCCGCCATCGGGCCGTCGCCGAAGATGTACACGCCGTAATACTGCGCGTCCTCGCGATAGTCGTGGATCTGCCAGACCTGCTGCAGGAAGGGGTTGTCCTGCACGACCGTGGGGTTCGTGACCTCGTAAATTTTATAATGTACGCTGGCCTCGTTCCCGGCGGGGCCGCAGTCGCCGTGGGCGACTTCGTTGCCGAAGAGCTTTTTGATCTGATCCGGCTGCTTGATGAAGTCCTCGAACGCACCCGCGATCGTGCCCGCCTGCGCCGGCGGGGCGCACACGCTCAGCAGTCCGGCCGCGAGCACAAAGCACAGCAGCAGCGACAACACTCGTTTTTTCATATGGTTCCTCCCTCCGAAATGGACATTCCGGTAACAATGTCTACACGGCCAGTATACAGGACGTACCCCGCTTTTGCAACGGGTCGTGCGCGCATGGGCACGAAAAAATGCACATTTTATTTACACAAATGCAACAAAATGTAACACTCAAAACGTTTTTTCGGCGATCCCCATTGCACGCTTTCCCAGGCATATGGTATATTTTCGACAGATAGGTATTACGGTTGTACACATACATCACAACAAAGGAGGACAAAGGATGAAAAAGCGCGTGCTCTCGCTGGCACTGTGTCTCGTTCTGGTCGTGGGGCTGTTCTCCGGCCTGACCGTGAACGCATCGGCCGGCAAAATCGACGATCTGAAAAAGGAGATCGCCGAGAAGCTCATCAAGGAGAAGATCGAGCAGCTCAAGGAGGAGTTTGAGATTCCGGATCTCGACACGGATGCCATTCTCAGCAGCTTTGCGAACTCAGCCACAGAGGGCGACTTCGGTGTGAACAACTGCCTGCACTGGGAGGTCTCCACGGGCGTGCTCAGCGGCAAGACGCTGACCATCTCCGGCACCGGCGCCATGCCCGACTTTGATTTTCCCAACGGCAACCTCGCCCCGTGGTGGAACTATGAGGCGCTGGGTATGCTCACGAGCTTCGGCAACTTCAAGCTGGAGGGCGAGCTGAAAAAGGTCGTCATCAAAGACGGCGTCACGAACGTGGGCGACTACGCGCTGTTCTTCCTGCCGGCCGCCACGCAGGTCACGCTGCCGGACAGCGTGACGAGCATCGGCCGCTACGGCATCGCCATGTGCTCCAAACTCACGGGCATGTCCATCCCCAAGGGCGTGACCGGGATCGGCGACTTCGGTCTCGCGGGCAACGGCCTGACCGCCGTCACGCTGCCCGACGGGCTGCAGAGCCTCGGCCGCGGCGCGTTCGACTCCTGCGCCAGCCTCACGAACACCACTCTGCCCGCCGCCATCACGGCCGTGCCCGGCAAGTGCTTTGCCGACTGCACGAAGCTGCTGAACGTCAAATACGCCGGCACCGTGACTGCCATCGGCGATCTCGCATTTGAAAGCTGCAAGGCGCTCACCGCAGCGCCCATCCCCGAGACGGTGACCGAGATCGGCGCGTCCGCCTTCACCGGCTGCACCGCGCTGACGGATGTCACCATTCCCGCGGGCGTGAGCACCATCCCCGAGGACTGCTTCCGCGGCTGCACCGCGCTGGCCGACATCGACCTGCCCGGCACGGTGACGCATGTCGGCTACAACGCCTTCACTGGCTGCACCGCGCTTAAGGACGTGCGCTGCTATGGCGCGGCCCCGGCGGTCGAGCCGGGCAACTCGGAAGCGCACAGCTTTGAGCCCGCCACCGTCACCATCCACTACAACCCCGCCATGAACTGGACGCTCGACGCGGACGGCAAGTGGCAGGGCTACACCGTCAGCGACAAGGGCGCGTGCACGCACACCGACTACGGCACGACGGAAAACACCGTGCCCGCCACCTGCGGCGAGGCCGGCCGCGTCGACACCAGCTGCTCCAACTGCGGTGAGGTCATCTCGACCAGAGAGCTCCCGCCCACCGGCGCGCACGTCTGGGGCAACGGCGTTGTGACCACCGCCCCGACCGAGACCACGCCCGGCGTGCGCACCTTCACCTGCAGCGGCTGCGACCAGACCCGGACGGAGGCCATCCCCGCCACGGGCACGCACGACTACAAGTTCACCAAAACCGTCGCCCCCACGTGCACGGACGGCGGCTATGACCTCTACACCTGCAGCGGCTGCGGCGCGACCGAACGGCGCACCCTGACCGACGCGGCCGGCCACAAGTGGGACGGCGGCACCGTGACCACCGCCCCGACCGAGACCACCCCCGGCGTGCGCACCTACACCTGCACCGTCTGCAGCCAGACCCGGACGGAGACCATCCCCGCCACGGGCGCGCACGACTACCGGTTCACCAAAACCTTCGCCCCCACGTGCACGGACGGCGGCTATGACCTCTACACCTGCAGCGGCTGCGGCGCGACCGAACGGCGCAACCTGACCGACGCGGCTGGCCACAAGTGGGACAACGGCACCGTGACCACCGCGCCGACCGAGACCACGCCCGGCGTGCGCACCTACACCTGCACCGTCTGCGGCGATATCCGCGAGGAGACCATCCCCGCCACAGGCGCAAGCACCTGCACCGGCGGCCCGAGCTGCCCGAGCTACGGCCTGCACGATGTGGCCGGGCCGGACTACTGGGCGCACAAGGGCATCGACTACTGCGTGCGCAACAGGCTGATGAACGGCGTCGGCGCGGGCACGTTCTCGCCAGACACGGCCTGCACGCGCGCACAGATCGTGAAGATCCTCTATAACCTCTCCGGCAATCAGACCGACTACAGCTACTACTACCTGCCGTTCACCGACGTCGCCCCCGGCGCGTGGTACTACAACGCCGTCGCCTGGGCGTACTACAACGACGTCACTTCCGGCACGAGCGCGACTATGTTCACGCCCAACGCCGCCATCACGCGCCAGCAGCTGGTCACGTTCCTGTACCGGTACACGGTCAAGTACGCGCCGGAATTCACCGGGAACGCCGCGCCGATCAGCGCCTTCCCCGATGCCGACAGTGTGGCCAACTGGGCCTACGCCGCGATGTCCTGGGCCGTCGGCAATGGCCTCATCCAGGGCAATGCGCACGACAACGGCCTGGACTACCTCGACCCGAATGGCAGCGCCACGCGCGCGCAGACGGCCACCATCATCATGCGCTACTGCCAGCTCATCGGCGCGTGAGCCGGCACTGCCGCCCCATAGCACCCCGCCCCGGGAGCGAACGCTCCCGGGGCTTTTGCGCGCGGTGTGGGATGGTGTGTGGGGCGCGCAGCGCGGTGCAGGGCGGCGCGGTGCAGGATGGTGCGATGCAGGCAGCGCGGGCAGACGGAGCGAGCGGAGCGCGCGGTGCGGGACAGCGCGGGCAGGCAAAAATGTGCGGCTGCGGCGGACAGGTGTGCCCGGCCGGCAGAGCCGCCGCGGAGGGCCGGGAAAGGCCATGGGAAACAGCGGCTTGTTTACATAACATCGTTAATTGCACCGCATTTATGTTGAAAAGTCTGTTGGCAATGTGGAAAAATGGTTTCCATAACGCCGATTTTGGCCGCGAAACCCGGCAACCGGCGCGCAGGTATCCATATCGGAGTCGAAAAAGCGAGCAGCAGAACGGCAATTGCATTTGACAACAATTTGACATCAAAGTTCATGACAAATTCAATCAATTTGTTACACATCGTGGGCATGTGTCCATTGAGTTTTGGCCGTTTCTTGCATATAATGCACTTGTAACCGGCAATACCAACCATCCGATGTCGTCTATTGTGTGGGACGGCGTTGGAAATCTTACGAAAGGGGTAAAGTAACATGGGTCTTATTCAGACTGGTCTTGGCATCGCTTCCGATATCCTCGGCAAGTGCGGTGAGGACAAGGCGAAGGCGATCGTTGATGCGATCTCCGATGCGCTGCCGAACTGGCTCGCCATGTAAAAACAGCATAGGAAAATCCCGGAGCTTCGGCTCCGGGATTTTTTTGTCGGAAAAACGGATGCTTCCCGCGTGCCCTACACAGCCCGCAGCATCGAAGCGCACAGAAAACGGCTGCAGCCGCCGGTGGTACTGGAAAAATGACAAACAGTTGCGAATTTCATCTAAACGTTACATTCTTCGTTATTTGTCCGTTGCGTTTTTCCTGTTTTTCGGGTATTGTGGCCTTGTAACCGGTAATATCAACCATCCGGTGTCGCCGAATGTGTGCGGCGGCATTGGAAATCTGACGAAAGGGGTAAACAGACTATGTTGTATGGCGCTCTGGAACTGACTGCGAAAATTCTCGGCATCTGCAAGGAGTACGAAGCACAGGAAATCGTGCAGGAGATCGCAAACTCTCTGACCATGCCGATCGACTGATCTGGTTTGCAGCAGCCCCGGAGCAGAAATGCTCCGGGGCTTTCTGCCGCGGCCCTTACACCGGGGAGACCCCGTCAGGATCCTATGACTTCCTTCTGCTCGGGCACGCCGGTATATTCGAACACGTAGTCCACGGCGCGGTTGCTCACGCGCTCGAGCGACTCATACGTGCTGCCGCCGATGTGGAAGGTCGCGATAAAGTTATCCAGATGGATGAGCGGGTCATCACACGCCGGGGGCTCGTGCACGAACACGTCGCTCGCCGCGGCGCGGATCTGCCCCGTGGTGAGGGCGATATAGAGATCGTGCTCGTTGACGATGCCGCCGCGCGAAGTATTGACGAGCAGCAGGTCCGGATTCGCGGCGGCAAACACCGGCGCGTTGATGAGATCGCGCGTGGCATCGCAGAGCGTGATGCTCACGTTCACGAAGTCCGAACGGCGGAAAAGCTCCGGCAGCGTCGCCACCTGCTCATAGCCCCAGGCGGCGCACTCGGCGGCCGTGCGCCGCGGATTCCAGCACAGGACGCGCACGTCGAACGCCGCGCGCAGGATGTCCGCCACGCGGTGGGCGATGTTGCCCGTGCCGACGAGGCCGAGCGTGCGGCCGGTCATCTCGTGGCACACAAACTCCTCCGCGCCGAAGTGGTCGAAGCGGCCGGCACACAGGCCGTTGTTGACAAATTTCAGTTGCCGGTTAAGCGCCAGCAGATCCGCCACGGCCAGCTCCGCGACGGCCGGCGCGCCGAGGCCCGGCACATTCGGCACGGGCACGCCGTACTCGGCGGCAGCAGCGGTGTCGATCGTGTCGCGGCTGACGCCGTGCATGGCGATGACCTTCAGGTTCGGCGCGCGCGCGATGACCGCGCGCGGCACGACCGCGCGGCGGATAATCATGGCGGCGAGCTGCTCGGGGTGGTCGAAATTGTCCACGATCTCAAAATGGCGCGCGAGCCGGGCATAGGCCGACGGCGCGATGTGTTCACTCAAGTAGACCTGCATGATGGGCTCCTTCCTTCGGAAAAAGGCCCCACTGCAAACGCAGTGGGGCCTGATGCCGTCTTTGGTTTTATCCGCGGCCGCTGCCGCGGCGGCGGCCGCGCGTGCGGTCGCTGTAGAGGCGGTTGCCGGCCATGCGGCTGTCCGACTCCTGCATGAACTGCTTGAGCCGGTCTTCAAACGCAGCGTCCCCGCTCGGGCCGCTGACCTGTCCCGCCGGCTGGGCCGAACGGTTGTTCGGGCGCGCGGCGCGCGGTGCGCCGCCGTTATGATTCGGGCGGCTGCCGCCCGGGCGGCCGCCGTGCATCGGGCGGTTGTTCGGACGCTCGGGCGCGGGCTCTGCCTTCTTGATGGACAGATTGATCTTCCCATCCGGCGTCACGGCCAGCACGCGCACCTTCACCTGATCACCCAGCTTCAAAAACTCGTTGACGTCGTTGACGTAGGTGTTGGCGATCTCGGATATGTGCACCAGACCGCTCCTGCCGTCCGGCAGGCTCACAAACGCGCCAAACTTCGTGATACCGGTGACGGTACCCTCCACAACTGCTCCGACTTCCACCTGCATACGGTTCGTTTCTCCTTGCTCAATCACTCGTGTCGTAAAAAATCTTTTCACCGGGCTTGACCAGACCGAGCTTTTCGCGCGCGACCGACTCGATCATGTCGTCGTCCTCGCTGTGGTCGATCTGATATTGCAGCTCGGCGTTGGCCTGGGTCATTTCGGACACCTGCTGCTGCAGCGTCGCCGCGCGATCCTGAAGCTGCCGGGTCTGCCGGTGCACCACAAACAGGCTGATGAGCGCGTACACCATCAGCACCGCGATGACCAGCGTTGTAAAGATGCTTGCCTTTTTGAATTTCACAGTCTGCAGAACCTCCCCCCGGATCGTATCTGCTTCCAGTAATACAGTCTATTCTAAAACATCTGCGGCGATTTTGGAAGCGTTTTTTTGCAAAAATCCAAACTTTTTTTGCAAATTTCTGTCCGGGGGCGGCAAATTGGCGCGTTTTTTGCGCGCAGCGGCGGGAAAATTGCTCCAGCGGCGGCAAAACCTGTCCGCTGACCCAGGCAAAGTAGCCCGTCCAGCCGGCCGCGATGGCGAGAAACATGAACAGGCGCACCTGCCCCGAGCCGGCCGCCATGCCGAAGGCGAACACCGTCAGCCCCACCGCCAGGCAGAACACGGCGTCGAGCACCGCGCGGAGAAAGGCCCGGCGCGCATGGCGGCGCGGCACGCGCAGCACATCGAACAGCAGCCCGAGCGCCGCGCCGAGCCCCAGCGCCAGCGCCACCTGCCCGAGCTGGGCGAGCGGGTGCAGGCTCATCCGCCGAACAGGCGCGACCAGAAGCCGCCGCCGGACGCCGTCTCCTCCGTGTAGTCGAGCGCGTCAAACGCGCCGTCGATGGCCAGCTCCCCCGTGTCGATCGCAAGGCGGCCGACGCGCAGCCCCTCCCCGTGCACGGTGAGCATCCCGCGCGACGTGCGCATGGAGACCTCCGTGTCGTCGAAGCGCACGACCTCGTCCACGCCCGTGACGGTCAGATGGCTGCGCTCGTCGAGCGTGACCGCGTGCGGCCGGCGCTGCGGCGCGGCCTTCTTGTCCTCGTATGGCATAGGCTCCCCTCCCGGTTCTGGTTTGCTACCAGCGTATGCGGGGATGGCGGGCGGTATGCGGGGATGGATGGGCAACACCGGCGGCACTGGCAGTGAAAGAACCTTTCCACCGCATCCGCTTCGCTGCGCTCAGCACCCTCTCGGCAAGGAGAAGGCAGCGCCAAAGGCGATGCACGATCTCACCCAAGGCGGGCGTTGCCCCCTCGGGCTTTCCCGCTTTCCAACATCGCTGCCGGTTGTTTGCTGTGCGTTCGGTGCGCTGCATTATGTAAACTATAAATCAACATAAATGCATAGAAAACAGGCCGTTCCTGATATGGAACGGCCTGTTTCATTTCGTTATGTCAACCTGCGCCATTGCCGAGCTCGCTGCCGAGCGCGTCGCTCAGGGCGGCGAACCGGGCCAGGCTGAGCGTCTCGCCGCGCACGCGCGCATCGAGCCCGCAGGCGGCGACAGCCGCGGCGGCGCGCGCCTTGTCACAGCCGGGCACGCCGGCCGAGAGCGCGTTGACGAGCGTCTTGCGGCGCTGATTGAACGCCGCGCGCACGACGGTGAACAGCAGCTTTTCATCCTGCACCGCAACGGGCGGGGACTTGCGCACGCGCAGGCGCACGACGGTGCTCGTGACCTTCGGCGCGGGGACAAAGCAGTGCGGCGGCACGTCGAAGAGCAGCTCCGGCTCGGCGTGCCACTGGACGAACACGGTCAGCGCGCCGTAATCCGCCGTGCCGGGCCGGGCGCACAGGCGGCGCGCGACCTCACGCTGGATCATGACGGTGACGGTGTCGAAGCAGCCGGCGGTGAGAAACGCCGTGAGCAGCGGCGACGTGACGTTATACGGCAGGTTCGCGCACACGACGGGGCGCAGGCCGGCGAAGCGCTCGGCCACCAGCTGCGGCAGGTCGAGCGCGAGCACGTCGCCAAAGACGAGCTCCACGTTTTCATACCCCGCAAGCGTCTCGGCCAGCACGGGGCGCAGGCGCTCGTCGAGCTCGACGGAGACGACCTTCCCGGCGCGCTGCGCGAGCTGCTCGGTCAGGCAGCCGATACCCGGGCCGACCTCGAGCACGCCGGTGCGCGCGTCCGCGCCGGAGGCGTCGGCAATGTCGGCCGGCACCCACGCGGCGGTGAGAAAGTTCTGCCCCAGGGACTTGGAAAAGCGGAAATCGTGCCGCGCGAGCAGCGCGCGGATGTCCGTGAGATTTGTCAGATTCATACGCAGGCCCTCACTTCAGCAGCTTTTCAAACGCCTGACGGCGCGGATCGCGCCCCGGCTCATCGCAGAGGATGTTGCCGCAGAAGCGGTAGCCGTGGCGCTCGAGGAGCTTTTTCTGCGCGCCGTTGTGCCGGTGCGTGTCCACGCGCACGGCGTGCGCGCCGCTTTCACGCGCGAGCCGCTCGACCTCCTGCATGAGCAGGTCGGACAGGCCCGTACCGCGCCAATCGGCGCTGACGGCGTTGCGGTGCAGCACGGCGGCGTGCTCCCGATCCGAGCGCCAGCGCCCGTCCGTGAGCGCGTCATAAGCAGGCTCGGGCGCGAAGGTGAGCGTAAACACGGCGGCGACCGCACCCTGATACGTGAGCACATGGCACGTGCCGGCCGCGATGTCGGCGCGGAAGGTGTCCTCGTTCGGATACGCGCCCTGCCACTGGTCAACGCGGTGGCGGCGCAGATAGTTGCGCGCCTGCTGCGCGATGGCAAGGATGGCCGGGAGGTCGTCCTCCGTTGCTATCCGGCAGACGGGCGGCTCTGTCAGCTGCGGGCGGCTGCGGTCGCGCCGGATCTTATCGAGCAGGCGCTGCTCGTCCGGCGTCGGGGGCGTCTGTTGGAAGAGGTCGGGCCGCTTTGTGAGCGTGCGCTCCAGACTCTGGCGCGTGCGCCAGGCTTCAATTTCCGCGTGGTTGCCGCCGCGCAGCACCTCCGGCACGGTGCGGCCCTCCCACGTCTCGGGGCGGGTGTACTGCGGGTACTCGAGCCGGCCGGCCCAATGGCTCTCGCCGGTGTAGCACTCGGTGTCCGACAGGACGCCCGGCACCATGCGGCAGACGCAGTCCGTGACGACCATCGCGCCGAGCTCGCCGCCCGTAAGCACAAAGTCGCCGATGGACAGCTCCTCGTCCACGCACGCCTCGATGAAGCGCTCATCCACGCCCTCATAGTGGCCGCAGACGAGCACGAGCTGGTCATAGTCGGCCTTGAGCTGGCGGGCCTTCGCCTGCGTGAACGTCGCCCCCTGCGGGGAGAGGTAAATGACGCGGCGGCGCGCTTTGGGCACAGTGCTGTCCGCGAGCGCGGCGTCGAGGCAGCTTTTGAGCGGCTGCGCCATCATGACCTGCCCCCAGCCGCCGCCG
Source organism: Clostridiales bacterium (assembly GCA_025757645.1). Lineage (NCBI taxonomy): Bacteria > Bacillati > Bacillota > Clostridia > Eubacteriales > Clostridiales bacterium. The sequence continues at coordinate 98,623 of CP107216.1, forward strand.
TAGGGATAGTCGTCGACCTGCTTTTGCCGGTTTTCGGTATAGTCGCGGATCTGGTGGCAGCGGATATCGAGCAGGCCGCGCGCCTGCGCCCGGCCGAGGATGCTCTCGCCGAGCATGGCGCGCATCGTGTCGGGAAAGAGGGTGAGAATGTCGATGCGCACGCGCTCACATCCCTTCGATCAGGTGCACGACCATGCGCCCGGCGGCGGGGTCGATGCTGCGCACGAACTCCGGCCGGTCGGGGATGAGCACCTCGCGGTCGCCCTGCACGACGTAGACGCTGCCGCGCGGCAGGTCCAGGATCTCGCGCAGTGTGCCGAGGGTCTCGCCCGTGTCGGTCTCGACAGCGATGCCGAGCAGGTCCTGCTGGAAATACTGCCCGTCGGGCAGCGTGACGTCCGCGCGCGCGATGGACACGACGCGGTTTTTCAGCGTCATGGCGGCGTTGACATCGTCCACGCCCTGAAACTTCACGACGAGCATGCCCTTGTGCACGCGGCTGTGCGCGACGTGCACGGGCGCGCCGTCGATATAAAACGTCCGGAAGCCGAGCAGGAACGCCGCGTCATCCGCCCACGGCTGGATGCGCACCTCGCCGCGCACGCCGTGCGTGTTGACGATCTTTCCTGCCTCCAGATACGGTTTTTGCATCGTTGGTTGTCCCCCTTTTTGGGTGTAGGTGCAAAAAACGCACTGCACGGGTGCAGCGCGTTTCCTGCGTCAATCCATGATCTCCACGGAGACTTTCTTGCCCTTTCTCTGGGCGACGGCCTTCATCAGGATGCGGATCTCTTTGACGATCCGGCCCTGACGGCCGATGACCTTGCCCATATCGCCGTCGGCGACGCGCACTTCAAACACGGTCTCGCCGTTGGCCTCGCGCTCGGTCACAGAGACCTCGTCCGGTTTTTCCACGAGGTTCTGCACAATATAGGTCAGAAGCTCTTTCATCTTTGGGGTCTCTCCTTATTCCGCTGCGATGGCTTTCTTGAGCAGCACACGAACGGTATCCGTCGGCTGTGCACCGTTGGCGAGCCAGTAGTTGGCGCGCTCGGCGTCGACGACGATCTTCTTATCCGTGCTCAGCGGATCGTACGTGCCGATCTCCTCAATGCATCTGCCGTCGCGTGCGAAACGGGAGTCCGCCACCACGATGCGGTAGTACGGGGCCTTCTTGGCGCCCATTCTGCGAAGTCTGATCTTGACCATGTATCTTCACCTCCATCAAAGTTCTCTGTATCTCCAGCTCCCTGCGGGAGCTTGGAACCAATTTAGAATCCGTACGGACGGCCGCCGCCGCCGAACAGATTGCCCAGCCCGCCGAGTCCGCCGCGGCCGCCGCGCTTCATACGCTTCATGGCCTTGCTGTTTCCGGACATCTGACGCACGAGCTGCTGCATGAGCTCGAACTGCTTGAGCAGCTTGTTGATCTCGACCACGCTCGTGCCCGCGCCCGCCGCGATGCGCTTTTTGCGGCTGGAGTTTAAGATGGCGGGGTTGTCGCGCTCGCCGGGGGTCATGGACTGGATGATCGCCTCGATGCGGCCCATGGCCTTCTCGTCGACGTTCGCGCCCGAGAGGGCCTTGGCGTCCATGCCGGGGATCATGCCGGCGATGTCCTGCAGAGAGCCCATGCCCTTGATCTGCTGGAGCTGGTCGTAATAATCCGTGAGCGTGAAGCGGTTCTGCCGCAGACGCTCGGCCATTTCCTCGGCCTTTTTCTGGTCGAGGTTCTGCTCGGCCTTTTCGATGAGCGTGAGCACATCGCCCATGCCGAGGATGCGGCTGGCCATACGGTCGGGGTGGAAGGGCTCGATCTGGTCAAGCTTCTCGCCGATGCCGGCAAACTTGATGGGCTTGCCGGTCAGCGCCTTGATCGACAGCGCGGCGCCGCCGCGGGCGTCGCCGTCGAGCTTCGTGAGCATGACGCCGGTGATATCGAGCGCGTCGTCAAAGGCCTGCGCGGTCGCCACCGCGTCCTGGCCGATCATCGCGTCGATGACGAGCAGGATCTCCGCGGGGTTGACGGCGGCCTTGATGTTCTGCAGCTCGGTCATGAGCGCCTCGTCGATGTGCAGGCGGCCGGCCGTGTCGAGAAAGACGAGGTCGTTGCCGTGCTTTTTCGCGTGCTCGATGCCGGCCTTGGCGATCTCGACCGGGTCGCCCTGCCCCATCTGGAACACGGGAATGTCGAGCTGGCGGCCGACGGTCTCAAGCTGCTGGATGGCCGCGGGACGGTACACGTCGCACGCGACGAGCAGCGGGTGCTTGCCCTGCTTGCGCATGAGGCCGGCGAGCTTGGCGCCGTTGGTCGTCTTGCCCGCGCCCTGCAGGCCGACGAGCATGACGACGCTCGGCGACTGGGAGCTGATGTTCAGCTTCTGGTTCTCGCTGCCCATGAGAGCGGTGAGCTCTTCGTTGACGATCTTGATGACCATCTGCGCGGGCGAGAGGCTCTCGAGCACATCCGCGCCCGTGGCGCGCTCGGTCACTTTGCGCACAAAGTCCTTGACGACCTTGAAGTTCACGTCCGCCTCTAGCAGCGCGAGCTTGACCTCACGCATGGCCTCCTTCACGTCGGCCTCCGTGAGCCGGCCCTTGCCGCGCAGGCGTTTGAACGCCTCGGTCAGCTTGTCCGACAGGGATTCAAATGCCATGGTATCTATCCTTTCAGATCCTGAAGCTGCCGCAGCGCCCGCTCGGCCAGCAGCCGGGCGTCGCCGCCGACGGTGTCGCGCAGCTTCGTGAGCGTATCCTCCAGCGCGGCCGCGGCCGTGCGCTGCGCAGCGAAGCGCCGCACCAGGCCGAGCCGGGCCTCCGTATCGCGCAGCGCGGCGTCCGCGCGGCGGATGTTGTCCCACACGCCCTGACGCGAAATGCCGCTGCTGGCGGCGATCTCCGCCAGAGAGAGGTCCTGATTATAATGGAGGTCGTAATACTCCCGCTGCTTGTCCGTGAGCAGATCGCCGTAAAAATCGAACAGCATCGTGCGCCACACGGTCTCGTCCGGCATGGTGGGGTCCCTCCTCGCTGTAAACCATTTTTCCTTTACAGCACGAGTAGTATACGCGCATTCCGCGCGGGTGTCAAGTATTTTTTCTTGTCACCGCATAGTTCTCGCGCCGGATGGGAAAAATTCCGGTATTGCAAACCGTTTCTGGAGGGATCTTCATGGCCGAAGCCAACACTGCCGCCCTGCGCGCACAGGGCGAGCGCGACGCCCTCGCCCTGACCGTGACCAGCCGGCGGCGCGCGGACACCGGGCGCATCCGCCGGGCGGCAAAAACGCTCGCGCGCATGGCGCGCGCCGTCACGCCCGAGACGCCGAACGGCCAGTGGCTGCACGACAACCGGAGCTTTGCCTGCGCCGCGGCGGGCGATGCCGTGGCCGCTCTGCGGCACGCGCGCGTGCGCGCATCCGGCGGGCAGACCGCGCTGGGCGTATGCTGCGCGGGGCTGCTGCGCGCGTGCGGGGAGGCGCTGACGGTCAAGGCGGCGGAGGCGTATCTGGAGGGGTTTCAGGACGCGCTGCCGCTCGAGACGGCGGAGCTTGCCCTGCTCGTGCCGGGGCTGCAGGCGGCCGTGGTGTGCGCGCTGGCGGAGAGCTATGCCGGGGGCAGCGCGGCCGCGCCAGCGCTCTTCACGTCGCTGCGCGCGCTCGGCACGGCGGCGTGGGGCATGCTCGCCGAGCGGTGCGACCGCGTGGGGCGCATCCTCGCGCGCGACCCGGTGGGCGTCTACCCCGCGATGGACGCGGCCACGCGCGCCCACTACCGGCAGACCGTGGCGCGGCTGGCGCGGCGGACGGGCCGGACGGAGATCGAGATCGCCGAGGACGTGCTCGCGCGCGCGCAGCGCAGCGAGGGCGCGCGGCGGCACGTTGGCTGGTTTTTGCTGCGCGAGGTGCTCGGCGCGCCGGAACGTCGCCGCGACGGCGGGTGGTACATCGCGGCCGTCGTGGTGGGGACGCTGTTTTTGTCGCTGCTGCTGGGCTTTGCCACGAAAAGCGTATCGGGCGCGGTGCTGCTGCTCATCCCGGTGTCGGAGGTAGTCAAGGGCCTGCTCGATGCAGTATTGCTGCGCGTGACGAAGCCGCGCTTCGTGCCGCGGCTGGCGCTGCGCCGGGGCATCCCGCCGGAGGGGCGGACGCTGTGCGTCATCGCGGCGCTGCTGACCTCCCCGGCCGACGCGCACGCGCTCTGCGCGCGGCTGGAGGAATACTACCTCTGCAACCGCGACGCGCTCGGGCAGCTCACGTTCGGCCTGCTGGCCGACCTGCCGGAGGCGGACATGGCGCACGCGCCCATTGACCCCGCCATCCTGCGCGCGGCGCGCGAGGAGATTGAGGCGCTCAACGCGCGCTGGGGCAGCCGGTTTTATCTCTTCACACGCCCTCGCGTACAGACCCCCGACGGGAAATGGAGCGCGTGGGAGCGCAAGCGCGGCGCATTACTGGAGCTGGCGCGGCTGGTGCTCGACCGGCCGGGCACGCTGCAGTGCGCCGCCGGGGACGCGGCGGGCCTGAGCGGCACGGTATACCTGCTGACGCTCGACGCCGACACGCGCCTGACGCCCGGCGCGGCGCGCGCGCTCGTGGGCGCGATGCTCCACCCGCTCAACCGCGCCGTGGTGGATGCGCAGCGCGGCGTGGTCACGCGCGGCTACGGCCTGCTGCACCCGCGCATGGCCACCGAGCTGCAGAGCGCGAACGCCACGGACTGGGCGCGCGTGTTCGCAGGGCCGGGCGGCGCCGACCCCTACGGCGGCGCGTGCGGGGAGCTGTATATGGACTGCTTTGACCGCGGCGGCTTTCCGGGCAAGGGCATTCTCGACGTGCGCGCGCTGCTCGACTGCTGCGGCGGCGGGGTCATCCCCGAAGGGCGCGTGCTGAGCCACGACGCGCTCGAGGGCGCGTACCTGCACGGCGGCTTTCTCGGCGACGTGGAGCTGACGGACACCTTCCCCGCCGCCCCGCTGGCCTGGGGCGCGCGGGCGCACCGGTGGATCCGCGGCGACTGGCAGAACGCGCCGTGGATCTTCTCCCGGCGCGGGCGGGCGCTGCACCCGATCGACCGGTTCCGGCTGGCGGACAACCTGCGGCGGTCGCTCGTCGCCCCGGCGACGTGGATTTCCATCTTCCTCGGCTGCGTGCTGCGCTGGCCGGGGCTGCGGCTGGCGGCGTATGCGGCGCTGCTGGCGCTGGCGCAGGGGCTGATCCGCGCGCTCGGCCAGCCGATCGTGCACCCGGCGGACACGCGCGTGCGCTACCACAGCGACGTGCTGCACGGGCTGGCCAGCGCCGTGGCGCAGACGGTGCTGCGGCTGATTTTGCTGCCGTGGGAGGCAATTTTGAACACCTCCGCCATCGTGACGGCGCTGTGGCGCATGGCCGTGTCGCACCGAAACCTCCTGCAGTGGCAGACGGCGGCGCAGCGCGCGGGCAGGCGCGACGGGCTGGGCGCATATTGGCGCGCGCTCTGGCCGGCGAGCGCGCTGGGCCTGCTCACGGCCGTCCTGACGCCGAGCCCGACGGGGCTGGCCGCCGGCATCGTGTGGATGCTCAGTCCCTTCGTGCTGGCGGCGCTCGGCGCGCCGAACGCGGCCGGGGCAGCGCCGCTATCGCGCGCGGCGCAGCGGGAGCTGCTGGGCTGGGCGAAGGCGACGTGGCAGTATTTCGAGACGTTCTGCACGGCCGAGGATCACTACCTGCCGCCGGACAACGTGCAGTCCCAGCCGCCGACCGGCACGGCGCACCGCACGTCGCCGACGAACATGGGGCTCGCGCTCGTGTCCGCCCTCGGCGCACACGCGCTGGGCATCGACGACGGGCAGGGGCTGGCGCTGGCGGAGCGGATGCTCACGACCATGGAGCAATTACCCCGCTGGAACGGGCACTTTTACAACTGGTATCACACGTGCACGCTGCGGCCGATGCCGCCGCTGTACGTGTCCACAGTGGACAGCGGCAACTGCGCCGCCGCCCTGCTCACGGCGGCGAACGCCCTGCGCGGCTGGGGGCAGAACGAGCTTGCGGCGCGGGCGCAGATGCTCTGCGACGGCATGGACTTCGGCCCGCTCTACGACCCGCAGCGGCGGCTGATGCACATCGGCATCGACACCGGCAGCGGCAAATGGTCGGAGAGCTATTACGATCTGCTCTCAAGCGAGGCACGGCTGACGTCTTACTTCGCCGTGGCGCGGGGCGACGTGCCGCGCGAGCACTGGCGCGCCCTGTCGCGCGCGCAGGTGCAGAAAGACCACTACCGCGGCTGCGTGTCGTGGTCGGGGTCGATGTTCGAGTACCTGATGCCGGAGCTGTTTCTGCCGCCGGTGCGCGACTCGCTGCTGTGGGAGAGCGCGAAATTCTGCCTCTACGTGCAGCGGCGGCGCGTGCGCCCGGGGCAGGCGTGGGGCGTGTCGGAGAGCGCGTACTTCGCGCTCGACAGCGCGCTGAGCTACCGCTACAAGGCGCACGGCTGCGCGGCGCTGGCCCTGCAGCCGGGCATGGACAGGGAACTGGTGCTCTCGCCGTACAGCAGCTTTCTCGCGCTGGCGGTCGAGCCGCGCGCGGCGATGCGCAACCTGCGCAGACTCGCGGCGCTCGGACTGCTGGGGCAGCACGGATTTTTCGACGCGCTCGACTGCACCCGCGCGCGCACGGGCGGCGGCGGGCAGATCGTGCGCTGCGTGATGGCGCACCATCAGGGCATGAGCCTGCTGGCGGCGTGCAACGCGCTGTGCGGAGATCAGGTGCGGCGGTGGTTTTTCGCCGACCCCGCCATGCGCGCGCACGCGACCTTGCTGTCCGAGCGGCTGCCACTGGGTGCGCCGGCGCTGCGGCGGCGCGCAGAACAGCCGGCCGAAAAGGCGCGCCGCCGCGCCCTGCCGGACTATGCGGCCGAGGGCACGGGCATCGACGCCGAAGCCCCGCGCTGCGCGCTGCTCTCCAACGGCACGTACTGCCTCGCCGTATCGGAGGCCGGGCAGAGCTTCGCGCGCTGGCACGCGCTGAGCGTCTGCCGCCGCGGCACGCGCGCAGACCCCGCCGCCGGGCCGGTCGTGCGGCTGGAGACGGACGATTTCTCCGGCCCACTGCTGCCGGGCACGGCCGCGGGCGCGCAGTGGCGCTTTACGGTGCGCGCAGCGCAGTTCACCGCCCGGCACGGGGACGTGACCGCCGTGCAGACGCTGACCGTGCCCGGCCGCGCCAACGGCGAGGTGCGCGCGCTGACGCTCTCGTCCCCGAGCGGGATTGAGGGCACGGTGCGGTTCGTGTTCGAGGCCGTGCTCGCACCGTGGGAGGATTATGTCAACCACCCGGCGTTCGCGCGGCTGGGCTTTCAGAGCGTGCTGCGGCGCGACGCGCTGCTGCTGCGGCACCTCGGCCGCGGCGAGAAGCCGGAGGCGTGGCTGTGCGCCGCGTGCGACCGGCCGGGCACGTGGCGGGCCGAAGGGCCGGTGCCGGGGTGGCTGCGCGCGGGGCGCGTGGAGCTGAGCGTGCCGGTGCACACAGCGCCGGACACGCCGTGGCGCGTGCGCTTTGCGCTCGGCGTGGGCGCGCGCGAGGACGATGCGTTCACGGCGGCGCAGCGCGCGCTCGTGCTGCCGCCGGCGATGGCGGCGGCGCTGCCGGCAGAGCTCGCCGCGCAGTACGGCATGACGGGCGCGGAGCTCGACGGCGCGATGGCGGCGGTCTCTCCCCTGCTGTTTCCGGCCGTGGCGGCGGACGCAGCGCCCGGGCAGCTCGAGCGCCCGGCGCTCTGGGCGCAGGGCATCTCGGGCGACCTGCCGGTGTGGTGCGCGCAGGCGGAGCGCGGCGTGGTGCGGCAGTGGGCACTGCTGCGCGCGCTGGGCGTGGCGTGCGACCTTGCGCTGCGCAGCGGCGACGGCGGGGACTACCGGCAGCCGACGGCCGGAAAGGTGCGCGGGTGGCTCGCGGCGCTCGACCTCGCGCACACGCTCGGCGCGCCCGGCGGCGTGCACCTCGTGCCGGAGGAAGCCTTCCCCGCCGTGGCGGCGGCCGCGGCCATCCGCCCCGGCATGGCGCGCACGCGCTGCACGCTGCCGCTGCTGCCCCCGCCGGGCGACCGGCGGTATCTGTCCACGGGCAGCGACGTGCACTGGGACGACGACGGCACGGTGTCCTTCACCGGGCTGCCGCCGCGCGCGTGGAGCCAGGTGCTGACAAACGGGCGCTTCGGCTTTCTCGCCACGGACGCGGGCACGGGCCACATGTGGCACCGCAACGCGCACACCAGGCGCATCAACCGCTGGCTATGCGACCCGTGGGTGCTGCGCGGCACGGAGACGCTGCGCATGGCATCGCGCGCGGGCGCGGTGTCGCTCTTTGACGACGACGGGCGCTCGCGGGTGGAGTACGGCTTCGGCTGGGCGGCGTGGGAGCGCAGCGTGGACGGCATGTCCGTGCGCGTGACGGCGTTCGTGCCCGAGGACGCGGACGCGCGCGTGCTGCTCATCGAGTGCGCGGGGCGCGCGCGCATCACGTGGCACACTGACCTCGTCTGCGCCGGGCGCGACGCGGACGCCCCCGCCGTCGTGACGGCATACGCCGACGGGCTGTTCACGGCAGAAAACGTGCGCGCGGACGCGCCCGAACTCTTTTGCGCGGCGGCGGGCATGCCGCTCACGGGCTGGACGTGCGACCGGTTTTCGTTCCTGCGCGGGCAGATGGACGCGCGTGCCGGTGCGGGGCTGAGCCCCTGCTTCGCGCTCGAGGGCGTGATCGACCGGCAGGGCGTGATCGTCTGCGGGTGCGACACGCGCGCGAATCTCCTGCGCCTGACGCAGCCGGATGAGGCCGCGCACGCCCTGCGCGCAACGCGCGAGCGGTGGCTGGGCGCGGTGTCGCGCCTGTGGATGACGACGCCGGACGCGGACATGAACCGCTATCTCGGCGGCTGGGCCGCGTACCAGACGCTGTGCTGCCGGCTGCTCGCGCGCACGAGCCTGTACCAGAACGGCGGCGCGTTCGGCTTCCGCGACCAGTTGCAGGATGCGGTGAACCTCCTGCTGCTCGACAGCGCGCCTGCGCGCGAGCAGATCGGCCGCGCGTGCGCGCACCAGTTCGCCGCCGGGGACGTGTGCCACTGGTGGCACGCGGGCACGGGACCCGAGCACGGCGTGCGCACGCGCATCTCGGACGACCTGCTGTGGCTGCCGTGGGCGGTGTGCGAGTACGTGGAAAAGACCGGCGACGCCGAGATCTTAAGCGCCGAGTACCCCTTCCTCGCGGGCGAGGAGCTGGAGGAAAACGAGCACGACCGCTACCAGCCGCTCGAAGTGAGTGCGGAGACCGGCACGGTGCTCGAGCACTGCCGCCGGGCGCTGATGCGCGTGCTCGCGCGCGGCGTGGGCGCGCACGGGCTGCTGCTGATCGGCACGGGCGACTGGAACGACGCCTTTGACCGCGTGGGCGCGCAGGGCCGGGGCGAGAGCGTGTGGCTGACGTGGTTTTTTGCCATCACGGCGCGGAAATTTGCCGCCCTCGTGGGCGGGCACGCGGCCGAACAGCTCGCGCTCGCCGCCGACCACTGCACGCGCGCGGCCGAGGGAGCGTGGGACGGCGCGTGGTACCGGCGCGGGTACTATGACGACGGGCGGCCGCTCGGCTCGGAAGCGTGCGGCGAGTGCCGCATCGACGCGATCGCGCAGGCGTTTGCCGCCCTCGACACGCACGCCGACCCCGGCCGCGTGCACACGGCGCTCACGAGCGCGGTGGAGCACCTGTTCGACCGGGAGCACAACGTGGTGCGGCTGTTCGACCCGCCCATCACGCGGCGCACGCCCGAGACGGGCTACGTGCGCAGCTACGGCGCGGGCCTGCGCGAAAACGGCGGGCAGTACACCCACGGCGCGCTGTGGCTGGCCATGGCGCTGCTGCGCACGGGCCGCACGGCCGAGGGCGCAGAAATATTGCACGCCGTGCTGCCCGCGGCGCACGACCCCGCGCGCTACGAGGGCGAGCCGTACGTGCTCGCGGCCGACATTGCGGGCGGGGACAACGCGGGCGTCGCCGGCTGGACGTGGTACACGGGCGCGGCGGGGTGGTACCTGCGCATCGCGGCGGAAGATCTGCTGGGGCTGCACCTGCGCGGCGGCGTGCTCTACCCCGAGCCGCACCTGCCGGCCGGCTGGCCGGAGTGTACCGTGCGCTGGCGCGACGGAGCGGGTCTGCTGCACACCATCCGCCTGCGGCCCGACGGCGTGACCGTGGACAATACGCCCTACGACGGCGGCGGCATCGGCAAAAAGCGCCCGAAACCCTATTCCCAAGATAGGTAAGGCGTGATATAATAAAGTATTCAAAAAATATGGACACACCATAGGCGAAAGGAGCGTATCTTATGGAACGCATCCGCACGGAAATTCTCCCCGGCGTGTGGCTGACCGCCCTGCGCACGGACAAGTTCAAGACCGCGTGGCTGAGCGTGAACCTGCTGACGCAGCTGCGGCGAGAAACGGCGGCGTGCACGGCCGTGCTGCCGTATGTGCTGCGGCGCGGCAGCACGCGCCTGCCCGATCTGGAGACGATCGCGGCCGAGCTCGAGAACCTCTACGGCGCGAGCATCACGCCGAGCGTGCGCAAGCTCGGCGAGATCCAGGCCGTGGGCTTCGAGGCCGAGTTTGCCGACGACGGCGCGGTGGGCGAGGAGATCTTCCCCCGGCTCGCGGCCGACGTGGCAGACCTGCTGCTGCACCCGAACACGCGCGGCGGCCTGCTGCGGCCGGATATCGTGGACAGCGAGCGTGAGAAGCTGCTCGAGCGCATCCGCGCCGGCATGAACAACAAGCGCGCCTACGCCATCGAGCGGCTGTACGCCCACATGTGCTGCTGCGAGGACTACGCCGTGCCCCGTCTCGGCGAAGAGGCGGACGCCGAGCGCATCCACTACCGCAAGCTCACGATGCGCTACCACGACGTGCTCTCGACGAGCCCCGTGGAGATCTTCTACTGCGGCTCGCTCGAGGGCGGGCGCGTCGCGCGCATCCTCACGGACGTGCTCTCGACGATGCCGCGCGGCGAGATCGACGAGGACATCGGCACGGACATCCGCATGAACGCGCTCGAAGCCGAGCCGCGCTATGTGACCGAGACGCTCCCGGTCGCGCAGGGGCAGCTCGCCGTGGGCTACCGTCTCGGCGCGTGCATGACCGAGCCGGACATCCCGGCGCTGTTCGTCTTTAACGCCCTCTACGGCGGCTGCGTCACGTCCAAGCTCTTTTTGAACGTGCGCGAGAAGCTCAGCCTGTGCTACTACGTCGGCTCGCGCCTGAGCACGCACAAGGGCCTGCTGACCGTGACGAGCGGCATCGACGTGAAAAACTACGAGCGCGCGCTCGCCGAGATCACGGCGCAGCTCGACGCCGTGCGCACCGGCGACTTTACGGACGGCGAGCTGCGCTCCGCCATCCGCAGCGTGGCCAGCGACCTGCGCGCCACGGCCGACGCGCCCGACGCGCTGGCGTGGTACTGGCTCAACCGCACGGTGCAGGGGCTGGACATCGACCCGGCCGAGATGGCCGCGCTCGTGGAAGAGGTCACGCGCACGGACGTGACGGACATCGCCGCCGGCGTCGTGTGCGACTGTGTGTATCTGCTCAAGGGAACGGAGGAGACTGCCGATGACGAATGAACGACCCGAAAACGTCTGGGCGGCGACGCTGCCGAACGGCCTGCGCGTGCGCGTGCTGTGTAAGCCCGACTTTCAGCGCAGCTACGCCGTGTTTGCCACCTGCTACGGCGGGGCGGACCGGCGCTTTCGCGTAAATGACACGTGGACGGACACGCCCGCCGGCGTGGCGCACTATCTCGAGCACAAGCTCTTTGACATGCCCGACGGGTCGGACGCGCTGCTGACGCTGAGCGAAAACGGCGCAGACCCGAACGCCTTCACGTCCACGAACATGACGGCCTACTATTTTTCCTGCACAGACCGGTTTGAGGATAACCTGCGCACGCTGCTGCGCTTTGTCTCGACGCCGTATTTCACCGACGCGAGCGTGGCCAAGGAGCAGGGCATCATCGCTCAGGAGATCCACATGGGCGAGGACGACCCCGACCGCGCCGTGTGGCGCGACCTCATGCGCTGCCTGCTTGCGCGCGACGGGGCACGCGACGCCGTGGCCGGCACGGTCGAGAGCATCGCGCAGATCACACCCGAGACGCTCTATACCTGCCACCGCGCGTTTTACGCGCCGTCGAACATGGTGCTGTGCGCCGTGTGTCAGGACACGCCCGAGCGCGTGGCCGCCATCGCGGCGGAGATCCTGCCGCCGGACCTCTCTCCCGTCCCGGCCGCCGACCACGGCGCGCCGGAGGACATGACGCCGGCGCAGGCGCGCATGCGCGTGGAGCTCGCGGTGTCCGCGCCGCAGATGCTGCTGGGCGCGAAGTTCCGCCCGGCGGAAAAGGGCGAGGCCCGCCTGCGCCAGACGCTCACGGCGGAGCTCGCGCTGCAGGCCGCCTTCGGAGAGGCGACGGCGTTTTACAACGATCTTTACCGCGCGGGGCTGCTCGGCGACGACTTCGGCTGCAGCGCGGACTACTGCGGCCCGATCGCCATGGCCGTACTCGGCGGCGAGAGCAAGGACCCCGACGCCGTGTGCGCGCGCGTGAGCGAGACCGTCGCGCAGATCGCGCGTGACGGCTTTGACGGCCCGGCCTTCGAGCGGGCGCGCCGCGCCGTGTACGGCGGCTGGCTGCGCGGGCTCGACCGGTTCGACGATGTGTGCATCGCCATGGCCGAGGGGCTCTTCGGCGGGTACGAGCACATGGACGCCTTCCCGCTGCTCGGCGAGATCACGGCGGCGGAGTGCGCCAAGTGGCTGACCGAGACGCTCGCGCCCGAGCGCCTGGCGCTCTCGGTCGTTGCCCCGAAGGGAGGCGAGGATGATGCCGACGATGATGCGTGACGCCGCCATCAGCTTTCCCCTGCTCGGCAGCTGGAGCATCGACCCCAGCGCGTCGTTCACGCTCTTCGGCCGCACGTTTTACTGGTACGGCGTGATCATCGCCGTGGGCTTCATTCTGGCGATGCTCTACTGCGCGCGGCACTGCCGCCGCTGCGGCATCGAGCCGGACACGCTCTATGACTTTCTCATCTGGATGATCCCGCTGGCCATCATCGGCGCGCGGCTGTACTACGTCATCTTCCAGTGGAGCGACTACCGCGGCCACCCCATCGACGCGCTCAAGATCTGGGAGGGCGGACTCGCCATCTACGGCGGCGTGATCGCGGGGCTGCTGACCGGCATCATCTGGTGCAGGAAAAAGAAGATCCCCTTCGGCGCGATGGCGGACGTGTGCGCGCCCGGCCTGCTCATCGGGCAGTGCATCGGCCGCTGGGGCAACTTCATCAACCGCGAAGCCTTCGGCCGCGAGACCACGGCCTTCTCCCGCATGGGGCTCACGCTCCCCGGCCGGGAGACCGTGTACGTACATCCGACGTTTCTCTACGAGAGCCTGTGGAACTTCGTGGGCTTTCTGCTGCTACACTTCTGGTTTCAAAAGCACGAGCGGAGGTTTGACGGCGAGTTCATTTTGCTCTACGCCGTGTGGTACGGCATCGGCCGCGCGCTCATCGAGGGCCTGCGCACCGACAGCCTGTACATTGCCGGCACGGGCATCCGCGTCAGCCAGCTGCTGGCCGGGGTGTCGGCGGCCGCCGCTGCCGTCGTGCTCGCGCTGTTTTACACCGGCAAGCTCCGGCACGCACCGCGCTATGTTGACCGCGGCGCGGGCGGGCAGCCGGATGCATAAACCATTTGCAGTTTCATATTTCAAGGAGGTTTTTTCCCATGAAAGATTATCATGATATGCTCAACAGCCTGAAGAACAAGGTCGTCGACGCGGCCGGCAAGGCCGGTGAAACCGTGACCAATGCCGCCAACAAGGTCGTCAGCGACGAGATGCGCGACAAGGTCGCCGGCGCTGCCCACGCCGTGGGCGACCGCGCCAAGTACGCCTCGCGCATGACGCGCATGACCGTGGACTGCAACGCCGAGCTCGAGCGCGTCAAGCGCACGTACACCGAGATCGGCCGCCTGTACTACGAAAACTACCGCGACACGGCCGACGCCTTCCTCGCCGAGCTCTGCCAGCAGGTGACGGACGCCAACGCGCGCGTCGCCGAGCTGGAGGCGCAGATGGACGAGCTGCGCGCCGCCGCTAAGGAGTACCGCCCCGCGCCGGATCTGCACACCGTCGATGCCGAGGTCGTCGAGCCGGAGGACATCGAGGTCGAAGTGACCGAGGAGCCCGCGCCGGAGGAATAAGCGTGGGCAAACGAGCCCCGCTGCGCCGGGCGCTCGTTGGAGGGGCTGCGGCCCGCTGATAATAGCAAACTCCGCCCCCGCTTCCGATCCGGAAGCGGGGGCGGAGTTTTGCTGTCATTTTTATTTGTCATAGTAGCCCATGAGGATCTTTGCGACCTGGGCGCGGGTGGCATAGCCGCGCGGCGCGAGCTGCGGGCCGGACGGCGTGCCGACGCCGCCGATCAGCCCCTGCTCGACCGCCCAGGTGAGCGCGGCGTAGGCATAGCCCGCGACCTGGCCCGCGTCCGGGAAGGCCGCGAGCGCAGTGCCGATCATAGCCGGGCGGCCGGCCTGCGCGTAGAGAATGACCGTGAAGTCCTGCCGCGTGATGGCGGCGTCGGGGGTAAACGTCGTGGGCGACGTACCGGACACGAGCCCCGTCCGATACGCCCAGTGCACCGCGTCATAATACCACGCGCCGGGCGCCACATCCGAGAACGGCATCGTGCCGGTGGTTTTCGGGCTGCCCGCCGCCGCCCAGAGCAGCTGCACGACCTGCGCGCGGGTGGCAAGCGCCTCCGGCGCGACGGTGACGGGCGTCATGCCGTGTATCAGTCCCGCCGCGATGCAGTAGTCCAGCCCGGCGTGCGACCAGGCGTCCGCGTCCGGCATGTCCGCAAAGCGCCGCCCCGGACACAGCCGGTCGTGAAAGCACTGCGTGAGCACCGGAAACCCGTTGCCGTACTGATCGTCGCGGCCGGGCACGCCGAGATCCTCGGCATAGTCGCAGAGCGTCCGGCGCACGCGCGCGGCCGTAGCGCCCGGCTGCGCGAGCTGCACGCAGGCCGCCGCCGCCGCGACATGGGGCGCAGCAAACGATGTGCCGCTGCGCACCGTCATGCCGCCGGAGAGCGCCGCGACCGCGACGCCCGTGCCCGGCGCGCACAGATCGACCGACGCGCCGGAGGCCGAATAGGTATCGTCAAACGTCCGGCTGCGGTCCACGGCCGAGACCGTGAGCACCTGCGCCTGATTGGCGGGATAGACATCGTCCGCGTTCGCGGTGGGGTTGCTCCGGCTGAGGTTGCCCGCCGCCGCGACGACGACGACGCCCGCGGCATACGCCTGCGCGAGGACACTATTTAAAAAGGAGTAGCCCTTTTCGATGGCGTTCGGCCAGCCAATGCTCATGTTGACGACGGTCGCGCCGTTTTCCAGCGCGTACTCGAGCGCCGTGAGCACGCGCGACGGCTTCGAGAGGTTGTCGTCGCCGTACACACGCAGGACCATCACGTCCACCTCGTCGGGTGTGAGGTCGGCGATGAGCCCGGCCGTGGCCGTGCCGTGGCCGTTGACGTCCGTCACGTCGGCCGTGTTGTCGGCAAAGTCATAGCTGCGGGCCGACACGCGCCCCGCGAGCAGCGGGTGCGAGACCTCCGCGCCCGTGTCGATGACGGCGACCGTCGCGCGGCGGCCGGCCGGCAGGAGCACGTCCGCCTGATGGCGCAGCGTCGTGAGGCCCATTTCGTGCCCGCCCCAGGAGCGGCTGGCCGTCTCGTCCCAGAGGCCGGCGAGCGTGTCGTCCGCCGTGACCGCCTCATCGAGAAAGCAGTCCGTCACATCGGGGTCGGAGCGCAGGCGCGCGAGCGCGCGCTGCGCCGCCGCCGCGTCGGAAAATTCGAGCACGTACTCCTGCCACGCCGCCAGATGCAGCACGCGGTCCGCGCCGTACCCGTCCGCGAGCGCGGGCGCGAAGGCGACCACGCGCGTGGGCTCGGCCGCGGCGGCGCGGGAGCGGAATCGGCCGCGCGCCGGCACCGGCTCGGCCATCGCCTGCGCCAGCTCCAGCGCGCTCGACACCTCCACCGGCATCTGTGCGGCGGCGGCCGGCAGCGCCAGCGACACCGCGAGCGCCAGCGCGAGCAGCAGGGTCAAAAGTCGTTTTTTCATCGCGCGCCTCCTCAGGTCGTGATCGGCACGAACCACAGGTCACGGTCCACGCTGCCGGAGACGCCCGGCACCGTGCCGTCGTAGCTGTACTGCCAGAAATCGTGCGCGTAGTAAAAATCGTCCGCCGTGCCCGGCGCGCTCACCCAGAAGGCGTAGTCTTTGAGCTGGGCAAAGTCGTAGTCATAGTACCCCTGCCAGCGGTTGCCGTAGACGGCGGCGTCGTAGCCCGCGGCCGTGACCGTCTCGCAGAACGCGACGGCGCAGGCCGTGACGTCCTCGCCGGTCATCTCCGCCGTGCGCACCGTGTCGCCGGCGGCGACGGTGCTCTGGTCAATGTTCTCCCAGTCGAACACGAGCGGCATGTCGATCTTGTAATCGCGCGCCGCGTCCACGAGCCACTGCGCCTCCTCGGCCGCCTCCTCGGGCGTGACCGCCTGCGAGAAGAAGTACAGCCCCACGCGCAGCCCCGCCGCGCACGCCCCGGCCACGTTCTGGCGGAAACGGTCGTCTTCGACGATGCCGCCCTTGCCGTAGCCCCGGTAGCCCGCGCGGATGACCGCGAAGGCGATGCCGGAATCCGCGACGGCCTGCCAGTCGATGTCCTGCTGGAACGTGGACACGTCGATGCCCTGCAGCACGCGGTAGGCCGTGCCGGTGTAGGTCACGCTGCCGTCCGCCCCGGCGGAAAAATCGGCCGCCGGAATGTCGAACCTGTCCACGCCTCTGGCCGGGGTGATCCACGCCGTGCCGGCGCCGGTGTTCACCTCGACCTGGCCGATGTGCAGTTCGCGCACGGAGCAGCCCGTGAGTGCGAACGTCATCGCCGCGGCCAGCAGCACGGCCAGCGCGCGGCGGAATGTGGAATTGTTTTTCATATGTAAGCGTTTCATGCCGATAAGTATACCACACCTGCCGCCGGAACGCAAACCGGGCCCGCCCGACGGCCGGCGCGGTCAGCTGCGGTCATAATAATGCGCGAGATAGCTTGCCGTGCACAGAGTCTCGCCCGCCATCTGCTCCAGGCGCGCGATGCGCGCCTCCAGATCGCGCCGGGCGCGGCCGGCACGCGGCATGGCCGCCAGCTCCAGACGCAAGGTGGCCGCGCGCGCACGCAGCGCGTTGCCCGTGGCGCGGTACTGCGCCGCCAATTCGATCAGTTGCATGTTCTCCCTCCAAAAACATTGAATTTTCCGAAAATTTTTGTTGACAAACATAGTCCGTTTTGCTATGATACATAGGCCGGTGTTGTGCTGGTATAGCTCAGTTGGTAGAGCAGCTGATTTGTAATCAGCAGGTCGGGGGTTCGAGTCCGTCTACCAGCTCCACCTTCTGACAAAATTGCATATGGGGGAATTCCCGAGTGGCCAAAGGGGACAGACTGTAAATCTGCTGGCAATGCCTTCGATGGTTCGAATCCATCTTCCCCCACCAAAAATACCAATTACCCTTTTTGGGTGATTGGTATTTTTCTTTGCGCGGAAGATGGAGTCGAAGTTTATCCTCCGAAGGAGGAAATCCATCTTCCCCCACCAAAAATACCGATTGTCCTTCTGGACGGTCGGTATTTTTCTTTTCCGGGAAGATGCACAAACGCTCGGCAAATGCACGGAGCTGAAAAAAATCTGGATCGCCTCCGTCAACACCGCGAAGAAAAACCGCACATGATCCGCCCGCCCACGGTGTGGGCGGGTTTTTGCTGCTCCGCCCCCTCACGCTCCCGGTGCGCTCAGGCGCGCGGCCAGCTCCCGCCGCGACAGGCCGCCCACGAGCGTGTCAAAGCAATCGGCGCACACCGTCAGCCCGCCGTGCGCGCACGGCCACAGGTACGCATCTTCCCACGCCGGCAGCGGCGCAAAACACACCTCGCATCGCCGCATCCGCATTCCTCCCTTCCGGCTGCAAAATTATTATGCATTTGGATAACTTTCGCTCTTAGTTTATACTCGTTAGAATAATTTGTCAAGTGCTTTTTTTGCACCTGCATAAAAATGGCGGCCGCAAATTGCCAGCTTTTACACGGGAATGTTGTTTTTTTGACGAAAACAGCGCAATTCAAAGCGCCCTTTCTGACTTTTTGCACAAAAAAATTGAGAAATTATATGGAAAACGGATATTGCAATCCCTCTCCGTTTGCGTTACCATGATAAAGGAAATTGGCCGCTCAGGCCGTTTTTGAGAGCAACGTGAATAACAAGAAAGAGGTAAGAAAATGATCAACAATGCATATCTGAACCGCGTTTTCGCCGACCTTCAGAAGAACCACCCCAACGAGCCCGAGTTCCTGCAGGCCGTTGACGAAGTCTTTGAGAGCCTCCAGTACGTCGTCGACAAGCACCCCGAGTGGGAAGAAGCCGGCCTCATGGAGCGCTTCGTTGAGCCCGAGCGCATCATCATCTTCCGCGTTCCCTGGGTGGACGACAACGGCAAGGTCCAGGTCAACCGCGGCTACCGTGTGCAGTTCAACTCCGCGATCGGCCCCTACAAGGGCGGTCTGCGCTTCCATCCCTCGGTCAACCTGTCCGTCGTCAAGTTCCTTGGCTTCGAGCAGATCCTGAAGAACTCCCTGACCACCCTGCCCATGGGCGGCGGCAAGGGCGGCTCCGACTTTGACCCCCACGGCAAGTCCGACGGTGAGGTCATGCGTTTCTGCCAGAGCTTCATGACCGAGCTCTATCGCCACATCGGCCAGTTCACTGACACCCCGGCCGGCGACATCGGCGTCGGCGCGCGCGAGGTCGGCTATATGTACGGCCAGTACAAGAAGATCGTCGACCGCTTTGAGGGCGGCGTCATCACCGGCAAGGGCCTGACCTACGGCGGCTCTCTCGCCCGCACCGAGGCCACCGGCTACGGCATCTGCTACTTCTCCGCCGAAGTGCTCAAGCACCTGAGAAACGACAGCTTCGAGGGCAAGAAGGTCATCGTGTCCGGCTCCGGCAACGTGGCGCAGTACTGCGCGCAGAAGTGCACCGAGCTCGGCGGCAAGGTCATCGCCATGAGCGACTCCAAGGGCTACGTCTACGATCCCAACGGCATCAACCTCGACGTGCTGTTTGACATCAAGCAGAAGCGCCGCGCCCGCATCAGCGTCTACGCTGACGAAGTGCCCGGCAGCGAGTACCACGAGGGCTGCAAGAACATCTGGACCGTGCCGTGCGACATCGCCATGCCGTGCGCGTCCCAGAACGAGATGGATCTCGAGGGCGCGAAGGCCGTCATCAAAAACGGCGCCATGGCCGTGTTCGAAGGCGCGAACATGCCGCTGACCCCCGAGGCCATCAACGCGGTCATCGAGGCCGGCCTGCTCTACACGCCGGGCAAGGCTTCCAACGCCGGCGGCGTTGCCACCTCCGGTCTGGAAATGAGCCAGAACTCCCTGCGCATGAGCTGGAGCTTCGAAGAAGTTGACGAGAAGCTGCACGGCATCATGAAGAGCATCTTCAAGGCCTGCTACGACGCCTCCGTCGAGTGCGGCCAGCCGGGCAACATGATGCTCGGCGCCAACGTTGCCGGCTTCCTGAAGGTCGCCAACGCCATGATGGCTCAGGGCATTGTGTGATCGCTGATCCATCACCCATACAGAGCAAAGATCCCCGAAACGTTCGTTTCGGGGATCTTTTTTGCGGGTTTGTTATGTAGAGAGGCGAGTACAGCGTTGCCTGCGCTGCGCACCCAAGCCTTGCCCTCGGGAAAAAGGTGCTGAGCGCAGCGAGGCGGATGCCGTGTTTCCTGACGTCACACACCTTGGCAATTCCGTTTCTATGCCGCTCGACCAGCATCATGGCAGAAAAGCCGCGGTTTCCTCCAGCGCCGCCGGTGGTGCACCGTGCGTTCGTCCCGCACCTCATAGGCTCCCTTGTGCAAAGGGAGCTGGCAGCCGTCAGGCTGACTGAGGGATCGATCCGCTCAGCCCTGCGCCGCGTCCGGCGGCGTGAGCGGCAGGACGAACTCGGCCGAGAAATCATCGCCCGTACGGTGGGTGAAAAACTGCCCGCCGAGCAGCTTCAGGATCGCCTCGCACGTGCGCAGGCCGATGTGGTTGCTCTCGACGCGCGCAAGCTCGCGGCGCGCGCGGTTGGCAAAGCAGACGTGCAGCCGCTCGCCCTCGCACTCGGCCAGAATGGTCAGGCGCGCGGCGGGGTCGGCGTACTTTTCGATGTTCGACAGGAGGTTATCCGTCACGCGCTTGAGCATCTGCACGTCGGTCGTGACGGTGCAGGGCGTGGTCAGCAGCAGGAGGTTGACGTCAAAGCCCCGGCTGCGCAGCTCGGCCGCGCACTCGCCGAGCAGCTGCGCGCAGAGGATCTGCGCGTCGTAGGGCTCGGGGTGCGTCTCCTGTTCGCCGCGGCTGAAGACGAGAAAATACCGGAACATCTCCCCCGTCAGGTCCTTGAGCTGATAGGCCTTGTCGCGGCTGGCGAGCACGTAGCTGCGCAGGTCCTCCGGCAGACGGTCCTGGCTCATCTCGAGCAGGTCGAGATAGCCGATGAGCGACGTGAGGGGGTTGCGGATGTCGTGCGACATGGCAGTGATGAGGTCGCTGTTGGCCTGCCAGGCGGTCTGCTCGTTGCGCGTGCGCTCCAGGATCGTGTCGCGCATGGTGTTGACGCTCGCCGCCAGCCGCGCGAGCTCGTCCGTGCCGACGACGGGGATGGTCTGGTTGAGCGCGCCCGCCGCGCCGACGGCCTCCGACAGGCGCGTGACGCGCCGCGTGAGCCGCCGCGTGAAGCCGATGGCGATGCACGAATAGACCACGAAGCCCACCACGAGCGCGCCGAAGCGCACATAGCTGTAGAGCCACGCCTCGGAATAGTCGCACACGGCGACGCGGCACTCCCCGTCGGCAAACTGCACGGGGAAGAAGCTGTAGCCCATGTCGGCAATGTCGCTCTGGGTCGTGTCGTCGAGCAGCTCGCTCGTGCCCCACGAGCCGGCCTCGTACGGGTCGCCCTCCGCCTGATAGACGATGACGTTGGCTTTTTTCTCACCGCGCGACCACTGCTCGATGGCCAGCGTGTCGCGCGAGGACACGCCGTGCGCGCTGACGTATTCCTGCAGGCGGCGCTCGTGCTCCAGATTGCGCGCGGCGACGGCGTCATCGCTCAGATACCAGTGGTCGATTGCCTCCGTGCCGAGCGCGTCTATGCCGAAATAGCACACCACGCCCAAGGCCAGCGCCGCGAGGAGCACGAAGATCATGCGCGCATTGAGCGATGAGCACCACTTTTTAATCAATCTGATACCCCTTTCCCCAGACCGTGCGGATGAGCGTCGGGTTGGCGGGGTCATCCTCGAGCTTCTTGCGCAGCTTGAGGATGTGCACCATGACGGTGTTGGCAGAGCTGGGCAGGAACTTCTCGTGCCAGACGTCCTCGTAGAGCTTGCGCGCGGACACGGCTGCGCCGCGGTTGGCGATCAGGTACTGCAGCAGCCCAAACTCCGTCTTGGTCATCTCGACGGAGCGGCCGTTTTTGCACACGGTGCCCTTGTCGCGGTTGATCTCGAGCGCGTCAATGACCGTCGGCGCGTCACCCTTGCCGTGGTAGACGCGGTAGCGGCGGATGAGCGAGTCGACCCGCAGGAACAGCTCGTGGTTGGAAAAGGGCTTGATGAGATAGTCGTCGCCGCCGCTGCCGTAGGCGTCGCTCATGTCGGCGGGCTGGGCCTTCGCCGTCAGAAACAGGATCGGCGCGACGCTGTGCTGCCGGATCTCCGCGCAAGCGGACACGCCGTCCATGCCGGGCATCATGATGTCGAGAATGATGAGGTCATAGTCCGGCTGCGTGCGCACGAGCTCCACGGCGCGCAGGCCGTTTTCGGCCTCGTCAACCTCGTAGCCGCGCGACGAGAGCAGAATGTGTAAAATATTGCGGATGTCCGGCTCGTCGTCCACGACGAGGATGCGGACAGGGGTCTCGGGGTTTTCCATGGTATCACCTCTGGGGTCTATCCTAACACATTCGCGGCGTGCGCGGACAGAGGAAACTGCCAGCTTTAAGAAAAATTAAGCGAAAACCCGGAGGGTTTTCCGACAGTCATAACCCGCCGGGGGATCCCCGGCGGGTCGATTCTGCATTCAGAGCAGGTGGGCCACGTTGCGCCCGAAGCGCGCCAGAACGGCCGCGATCTCGGCGCGCGTCGCGCTCTCGCCCGGCCGCAGCCACACCCGGCCGCCGGTGTCCTGCGTGCCGCCGAACAGGCCGAGCGCCACCGCGTCGGCCATGCCGGCACGCGCCCAGCCGGAGACGCTGCCGCCGTCGGCAAACGCGGACAGATCGGCAGGCGCGTCGCTGCCCGCAAAGCCGGGCAGGCGCGCAGCGTAGCGCATGAGCAAAACGGCCGCCTGCTCGCGCGTGACGGGCCGGCCCGGCGAAAACGTGGTGGGCGACGTGCCGTCCACGACGCCGGTCTCATATGCCCAGGCGACCGCGGCCTGATACCAGTCCGACGTGAGGTCGGTAAACGGCGTGGTCACGCCGGTCATGTCGGGATCGCCCGCGAGATGATACAGCACCTGCACGAGCTGCGCGCGCGTCGTCACGCCGCCGGGCAGGAACGTGTGCGTGTCCGTGCCGGACATGAGCCCGCGCGCCACGCAGTACTGGATGCCGTCGTACGACCACGCATTGCGGTCGATGTCATGAAACTGCTCGTACGCCGCGATCTCGGGCGGGATCGCCACCGCCTGCGTCCGGCTGCAGCGGCGGCAGGTGACGCGCCGCTCGCCCATGCGCACGCCGCTCGGGGCGCGCACGATCACGCCGTCGTCCCAGTCGTGGCCGAGCGCCGGGATCGTCTCGGACAGCGTTTTGCCGCAGCCGGGGTCGAGGCAGGTGCGCGTGCGCAGGCCGTCGTCCGTGCAGGTCGGCGCGCGGACGACCGTCCACGCCTCCGGGTACGTGTGCGCGGGCGCGGACAGGTGCACGGCGGCGGCCGTCAGGCGTGCGTTGTTCGCGCCGACGGCGACGGCGTCCCACTGCGCGCGCGTGCCGGTGAAGTACACGTCCGCGAGCGCGTCGCACCCGGCAAACGCCCCGTTGCCCACCGCCGTGACCGCGCCCTGCAGCGTCACGCGCCGCAGCCCCGTGCAGCCGCGCAGCAGGCCGCGCGGCACCTCGGTCATCGCGGCCGGGAGCACGATGTTTTGCAGCGCAGTGCAGTTTTCGCACAGGCGCGGCTCTACCCACGCCACATCGTCCGGCAGCGGCAGCTCCGTGAGCGCCGTGCAGCCGGAAAACAGCCCGCTGCCGAGCAGCGTCATGCCGTCGGGCAGGTCGATGCGCCGCAGCGCCGTGCAGGCGGCGAAGGCATACGCGCCGAGGCTGCGCACGCCGGGCGCGAGCGTGACGGCCGTCAGGCCGGTGCAGGCGGAAAACGCGCCCGTGCCGATCTCCGTGACCGTGCCGGGCACGGCCAGCTCCGTGAGCGCCGTGCAGCCGGCGAACGCCTGACTCATCACGCACGTGACCGCGCCGAACCCGTCCACGCGCCGCAGCTGCGTGCAGCCGGCGAACGCGCTGCGGCCGATGCGCGCGACCTGACCCGTGAACGTCACGGTGACGATATCGGTGCGGCCGGCGAACGCGCTGTCCGGCAGGTCGCCCGTGCCGCTGACGGTCAGCCCGCCGTCGGCGTCGAGCGTCCAGCGGACGGTGTCAAACGTGCCGCTGCCGTCCCCGGCGGCCTGCGCCGCGGCGGGCAGCAGCCCCAGCGTCAGGCACAGCGCGAGCAGCAGCGTGCAGATCCGTTTTTTCATAAGCTTCCCTCCCCGGGCGGCCGCGGCCGCCCGATGCTGCCTCCACTATACAGGATGTGCGGGCAGAAAACAAGCACTCGCGCCGAAACAAAAGAGCGGGCGTCCCCGGCGGGGACGCCCGTTAAAATGCTGTGCGCCGCTCAGCCGATGCCGAGCACTTTGGTGCACATGCGCTGCAGGAGCGCCGCGGTCTCGGCGCGCGTCGTGCCCGCGCCCGGCCGCAGCCACACCTGACCGCTGCTGTCCTGCGTGCCGCCGAACAGGCCGAGCGCCACCGCGTCGGCCATGCCGGCGCGCGCCCAGCCGGAGACGTTGCCGCCGTCGGCGAAGCCGGACAGGTCATCCGGCGTCCACGTGCGCTCCACGCCGCAGACTTTCGTCAGATAGCGCATGAGGATGACGGCAACCTGCTCGCGCGTCACGGTGTTATTCGGTGCGAAGGTCGTGGGCGACATGCCGTCCACAACGCCGGTCTTGTACGCCCAGGCGACCGCGTCCCGGTACCAGCCGGACGCGGCGTCCGTAAACGGCACGGCCACATCGCTCACGTCGGGCTTGCCCTCTAAATTATACAGCACCTGCACGAGCTGCGCGCGCGTCGTCACGGTGTTGGGCGAGAAGATCGTGTCGCTCATGCCGGACATGAGACCGTGCCGCACGCAGTATTCGATGCTGGGGTAGGCCCAGCCGTTGGGGTCGAGATCGGTGAAGCGATCCATCGGATCGGTCATATCGACGGTCGTGCGCCACAGCTGCGTGCCCATGAAGGGGTTGGCCGTGCCGATGACCATCCAGCCCTGCTCGTCGTTCACGGCGAAGGCGCGCAGGCCGTGGTTGAACGGATCGCCGAAGCCGTCGCGCGTGAGCGTGTCGAGCGTGAGCTTCCCGTTCTCGGACGTGATGGTGTACAGACCGAAGCCGCGCGTGGCGGTCGAGAGCTTGTTGAGGCAGATGACGAGATCCTTCATGTTCTCCAGCTCCGTGATGCGCACGAGCGCGTCATAGAGCTTCTTGAGCGCCTCGGGCAGCTTGTCGCTG
Source organism: Clostridiales bacterium (assembly GCA_025757645.1). NCBI lineage: Bacteria > Bacillati > Bacillota > Clostridia > Eubacteriales > Clostridiales bacterium. The sequence goes on from CP107216.1 coordinate 123,641, forward strand.
ATGCCGGAGTAGAGGTCGCAGGCCTGCTGATAGATGTCCACGAAGCCCGCGATGTCGTTCGTCTCCACGAGGTCGGTCAGCTTGGCGAGCAGGCTGTTGAGCCGGCGCAGGCTGCCGAGCGTGGACACGCTGTAGGCCGCGGCGTAAGCGCCGTCGTCGATGCCCTGGCGCAGCGTGTCATACTGCGCGTCCGTGAGCGAGAAGGTCTCGGGGCTGTCCGCCTCTTCGTTCACCGCGTCGACGGCGGCGTCGATGGCGGCGTCGGTGTCGGCGTCGGCGGCGAGCAGCGTGCCGTCGCCGGTGTTTTTATTCAGCAGCAGCTGCAGCAGCACCTTGAGGTAGCCGATCTGGCTGGCCCACTCGTCGCGCGACATGTGCAGCAGGTCGCCGTTGGTGAACTGGCCGAGCGGCTCGAGCAGGGAGCTGGTGTCGAACGTGCCGAGAAAGAGCTTGCCGTCAAACACCTTGGACTGCCAGAAGTACTGGTTTTCATAGTCGCCGAAGCCGGAGCGCTTGCACAGGATGCCGCCGGCCGGGAACATCTCCGTCGGCTCGCCGACGACGAGCTCCATCTGCTCGGTGCCGTCCGCGCCGATGGACATACGGTAGAGGTTCACCGACTGCTCAAGGTTGCGCGCAAGGAAGCCGAAGTCCTGGCTGAACATGAGCTCCTCGAGCGGGATCTCCTCGTCGTTGTATTCGCCGATGTAGAGGTAGCCGTCATAAATGCACATATTGCAGGCCGCGGCGCGGGTGCGCGCCGGGTCGATGCCGAAGGTATACTTCGCACCGTCGGCCTGGTCGCCGACGACCGGCGTCCACGTCCAGGCGTCGGGGTCATTCCAGTCGCCGGAGCAGGTGCCGCGCACGATGGCGAACGAGCGCATATTGTCGCCCACGCGCGTGGCGGGCGTGCCGGTGCACATGGCGACGTAGAGGCTGCCGTTGTACTCGACGATCTCCCAGATGCCGCCGCCGTAGACACTGTCTTTGTAGTGCACGGCGGGGTAGTTAAAGAGGTCGGACTGCGTAGCGATCTTCGTGAAGCCCTTCGACGGGTTGTCACTGATGAGCAGGTAGCCGCCGTCGACGCCGACGTTGCTGATGACGAGCTTGCCGTCGTAGACCGCCATGCCGCGGATGCCGGTGCAGACGCCGGCCTTATACGCCTGCGCGTATTCCTGCATGTTCGACAGGCCCTGATAGACGCACGTGATGCTGTCGTTGCTCGGGTCGACCTCATAGATGCTCGGCAGGCCGCCGCGGCCGTTGGCGTTGACACTGCCGCAGAAATAGAGCTTATCCTTGTAGCGGATAGCGTTGCGGAACAGCGGGGCGATACCGTTGAGCGACTTGGACATGAGCAGGGTCATCTCGCCGGTGTGTACGTTGACCTTCACGAGCACGCCGCCGGAGTTGCCGCCGTCCTCCTGCCCATAGAAGAACGTGCCGTTGAAGATGGCGTTGAGCTCGGCGCGCATGGTCTCCTCGTCGAACTTGTGGCCCATGACGGTGTCCATCGCCGTGAGCGTCTGGCCCATGGCGGCGTAGCACGTGCCGACATAGACATAGTCGCCGTAGGCCATGGCGGCCCAGGCGTAGCTCTGGCCGCGGTCGCCCTGACCGTCGGCGCCGTCGGCCGTGCCGGTCACGGCCACCGTGCCGTTGCCGGTGTAGTCGACCAGGCCGTCCGGCTGGCCGGGCGCGCTGTTCGGGTGCGAGATCTTGCCGAAGGTGTAGTCTCCGGCGTCGTAAGTGTAGGGGGTCTCGGACTGCGCGGTGTCCGCCGCCAGTGCCGGGACCATCAGGCTCATGACCATGGCTGCGATCAGCAGCAGGGTCAGGAGCTTGCGTGTTCTCTGCTTCATCGTTACGCTCCTTTCCAGATGTTACAAGATGCTTGAAATTTCCAAAGTATTCTGTGACAATATTGTAACATTTTCGTGGGGAATGTCAATGCAATTTTTCCGTTTTTTTGTGTCAAATGTGCGTATCCGTGCAAGCGCACTCCTTTTTTCTTCCATTAGCAGCCTTTTATTTCCTTCTTTGTTGCAAAACTATGAAGCGCACACGCAAGCAATAACAAAACCGGCGTCCAAAAAACAGGACGCCGGTTCGGTATCAGGCAGCAATGCACGCACGCGCGCTCCAGCCGTTTGCTCAAAGCTCCGGCATGGGCTCGTTCCAGACATTCAGTCTGCGGCAGAACCGTGCGATCATGACCGCCATCTGCTCGCGCGTGGCGCTGCTCTGCGGCTCAAGGCGCAGGCCGCCCGGGCCCGGAATGCCTTTGATCAGCCCCAGATCGCACGCCCAGTTCATGGCCGTGCGCGCATAGTAGGAGATTTGCTCACGATCCTGAAACGGGAAGAGCGCATCCCACATATAGGGGGTGTATCTGTCGAGCACCCGATCCGCAAACCTGGCCAGGAACACCGCGACCTGCTCGCGCGTGACGGGCGTGTCCGGTGCGAAGGTCGTCTCGCTCACGCCGGACGTCACGCCGGTCTGGTACGCCCAGAGCACCGCGGTCTTGTACCAGTCGGCCGTGAGATCGGTAAACGGCGTCTCGCCGCTGACCTCCGGCGCGCCCGCAAGCCGATAGAGGATCTGCACGAGCTGTGCGCGCGTGGTCAGCGTCTTCGGTTCAAACCGGCCGCCGCCGACACCGGCCATGAGCTCATAGTCGACGCAGTACTGGATGTCCTCATACGCCCAGCTGTTGGGGGCAACGTCGTCAAAGCGCTCGCTCACGGGCACCCGCGGGGCAAGCTTGGGGATCTCCTCGGTGCGCGTGGCATTGCAGCTGTAGGTCCTGCAGGTATAGGTGCGCACGCCGGTCGTGGTCTCCGTCGGCAGCGTCGTCACACGGCCGATGCCCCAGTAGTGGCCGCGGGCGGGGAGTGTCATTTCCTCCGTGTGACCGCAGCCGTCGTCGGTGCAGGTGCGGGTGCGCTTGCCCTCGGTCGTGCAGTTCGGGTCCGTGCCCGTCCAGGAACCGTAGTGGTGGATGGGCGCGTTGAAGTTCACGGTCACGCCCTCCGGCAGCGCGTTCTCGCCCTTGGTCAGCTGGGCCCACTCGGCCTCGGTTCCGCTGTAGTCGATGGCCGTGAGCGCGGTGCAGCCGGTGAAGGCGCCCGCGCCGATGCTCGTGACGCTCTTCGGGATGAGCACGCTCGTCAGCGCGGCGCAGCCGGCGAAAGCAAAGTCGCCGATCGTCTTCAGGCCGTCCGGCAGCTGAACGTCCGTCAGGCTCAGGCAGCTGGTGAAGGCCTGCGCCTCAATGGTGGTGAGGCTCGCCGGGAACGTGACCGCCGTCAGCCCCTGACAGTAACGGAACGCGCCCGTCTTGACGGTCTGCACCAAGTCGAGGATCTCATAAGCCGTGCACCTGTTCGGCGCGGCCAGCATCTGCCTGCCGTCTATGGAGATGAGGCCGCCGTTGTAGGTCCGGAGATACCGGCTGCCGATGGCCTCAAAGGAGACGAGGTTGACGCAGCGGGCCAGCACATTCTCGGCGACGCCGCGGATCTCATACCCGAGGTCAACGTGCGTGACGGCGGTCCAGTCGCCGTTCCAGCAGTCGGCCGTGGCAACGCCGCTGCCGTAGAAGGCGAGCGTTGTGCCGTCGCTTTCCAGCTCGGTTCTCACAGCGTCTGCCGCGAAGGCCGCCGGCACGAGCGCGAGCATCAGGCTCAGCACAAGCAGGATGCTCAGAAGTTTCTTTCTCATACCATTTCTCCTTTTTTCAACAAAGTGGGTATAAAAAAGAATACCATCCCCACCCCGGAAATGGCAAGCCTTTTTGCACAACTTTTTGCTTATTGTACAGGATTTTTTTGTGCAATGCAAGACCGGCGCTCCCAAATGGGAGCGCCGGTCTTGTAAAAAATATGCGTATGTGCTTATGCCTCGAGCTGCTGCGCGACCCAGGCGATCTGCGCCTCGACACTCGGCACGGACGTGCCGCCGTAGGACACGCGCCGCGTGACGCAGTTGGTGAGGTCGATGGCATCGTACACGCCGTCGTCAAAGAGGTCGCTGAAGGTGCGGAAGGTCTCGAGCGGCAGCTTTTCGAGCACGGTATTGTGCGCGATGCAGTAGGCCACGAGCTGGCCGGAGACCTTGTACGCGCTGCGGAACGGCAGGCCCTTCGTGACGAGATAGTCCGCGAGGTCGGTCGCATTCAGGAAGCCCGTCTGCGCCGCGTGGAGCATCTTGTCGGCGCGCACGGTCATGGTCGCGAGCATCGGCGCCATGACGCGCAGGCACATCTTCACGGTGTCCACCGCGTCGAACACGGCCTCCTTGTCCTCCTGCATGTCCTTATTATACGCCAGCGGCAGGCCCTTGAGCGCCGTGAGCATGGCGATGAGGTCGCCGTAGACGCGGCCGGTCTTGCCGCGCACGAGCTCGGCCATGTCGGGGTTTTTCTTCTGCGGCATGATCGACGAGCCGGTCGTGTAGCTGTCCGAGAGCTGCACGAACTGAAACTCCCAGCTCGACCACAGCACCAGCTCCTCGCTCAGGCGCGAGAGGTGCATCATCTCGATGGCGTAGGCATCGAGCAGCTCGACGCAGAAGTCCCGGTCGGACACGCCGTCGAGACTGTTGCGCGCCACGTCGTCAAAGCCGAGCTGCTTGGCCTCAAAAAACCGGTCGGTGTCATACGTCGTGCCGGCGAGCGCGCAGCAGCCGATGGGCGAGACGTTCATGCGCCTGACGGCATCCTGCATGCGGTCGATATCGCGCAGGAGCATCATGGCATAGGCCATCAGGTGGTGGCCGAAGGTGATGGGCTGCGCGCGCTGCAGGTGCGTGTAGCCGGGCAGAATGTCGCCCTTGTGCGCCCCGGCCTGCTCGACGAGCGCCGCGAGCACGTCCTTTGTGAGCGCAATGATCTCGCTCGTTTCGTTGCGCAGGTACATGCGCAGGTCGAGCGCGACCTGATCGTTGCGCGAGCGGGCGGTGTGCAGCTTCTTGCCGAGGTCGCCGATGCGCGCGGTGAGCACCTGCTCGACGAACATGTGGATGTCCTCGCACGCGGGGTCGAACGCGAGCGCGCCGCTGTCGAGATCGTCGAGGATGCCCTGCAGCGCGTCGATGATGGCATCGGCGTCCGCCTGCGGGAGGATGTGCTGCGCGCCGAGCATCGCCGCGTGCGCCATGCTGCCCGTGATGTCCTCGCGGTACATCCGGCTGTCGAAGCGGATGGAGGAGTTGAAATCGTCCGCGACCGGATCGGTCACGCCGGCCGTGCGGCCCGCCCACATTTTTGCCATGGTGATGGTCTCCCTTCGTGCGTTGTCTCCACAGAGAACCGCTTCGCTGGGTTCTCGTTTGAAAAAGCTTTTTTGACAGGCTGCCCCGCGCCGGGAGGCCCGGCGCGGGGAGAAAATCATTTCTATATATTTATTGTACCGCTTACATGCTCTTGCCGTCAACCTTTGCCTGCACGGCGATCGGCAGACCGTAGAGCTGGATGAACCCGGCGGCGTCCGCCTGGTTGTAGTCGCTCTCGCCGAAGGTGGCGATCTCCTCGGAGTACAGGGAGTACGGGCTCCAGACGCCGGCGTTGATCATGTTGCCCTTGTAGAGCTTGAGCCGCACCGTGCCGGTGACGTGCTCCTGCGTCTTGGTCACGAACGCGCTGAGCGCCTCGCGCAGCGGCGTGAACCACTGGCCGTTATACACCAGTTCGCCGAAGGTCACGGCGAGCTTCTGCTTCTCGTGCATGGTCATCTTGTCGAGGCAGAGCGTCTCGAGCACGCTGTGCGCCTTGTAGAGGATCGTGCCGCCCGGCGTCTCGTACACGCCGCGGCACTTCATGCCGACGAGCCGGTTCTCCACGATGTCCAGAATGCCGATGCCGTTGGCGCCGCCGATGGCGTTGAGCTTGAGGATGATGTCCTTGGCGCTCATCTTCTCGCCGTCGAGCGCGACGGGCTTGCCCTGCTCAAAGTCGAGCGTGACGTAGGTCGGGGCGTCCGGCGCGTCGATGGGGCTGACGCCCATCTCGAGGAAGCCCGGCTTCTCGTACTGCGGCTCGTTGCCCGGATCCTCGAGGTCGAGACCCTCGTGGCTCAGGTGCCAGAGGTTCTTGTCCTTGGAGTAGTTCGTCTCGCGGTTGATCTTCAGGGGCACGTTGTGCGCCTCGGCGTAGGCGATCTCTTCCTCACGCGACTTGATGTCCCACTCCCGCCACGGGGCGATGATGGGCATATCGGGCGCGAAGTGCTTGATGGCCAGCTCGAACCGGACCTGATCGTTGCCCTTGCCGGTGCAGCCGTGGGCGATGGCGTCGGCGCCCTCTTTCTGGGCGATCTCGACGAGGCCCTTGGCGATGCACGGCCGCGCGTGGCTCGTGCCGAGCAGGTACTCCTCGTACGCGGCGCCTGCCTGCATGGTCGGGATGATGTAATCGTCAACGTACTCGTCCGTCAGGTCGAGCACGTAGAGCTTCGACGCGCCGGTCTTGATGGCCTTCTCTTCGAGGCCGTCGAGCTCGCCGGCCTGGCCGACGTTGCCGGACACGGCGATGACTTCGCAGTTATTGTAGTTTTCCTTCAGCCAGGGGATGATGATGGACGTATCCAGACCGCCGGAGTAAGCAAGGACGACTTTTTTGATATCTTCTTTTTTCATAATGGTTGCCTCCATTGATTATTCATTCATAAGATGTGCATATTATTCACCTTTTTCGCGCAAATGTCAACCCTCTTTTTTGAATAAAATTCACGCGAGAAACGCTTTTCTTTCGGTGATATGCACAAAAGCGCGAAAGATATGCGAAAAACGCCGCCGCTCCGGCATTCAGAGCGGCGGCAGAATATGCAGTCATGCACGCATTTTTGAATATTGATCTCAGGAAAGCTCCCGGCGCAGCGCGTCGATCTCCTCGCTCCAGAGCGACCCCGCCGCGTCCGGCGGCCAGTGCAGCGCCTGCGCGCTGCTGCCGAGCGCGACGTGGTCGGGTAAGGCGGCCGGCCGCCGGAACAGGCAGCGCGTGAGCGCCGCCATGGCGCGCAGGATGTCGGCATCTGCGGCCGCGTCGCCGAAGGCGGCGCGGGCCAGGCGCAGGATGCGCCGCGGGTGCGCGCCGCAGCGCACGAGGTGGTAAAAGCAGAAGTCCGTCAGCGCGCACGAGACGCCCGCGCAGTCGGCGTCGGGCGCGGAGAGCGCGGCGCGCAGCTCCGCGCGCAGGGGCTCGGCCGCGCGCTCGGCCTCTGCCGCGATGAGCCAGCGCACGAGCGTGCGCGGCACGGCGGCGTTGACGCCGTAGGCCTCCGGCGCGCACACGGCCTCGCCCAGCAGCAGCGCCGTGAAGTCGGGCGCGGCGAGCGGGAGCGCCGCGTGCGTGCGCGCGAGCCCCGCGCGGTCGGCGTTCGGCCGCACGGACACGCCCAGCGCCTTGCACAGACGCAGCACGCGCGCCCGGTCGCCCCCCGGCTGCGTGACGGCGAGGACATCGTGCCGCGCGCGGCCGAGCAGATCCATCGTGCGCGCGCACACGAGCAGGGCGAGCACGCTGTCGAGATCGTCCGTCACGGGCAGCATGGCCGCCCGGCTGCCGGTGTGCAGCAGGCGCTTGCGCAGCCCGTGCGCCTGGATGGAAAGCAGGAGCTCGGCGCGCTTGCGGCGCAGGGCTGCATCGTCCGGCACGAACGGATGCGGCGACACCGCGCGGCTGAGCGCCGTCGGGCGCAGCGGCATGGAAAACGGCACGGCGCGCGCCCCCGCCCCCTCGGGCACAAAGGTCGTGTTGCGCCGGCGCTCGGCCGAGAGCGTCAGCAGGTCGAGCTCCGTCACGAGCAGGCCGGGCTCGGGCGCGAACGGCGCGTGCTCGGCGAGGATGTCCCCGTTTTCCGCGATGAGGTGGTGCGCGGAAAAGACGGCGCGCGCGCTCGACTCGTCCGGCCCGGCGTTGGCGTAAACATAGCCGCAGATGCCGCGCGCGCTGGCCGCGCGCAGCAGCGTGCGGCGGCGGGCGGGCTTGCCGGCCGCCTCGGGCGAGGCCGAGCAGTTGGCGATCACGGTCGCCCCGGCGAGGCACAGCCGCACCGACGGCGGTATCGGTGCCCACACGTCCTCGCACAGCTCCACGCCGAGGCGAAACGCCGGCATCTGCGCGCAGGCGAACACCAGCCCCGTGCCGAACGGCACGTCCGCCCCGCCGACGGGCACGCTGCCCGGCCCATGGTACGCCGCCGCGGAGGCAAAGCAGCGCTTTTCCGCGAACACGTCGTAGTTCGGCAGCCACGTCTTCGGCACGACGCCGAGGATGCGCCCGCGGTGCAGCACGGCCGCGCAGTTGTAGAGCTTGCCCCCGGCGCGCAGCGGCACGCCGAGCACGACGACGGGGTCGCAGTTTTGCGTGTGCGCGCAGATGTTCAGCAGTGCTTCTTCGGCCGCATCGAGCAGCAGCGCGGACAAAAACAGGTCGCCGCACGTGTAGCCGGTCACGCACAGCTCCGGCAGCACGAGCAGCGCGGCACGCGCCCGGTGCGCCTGGTCGATGCGCGCGCAGACCGCCGCCGCATTGCGCCGGGGGTCGGCCACGGCCACGGGGATGGACGCCGCCGCCGCGCGCAGGAAACCGTCTTGCATGGTCATTCCTCCCTTTTGGGTCAGTATGCCCAAAAAGCGCGCAAAAAGCCCCGCGCCCACTTTTCAACCGCCCCGCCGCGCGGTATAATACAATATAATATGTGTGCCGGTGACGGACACGACACCACACGATCATCATCCCGCAAGGAGGTTTTCCATATGACCGACCAGACGCTTACGACCGGGCGCTCCCTGTCCGAATTCACCGCGCAGCTCGCCTCCGCGCAGCCCGCACCGGGCGGCGGGGGCGCGGCCGCGCTCGCCGGGGCGCTGGCGGCGAGCCTGGCCGCGATGGCCGCGAACGTGACGGCAACCAACCCCCGCTACGCCGACCGGCACGACGCGCTCGCCACGCTGGCCGCCAGCTGCGACGCGCAGCGCACGACGCTGCTCGCGCTCATCGACGCGGACGCGGCGGGCTTTCTGCCGCTGCAGCGGGCCTACGCCATCCCGAAAGACGACCCCACGCGCGCCGCCCGGCTCGCGGACGCGGCGCACACGGCGTGCCTTGCCCCGCTGGCCATGCTGGAGCACTGCGAGCAGGTGGCGCTGCTGCTGCCCGCCGCGCTGAGCACGGCCAGCCCCCTCCTGCGCTCGGACGTCGGGTGCGCGGCGGCGCTGTGCAGCGCGGCGGCGGAGGCGGCGGAACTGAACGTGCTGGTCAACACCGGCCTGCTCGCGCCGGACGACCGCGCCGCGACCGAGGCGCGCGCCGCGCGCCTGCGCGCGACCGTGGTGCAGTGCTGCGCGCAGACTGCGGACGCGGTGCGCGCCGCGCTGCGCGGGGAGGGCTGAACCATGCCGAACACCCTGACCGGAACGGAGGCCGCCGCGGCGATCTATGCGCAGGTGCGAGCGCGCGCGGCGCGGCTCACAGAGCCACCCTGCCTCGCGGCCGTGTCCGTCGGCGCGCAGCCGGACGACCTGGCCTATCTGCGCAGCATCGCACTCTCGGCGGTCGGCTGCGGCGTCACCGTGCGCCCCGTGCCCCTGCCGGCGGACTGCGCGCCCGAAACACTGACGGACACCCTGCGCGCCCTGAGCGCGGACGACGGCGTGCACGGCGTGCTGCTGCTGCGGCCGCTGCCGGCGGCGCTGCGCGCGCAGGAAATCCTCGACGCGCTCGACGCGCGCAAGGACGTGGACGGCATGACGACATGGTCGCTCGGCGCGCTCGTGACCGGGGCGGCGGGCTTCGCCCCCTGCACGGCCGAGGCGTGCATGACTCTTCTGCGCGCGCACGGCATCGACCCCGCGGGCAAGCGCGTGACCGTCGTGGGCCGGAGTCTCGTGATCGGCCGGCCGGCCGCGCTGCTGCTCACGCGCGCGGACGCGACCGTGACGCTCTGCCACCGGAAAACGCCCGACCTCGCCGCCCGCTGCCGGGCCGCCGACATTCTGCTGGCCGCGGCGGGCGCGCCGGGGCTCATCACGCCGGAGTGCGTGCGCCCGGGGCAGATCGTGCTCGACGCGGGCGCGACCGCGCTGCCGGACGGCACGCTGCGCGGCGACGTGACGCCCGCGGCCGCCGCCATCGCCGCCTGCACGCCCGTGCCCGGCGGCATCGGCAGCGTGACGACCGCGCTGCTGCTGCGGCACACTGTGCAGGCTGCCGAAAAATCCCACCATTTTTAAGCAAATATTCACAAACTGTTGTTCCATTCCACCGCGCGAGACGCTATAATATTCGGTATATTTGGTGTTATCACATTGGAGGCAGACCTTTGGCCAATCTGATCGAAAAAATCAAAGACCGGCGCGCGCCCGCGCCCGAGACGCCGGAGCGGCGGGACGTGCCCGTCGCGCACCCCGACCCGCAGCAGGGCCTGACGAGCGCGCAGGTGCGCGAGCGCGCGGACGCCGGCTGGACGAACGCGCCCGTCGACCCGCCGGGCAAGACCGTCAAGCAGATCGTCCTGAGCAATATCTTTACCTATTTTAATATGCTGTTTTTCCTGCTGGCGCTGTGCGTGATCGCGGTGCAGCAGTGGCTGAACCTGACGTTCATGGGCGTCATCATCGTCAACACCGCCATCGGCATCATTCAGGAGATCCGCTCGAAGAAAACGCTCGACAAGCTGAGCATCCTCGCCTCGCCCAAGGCCGTCGCCGTGCGCGACGGCAGGCGCGTGACCGTGGACACCGCGCAGCTCGTGCGCGACGACATCGTCGTCTTCGCCGCCGGCAACCAGATCTATGCCGACGCCGTCGTCGCGCAAGATAGCTGCTACGTCAACGAGGCGCTCATCACGGGCGAGTCGGACGAAATTAAGAAAAACCCCGGCGACAAGCTCCTGTCGGGCAGCTTCGTCGTCAGCGGCATGTGCCGCGCGCAGCTGACGGACGTCGGCGCGGACTCCTATGTCTCGCGCCTGACGCAGGAAGCCAAGCGCGCCAAGAAGCCGCAGCAGTCGGAGATGATGCGCTCGCTGCAAAACCTCGTCAAGTGGATCGGCATCCTCGTCATCCCGCTCGGCGTGGTGATGTTCGTCAAGGAATACGTGTGGCTCGGCCGCGCCGTGCCCATCGCCGTGACGAGCACGGTCGGCTCGATCATCGGCATGATCCCCGAGGGGCTGTATCTGCTCACCAGCCTCGCGCTCGTGGCCGGCGTCGTGCGTCTGGCCCAGCGCAAGACCCTCGTGCACGAGCTCGGCTGCATCGAGACGCTCGCGCGCGTGGACACGCTGTGCGTGGACAAGACCGGCACGGTGACGGAAAACAAGATGATTGTCGAGGACGTCTGCCCCCTGTGCGACGACCGCTTCACGCTCGAGGACATCCGCATGATCATGGCCGACTACGTCTACGCCATGCAGGCCGACAACGACACGATGGCCGCGCTGCGGCGCTACTTCACGGGCGAAAAGACGCAGGACGCGACGGCGACGCTGCCGTTCTCGTCGGCGAAGAAATACGGCGGCGTGTCGTTCCACACTGAGGAGACGTACCTGCTCGGCGCGCCGGACGTGCTGCTCGCCGGGCGCGAGAACCCGTATCAGGAGCAGATCGAGGGCTACTCCGCCAAGGGCTGCCGCGTGCTGCTGCTGGGCATGTATGACGGCGCGCTCACGGACGAGACGCTCAGCGCCGGCTTTCTGCCCATCGCGCTGATCCTGCTCTCGAACAAGATCCGCGCCGAAGCGCCGGAGACGTTCGGCTACTTTGCCAGCCAGGGCGTGGCCGTGAAGGTCATCTCCGGCGACAATGCGCGCACGGTGTCCGAGGTGGCCAAGCGCGCCGGCATCGAAAACGCCGACCGCTTCGTCGACGCGCGCACGCTCACGACCGAGGAAGCCATCCGCGACGCGGCGGGCAAGTACACGGTCTTCGGCCGCGTGACCCCCGCGCAGAAGCGCAGCCTCGTGCAGGCGCTCAAGGCCGACGGCCACACCGTGGCCATGACGGGCGACGGCGTCAACGACGTGCTCGCGCTCAAGGAGGCCGACTGCTCCATCGCCATGGCCTCGGGCAGCGACGTGGCGTGTCAGGTGTCGCACATCGTGCTGCTCGACTCGAACTTTGCCTCCATGCCGTCGGTCGTGGCGGAGGGCCGCCGCGTCATCAACAACATCGAGCGCAGCGCCTCGCTGTATCTGGTCAAGAACATTTTCTCGTTCTGCCTCGCGTTTTTCACGCTCTTTGCCACGCTGCCGTACCCGTTCAGCCCCGCGCAGCTCACGCTCGTGAGCGCCGTGACCATCGGCATCCCGTCGTTCATCCTCGCCATGGAGCCGAACGAGAGCCTCGTCAAGGGAAAATTCCTGCGCAATGTGCTCTTCCGCGCGCTGCCGGCCGCGATGACGGATCTGGCGATGGTCGTGGGCATTCTGCTGTTTTATATCGCCTTCCAGCTCGACGACACGGCCATGATCACGATCTGCACCGGCGTCATGGGCATTGTCGGCCTCATGATGGTGCACCGCACGTGCCAGCCGTACAACACCATCCGCAAGGTGATGATCGTCGTGCTCGGCGTGCTGTTCGTGATCGCGTATTTCGGCTTCCCGACGCTCTTCAACCTGCAGAAGCTCGATCTGCAGAGCGCGCTCATCCTCATCGTGTTCGGCCTGCTGTCGTGGCCGGTGATGAAGGCGTTCTGCCGCCTGAACGACCATATGCGCACCCGGTTCGAGGCGTGGCGCGCGGGCAAGACCGCGAAGGCCGCGTGAGAAAGGCTGCACGGTGGCCGCAGGCACACATAGGAACGGCTGCGGAAAGGCCGCCGCACAGGATAGCCAGCAGAAAGGCAGCCGCGCCTGCGCGGCTGCTGTCACAAAACTCCGCCCAGCATCGGTTCGATGCGGGGCGGAGTTTTTCGTCTCCGTTTTGCGGAGGGCAGCGCCGGAAAGGCGCGCGTCGAACGCGCAGCGCATGACCGAAGTCGCCGCGACGGATGAGGTGGACGTGGGATATACGCTGCATGACCGGCGGTGCGGGCGATGCCGAAGTCCGTTTCCGGCCGCCGCCTACGTGATCCCCTGTTTCCAGTTTAGTATGCTTTTGCATAACTTGTCAAGCATTTTTTCTCTCGGAAAGAAAGCCAGCCAGCGCGCCCTGCGCTGCACCCGCGTCCCGCACCGCACGGCCGCCACAACGCGCCAGCCAAAAGCGTCCACCACACCCGCACCGGCCGAAAGCGCGCGCCGGACTGTGCCCGACCAAAAGCTCCTGCCGCACCCGCACATCCCCCCTGTCGGCACGCCCCCATGCTCCGCCGCGCCCGCGCCCGCCCGCAGCGGCCTGAGCGCCTTGAAACAAGTTCTCCACACGCTTTCCACAGAGTTTTCCACATTTTCGCCGGTTTCCCACAGCGGCTTTCTTTCCCCCTGGCTTTCTTTGAGAGAGACAGGGTAAGATATGCTTTGCCGTATGTTCCTGCTGTAAGGTAAGACACAGTATGGTACGGTACTGTACGGTACGGTTGGGTACGGTGCCGCGAGACGTCCGCGTGACGACACCCGCGACAGCGCCGCCCCGCCGCCCGCCATGCGCACCCCCGCGCACCCTCTGCCGTCGTGCGCGCAAGCCCTTGCGGCCGCAGGCTTTTTCGTTCGCACATCAGGTGTTATGTAAACTGCTCATCGCCGCCCGTGTCGAATCCGCGCGGATGCACGATTTCATGTCGACAAAAGGGCCTCAAAATATTTCTTAGCGGTTTCTTAGCGCGCTCTTGGCACGTTCTTAGCGCGCTTTCCGCGCGAAGAAAACGACATTCTGTCGTCTGCCGCGCGCGCAAAAAGGGCCGCCCTTTCGGGCGGCCCTTCGCACGTTTTTTCCCTTTTCCCGCCCGCGTCACGCCGGGTTGACGTGCACGGTGCAGTGCTTGACGTCCGGGTAGTCGCGCTCCAGCTCGTGGTGCACGGCCTCGGCGATGACGTGCGCGTCCCGCAGCGGCAGCGCGCCGTCGACCGCGATCTCGGCGTCGACATACGTCCGGCTGCCGAACAGCCGCGTCTTGATATCGTCCACGCGCACGACGCCGGGGGTGCGCTGCATCGTCTCGCGCATGGCGGCGACGGTGTCCGGGTCGCACGCCCGGTCGACGAGCCGGTCGATGCTCTCGTGGAAGATGCCGTAGGCCACCTTGAAGATGAACAGGCAGATGACGATCGACGCGATGGGGTCGAGGATGGGCACGCCGAGCCGCGCGCCGAGCACGCCCGCAAAGCTGCCGATGGACGACAGCGCGTCGGACCGGTGGTGCCACGCCTCGGCCTTGAGCGACACGGAGCGGATGCGTTTTGCCGCCGCGATCGTGTACCAGTACAGCCCCTCTTTCACGCCGATGGACACGACCGCCGCGATGAGCGCGAGCACGCCGGGGGCAGCCAGCGTCTCGCCGCGGACGATCTTCATCACGCCCGCGTAGCCGATGGCTGCGCCGACGAGCACGAGGATGTTGCCCAGCAGGATGGACGCGATGCACTCGAGCTTTTCGTGCCCGTAGGGGTGGCTGGCGTCGGCCGCCTTGTGGGAAAAGACCGCGCCGATCATCACGATCAGCGAACCGAGAATGTCGGACGCCGAGTGCACGGCATCGGCCACTATGGCCGACGAGTGCGCCACGATGCCGGCGACGAGTTTGAACACCGTCAGGGCCGCGTTGCACACGATGCCGACGGTGGACACCTGCATGGTCACGCGCTTGGCGTCATCGGGCGCGGTGGAAGTGCGTGTACGCATAAAAAGACTCCTTTCGCACAAAAAAAGCGCCTGTGGGGCATATGAGTCCCACAGACGCGGTGATATCCTGTCTGCTGCGGCGCGGACGCCGCCCGGCCTTTCGGCCTGCCATTAGGAGGGAGTATAGCACGTGCGCGGCCGGCCGTCAAGCGGTATTTTCGGTTTTTTCACCGGCGCAGCCAGTGCACGCCGGCGCGGTGGAGCTTCGTGCCGAGGATGAGCGCGATCTGCACCGGGACGCCGACAAAGAACACGGCCCAGATGTTATACTGCAGGTACTGAAAATAAAACGCCGTGATCGTGCTCCACACGAACAGGGACGAAAACACGCACTGCAGCGTCGTCTCCCCCTCCCAGTGGCGGGAGAAGAGGAACGCCACGGCGAACGACACCGGCACCGCCCACACGAACGCCATCCAGTACATCTTGCCGATGCTGAACTGCGAATACAAAAACACGACGACCGCGACGACCCACACCATCGTCACCCACATGGCGGCGATGAGCACCTTCGACATGAGGTAGGCGTCGTGCTGCTTTTCGCCGCCGGACTCCGTCGCTGCGGCGTATGCGGCCGCCACGCCGCCGTCCGTCAGCAGATCGTCCACGCGCAGACCGTAAAGGTCGGCGATGGTCTTGAGCATCACGACGTCGGGCAGGGAATCGCCCCGCTCCCACTTGGACACGGCCTTGTCGGAGTAATTGAACTGCGCGGCAAACTCGGCCTGGGTCAGGTTTTCTTCTTTTCTCAGCTCGGCAAGGTTGGCGGCGAGCGCGCCTCTCACATCATCCATGCTATGAGTATACCACGCCGGGCGTTCGGCCGCAAGAGCCACGTTCCACCTAAATCCTGTCATTCTCCCGCTGGTAGAATCGCCTTCTCCCAACGTTTCTACCGCTCGCGCGCGCGGAGGATGCATTTGAAAAGTCCCTGCCGTATAATGAAGTCATGAAGAAATGTGATTTTCCTGACGATATGCACGTCAGGCATCACCTGCAAGGGAGACGGATATCATGAGCAAACAGACTTTCCATCTGCCGACCTGGCGGCGCAAGCCGACGGCGGACGAGGCCGCGCCGGACATTGCCGACAGCGAGCTGGTGCCCTCGGAGAGCGCCGCGCGCCCGACACGCCGCAAGCACGGCAAGCGCACCTATGTCATCGGCGGCGCGTTGCTGGCGCTGGCGATCGCGGCGGCGATCATCATTCCCGGCGCGGCCGGCGTCGGCGACGATGACGGCGCCGGCGGCGCGAGCACAACGCTTACCCGCCCGGACGGCGACCCCTCCGGCCAGACCGCGGAGGACAATATCTACATTACGACCGGCGTCATGGATCAGGAGACCTACCGCTCCGAGACGACCGGCCAGACGAAGGCAAAGGTCGGCTTCATCGACTACAACCAGGCCGTGCACAACGTGCGCGTCGTCACGAGCGACAGCGTCTTTACCGAGGCCATCAGCACGAGCATGTTCGTCAAGCTCGGCGAGCAGAAGTACTTCAAGGACGGGGCGATCCTCGTGCGCAAGGCCGATTCCATCAGCGGCGACACCGCCACCTGGAGCGACCAGATCGTGGCCATCTCGCAGCAGGACTATGAGGACGCCTACGGGCAGGACCCGCGCAACCTCAGCAACTACGTCATCAGCCGCGACACGGTGCTCAACCCCACCATGACCGCCAACGACGACGGCACCTACACCCTCACCTTCGACCTCGAGCCGGCCGGCGCGAGCGCGTATTACCGCCACCAGGTGCGCACGTACAGCGGCGCGTCGAAAAGCCCCGAATTCACGGCCGTACACATGGTCTGGACCATTGATGCCAACTGGGACCTCCTGCAGATGGACACCGTGGAGAGCTACGCCGTGTCCATGTCCGGCCTCGGCAGCCTCAACTGCACGAGCACGCTCACCGAGGTGTTCTCGGACTTCGGCGCCGTGACCGACGACCAGACCGAGTTCCAGCACTACCTCGAGACCGAATACGACCCCAACAACCTCGGCAAGCTCTCCGACGGCGGACAGGACACGCAGGCCATCGTGCGCGACTTCTTCCGCCGCACGCCGAACTACAGCCTCACCGTCACGGCCAACGGCCAGTCCTACGGCCTGACGGCCCACGTGGACATTGACCAAACCACCTTCCAGGTGCGCGGCAACGTCGCGGGCGTCGACCTCTTCGCCGCCTACAGCAACGAGCGCGTGTACGTCGCCTTCGGCAGCCAGAAGATCGTCCTGCGCGCGTCCGACACGATCGACGCGGCGCGCACGGTCGCGGGCTACCTCGGCGTACAGATCCCGAACATCTCGCTCGACGCGGCCGGCATGACCGCGCTGACGAAAAACGTCGCCATGCAGCAGACCGACACCGGCATGACCATCCGGCTCAACGACCCGATGATCTCCGGCACCGTTCTGCTCACCAACCCGGACGCCCTGCGCCTGACGCGCGCGGACGTGGCGCTCAACTTCGGCGGCGCGCGCATGCACGTCACCGCCACGCCGTACTACGGCGGCTTCCAGGTGCAGTCGCTCAGCGGCTACACCGATCTGACCGGCGCGCTGAGCCTCGTGAGCCCCCTCATGGACGCGGCGACCGCCAAAACCGCGACCTTCAACGTCGCGCTCAGCGGCCCGCTGAGCCTCTCGGGCACGGCCACCGTGACCCGCACCTCCGGCGGCTATGACGCCGCGCTCACCACCACGATCGACGGCGTGACCGTCACGGCCGAATACATCGGCAGCACGGTGTACGTCTCGGCGGGGAACATCCACGTCAGCGGCACGGGCAGCGAGATCAAAGACCTCGTCGCCTGGGCGGGAAAGCTCGCCGGCGCGGGCGACGCCGCTGCCGCCGGCAATGCCTACGCGCAGTTTTTCCGCGAGCTCACGCCGCAGTCCGCCGTGAACAGCATCCAGGACCTCGCGTGGTCGAATAACGCGCTGCACGCGCAGCTCAACATCGCGGGCAACGCCGTCTCCGCCGCGCTCTCGGCCAACAGCGTGACCGTCACGGCCTCGGGCTGGACGGTGCGCGTGACGATCACCGGCACGTCCGGCTCCGCCACCACGCTGCATCCCACGAACGGCAATTATGTCACCCTCTCGCAGCTGCAGCCCTTCGCCCCCGTGCTCGAGCGCTATGTCGGCGCGCAGGCCATGGGCATGGACGCGACCGTGTCCGTCAACGGCTACAGCCTCGATACCGACGTCGTGCTCTCGCTCGGCAAGCCCGTCGCAGCGCGCGCCGTGTCGCAGATCCTCGGCCGCGACCTGACCGTCACGTTCTGGAACGACCGCGTCTATATCGACTACGGCTGGCACCACGTCGAGGCGTCCATGAACTCGCTCGAGCGGGCGCTCTACGCCGTGCTCACCATCACGCCGGGCGTCGACCGCCAGACCGTGCAGAATGCCATCGAGGCCTATACCTACTTCTTCGAGCACCTGTCGTTTGCGAATGTCGTCGGTGCGATCTCCGCGTTCGGCTATGCCGACGGGGCGCTGAACATCACGGCGAACATCGCGGCGTCGCCGCTGTACATCTCGCTCACGCCGAGCCAGATCACGCTGCGCACGCAGGTCGATTCGGCCACCCTCGCCGTCACGGCCACGCCGGGCAGCGCCTACGCCTCCGCGCCGGATCTGACGCCGCAGGGCGGCAGCTACCGCAATCTCGATGATTTCCTCGCCCTGTTCGGCTGAGCAGGCGCAGCGCATAAAGCTTTACTCCCGCAAGTCTCCCCCGCAAAGTTTTCCCCCAATCGCACAGCAAGCCCCCGGACATTTCGTCCGGGGGCTTTGCTGTAGTCGGGCGGCACAGCCCGCCGCCGAAGCCGCAGGGGCAAGGCCCGCCTCGAATGAGATCCATACAGAAAGCCCTCGGACAACCGTCCGGGGGCTTCCCATGCGCTTCATCCAAAACCCGCCGCGCAGCAGGTCACACACAGCCGCAGGGGAGCTCGAGGGGGCAAGGCCCGCCTCGAATGAGATCCATACAGAAAGCCCTTGGACATTTCGTCCGAGGGCTTTCTGCATCCTCTTTTTCTCCTGCTGCGCATTCAGTGCACGCTCGCCTGCTTCTGCCGCAGGCTCAGGCAGTCGGCGATCATGGCGATGAACTCCGAATTCGTCGGCTTGCCCTTGATGTTCGAGACCGTGTAGCCGAAAAACTTCTGCAGCGTCTCGATATCGCCGCGATCCCACGCGACCTCGATCGCGTGCCGGATGGCGCGCTCGACGCGCGAGGGCGTCGTGTTGAACTTGCGCGCGACCTCGGGATAGAGCACCTTCGTCACGGAGTTGATGATGTCCATGCCGTCGATGGTCAGCAAGATTGCCTCGCGCAGGTACTGGTAGCCCTTGATGTGCGCGGGCACGCCGATCTCGTGGATGACGTCGGTGACGACGCTCTCGAGCGAGGGCTCGGGCTCTGCCGCGGCGAGCTGCGTGCCCGCGCCGCCGGTGCGCTGGCGCGGCCGGGCCGTCTGGCGGATGCGCTGCACGAGCAGCGGCGGGTCAAACGGCTTTTGCATAAAGTACGTCGTGCCGAGCTCCGCACACTCCATCAGCACCTGATCGTTGCAGATCGCGGAGGTGACGATCACGCGCGACGATGCATTTTTCGCCCGCAGATGCGTCAGCAGGGACAGGCCGTCCAGATTCGGCAGCACGAGGTCGAGCACCACGACGTCGGGCTGAAATTTGGTGATGAGTTCTTCCGCGCGCAGCCCATTGTCCGTCTGGGCGACCAGTTCCATGTCCGTCTCCTGGCCGATGGCCTTGGAATAGGCCGCGCGGTACTGTTCGCCGGGATCAGCCAGCAGAACACTGATTTTCGTTTCCATAACATTCTCCTCCGCAAAAATTCAGGCTTGCGGTCAGCTCTCTGCCAAATCGCTCGTTTCCCCTGTCTTGCGAGGATATTTTACCATATCTGGAATGCGAGAACAATGTGATTTTTGGCGAATTACTCTAGTTTTCTGTTGACATAATCTGATAATAACCGTCGAAAGGTACAATTTTTCGAAGCAAACCGCAATATCTCGCCTGCGTTCGACAGACAGAATGTGTCGAATGCATATATGTGTTATGTAAACCGATATTCCGACACGTGTCTTGTCACCGCGACAGCAGCCGACCCGCTGCGCACGGCAAAGCCCGAAAACCGCCGCTTCGGCCGGCGCACGACCGGCGGCACCGCCTGCACGCAGCAAAAAGCGGAAGGGACGGCTGCCCCTTCCGCTTCATACTGTATTTTGTATCTGCGCCGCGCGCTCAGTCCCGGTCGTCCTCGCGGTGGCCGCGGGCATCCGCGCGCTCGGTATGGCGCTGCGCACGCTCGTCCGCATGGTCGGCATGGCGCTGCGCTTTTTCTGCCAGATGATCGGCCTGCCGCTGCGCGCGCTCCGCCGCGTGCTGCGCGTGGCGCTGGGCCTTCTCGGCCGCGTTCTGCGCCTTGCGGGCCAGCTCCGCCGCCTGCCGCTGCTCGCGCGCCACCTGCTTCTCCGCCTGACGGCGCAGGCGCGCCTCGAGCTGCTGCTCATGGCGCAGCTGCTGCTCGGTGGCGTGCTGCTCGTGCCGCTCCTGATACGCGGCCATGTGCTCGGCGTGCCGCTCGGACAGCTCCGCCTGATGCTGGGCGCGGCGAGCGCTGCGTTCGGCGCGCTCGTGCTCGATGCGCGCGTGCAGCTGCGTCCGGCGGGCCTCGATGCGCGCCGCGCTCGTGGGATGATTTGCGCGGAAATCGTGGTCGAGGTGGTCGCGCCGCTCGCGCACGTGCTCGACGAACTCGGGGTGCTCCTGCTCGACGCGGTCGATGAGGCTGTCGCGCTCGGCCTCGAGGTCGGTAAACACATCGTCCTCGGAGTTGCCGAGCAGCGCGGCCAGCTCGTCCGTGTGGCCCTCGAGGTGCAGCAGCACCTCGTCGGTGTCGATGCTGCCGAAGTGAAAGTCCTCGTTGAGGAAATGCTCGAGCATCGTGCGGCGCGCGTCCTTGTCCTCTGTTGTGCGCATGCGCGCGAGCAGGAGCTGCACGTTGCGCTCGATCTGCACCTCGGCGTCCGCGCCGTAGAGCCACTCGAGCTCCTGCAGCTGGCGGATATCGTCCATGTTGTCGGGGATGCGCTGCTGCGCCCCGCCGATGTCGACGGCCGCGTCGGCATCGCGCAGCGCGCCCTGGATCGTGCGGCGCACCGCGCCGGATTCGATCAGCTCCCCGGCCTCGAAGTGCCGCAGCTGGTCGTTGACCTCGCCGATGTGCTCGGTCAGGTAAAAGCGCACGCCCTGCGCGCGCAGCTTGCGGTTGAGCACGACGAGCCGGTCGCACGCCGTGATGTCCACGCTCACGATGGCGCTGCCGTCGACGATGACGGCCTGCGTATCAGGCTGCACCGCGCCCTCGATGTCCTCCTGAAAGCGGCGGATGTTGGCGAAAAACAGGCTGCCGCTGAAGCGGTAGAGCACGATGTGCGGCAGCGCCTGCACGCCGCTGACGCGGTCGATCGGGAAAAACCCGGCCTTGCCCGGCAGCGTGCCGAGGAAGGTGCGCTGGGGCGCTGCCGCGCGCATGAGCACGTCGATGAACGACAGCACCATGCCCACGAGCACGCCCTTGATCGCGCCGAGCAGCAGCACGCCGAAAAACGCCCCGGTGAAGATGCCGAGCTCCACGCGGTTGACGCGCCAGAGCCGCCGCGCGATGCCGAACTCCGTCGCCCCGATGAGCGCGTTGACGACGATGGCCGTCAGCACCGGCACGGGCAGAAAGCGGATGAGCGGCGTGGCGACGAGCAGCACGACGAGCATGGTCACGCTCGCCATGACGGACACGAGCTGCGTCCTGCCGCCGTTGCGCTCGTTGACGGCCGTGCGCGACACGCTGCCCGACACGACGCAGCAGCCGACGAGCCCGGCGGCGACGTTGCCCACGGCATACGTCACGATCTCGCGGCGGCCGTTGAGGCGGTAGCCGTTTTTCTGCGCCGTGCCGGAGGAGGCCAGCAGCGTCTCGGCCAGAATGACGGCCGCGACCGGCAGCGTCGCCACGAGCGCCTGCGTAAACGGCAGCGCGCCCAGATCCGGCAGCACGACCTTCGGCAGGCCGCGCGGCACGGCGGCCAGCAGCGCCACGCCCCAGTCGTCCAGCGGGGCGAACGCGCCGAGCAGCCCGCCCAGCACCATCATCACGAGCACCCACGGCACCTTCGGCCACTTGCGCGGCGCGATGAGCAAAATTGCGAGCGTCCCGAAGCCGAGCGCGGCGGTGGGCCAGTTGATGACTTTCGCTGCGTCAAAAACGTGCCCCAGCAGCTCGAACAGCTCGCCCGTGCCGGTCGCGGAGCCGAGCAATTTTGGCACCTGCATGAGGATGATCTCGCAGCAGACACCGCTGATGAACCCGCCCATGACGGGCTCGGAGATGTAATCGACGGCCTTGTCCGCGTGCACGAGTGCGAACACGGCCAGCCACAGCGCGACGTACAGCGTCAGCACCGGCACGATGCGCATGGCCTCCGCGCCGCCGGGCGTGACGCCGAGCGACGCGAGCACCGCGCCGATCATGGCGGCCGGCGCGGCGTCGACGCCGAAGATGAACTCCCGCGTCGTGCTGAGCATCGCAAACAGCAGAATCGGCACCAGCGACCCGTACAGCCCGTAGACCGGCGGCAGGCCGGCCAGCTGAGCATAGCCCATCGAGATCGGGATGGACAGCAGCGCAATGAGCACGCCGGAGAACAGATCCGGCCCGAGCTGCGCCCGGTCGTACCCACGCAGGGAGGCGAACAGCGGCTGGGAAAGCGCTTTCATAGTATCACCTGGTTTTAATATATAGAGTGTCCCGCTCAGGCGAGCAGGGGGTCAAGCCCGGCGTCGAGCCGGGCGTTGCGTTTCGCCTTCGGCCGGTCGATGACCCGGCCGCGCGCGACAGGGTTTCCGAGGATGCGGCGCACGAGCTTTTCGTTGTCGCGCTGCTTTTTCTGGATCTTGCCGCTGCCGGCCAGATGCACATGCATGTTGATGAGTCCGGGCAGCAGATAGCGCCCGCGCAGGTCGATGCGTGTGTACCCCGCCGGGGCAGTGCCGGCCGGCACGATGTCCGTGATCGTCTCGCCGTCCGTGAGCACGCACAGTCCGGGCTGTACGCACATATCCTTCGTGCCGTCGAGAAGGTTTGCGTTGTCAAATGCGTATTTCATGCTGCGCCTCTCTTTCCGCGGCCCGGCCGCACCGGGCAAAATGAATAAAAACAGAATATCACATTTGGCAAATATGTCAAGCCGTGCGGCACGTCCGACGCGCACCCCTTGGCTCCCTTGTGTAAAGGGCGCTGGCAGCCGTCAGGCTGACTGAGGGATTGACACGTTGATTCCTGCGCTGGCTTCGTATCTGCACCCCCTCCGTCGCGGCACAAAGCGCCGCGCCGCCGGTCACGCCCCGCGCAGCAAAGCGCGCCGGGCACTGCCCGGCGCGCCCGCACGCATCCAGAATGTGTTGTCTTACGCTGCCTTGTCCTGCGCCGCCGACGCCGCGAGCATGTCGTCGATGCTCACGCCGTAGCCCTTGGCGGGGTCTGCGAGCAGCACGTGCGTCACCGCGCCGATGAGCCTGCCGTCCTGCAAAATGGGGCTGCCGCTCATGCCCTGCACGATGCCGCCGGTCGCGGCCAGCAGGTCCGGGTCGGTGACGGTGATGAGAAAGCGCGTGCACCCGCCGTCATGATACACCCGGCTGATGTCCACCGTGTACGCCCGCACGTCCTCGCCCGCAACCGTGGACAGGATGGTCGCGCCGCCGGTTTTCACCGTGTCGGCGGATGCCGTCTCGACCGCGTCCCCGGCCGGCGGCGCGTCCAGCGTGCCGAAAATGCCAAACAGGCAGTTGCGCTCGATGCCGCCGATGCGGTCGCCGGGATCGAAGCTGCCGACGAGCTCCCCGGCCGTGCCGTGGCCGCCGGGGCGCGCGTCCGCGATAACGGCCGAGAGCACGCTGCCGTCGCGCAGCGGCATGAGCACGCCGCTCGTCTCGTCCGAGATGCCGTGGCCGAGCGCGCCGTAGCGCCCCGTGGCCGGGTCATAGTACGTGAGCGTGCCGACGCCCGTCACCCCGTCGCGCAGCCAGAGGCCAAGCTGCCGCGTGCCGTCGGCCGTGACGGCGGGCGTGACCGTCGCCGTGACCTCCGCGCCCCTGCGCAGCACGGTCACGGACATGGTGTCCCCCGCCGCGTCCATGGCGGCAAGAAAGTCCGCCGAGGACGCGATGTCCCGGCCGTCGATGCGGCAGATCACGTCACCGGGCAGCAGTCCCGCGTCCTTGGCGGGCGTGGCCTTGCCGCCGGGCGTGTCCACCTCGGCGAGATCCGCCACGAGCATGCCCGCCGTCGTCATCTGAATGCCGACGGCCCGGCCGAGCGGCACGAGCGACGCCGCCTGCGCCGACACGCCCGCGCACAGCGCGAGCGCGACCGCCGCCGTGACGGCAAACCGGCGCAAAAAATGTGGTTGTTTCCGCAAAAAATCCCCCCTTTGCGCGTGCAGTATCAGTATGCCGGGTTTCGGACAAAATAGCGGCGGAACATTCTTGCTCGATTGCCTGCCGGGGCGCAAATGCCTGCGGCGGCGTGCATACGATGTACGGAGCCAGTTTTGGTAATTCGATGCATCGGAGGCATTTCCATGACGCAAACCTTAAAACAGGGCGACCGCGGCGCGCTCGTGTCGCTGCTGCAGCTGGGCCTGCAACGCGCGGGACAGACGCCGGGCGCGCTCGACGGCATCTTCGGCGCACAGACGGCAGCGGCCGTGCGCGCGTTTCAGGCAGCCAGCGCCCTCACGCCGGACGGCATCGCGGGCGCGCGGACGCACCGCGCACTGCTGCCGTACTACACCGGCTTCGTCACGCGCACCATCCGCGCGGGCGACACGTTTTCCGCCCTCGCGCGGCAGTACGGCACGAGCGTGGACGCCATCGCGCTCGCCAATCCCTACCTCGACCCCGAGCGCCTGCCGCTCGGCCGGGCGCTGACGATCCCGCTGCCGTTTTCCGTCACGCCGGCGGACATTCCCTATTCCTCGGCGCTCATCGGGTACGTCGTGCGCGGGCTGGCCGCGCGCTATCCCATGCTCGCGGTCGGGGAGTTCGGCCGCAGCGTGCTCGGCCGCCCGCTGTGGTATCTGACGCTCGGCAGCGGGCCGAAGCTCGTGTTCTACAACGCCGCGCACCACGCCAACGAGTGGATCACGACGCCGCTGCTGCTCACGTTCTGCGAGCAGCTGTGCGCCCGCCTCGGCGACGGCGGCGACATGGAGGGGCAGAACATCCGTGACCTGCTGCCCAGGGTCACGCTCGTGCTCGCTCCGGCCGTGGACCCGGACGGCATCGACCTTGTGACCGGCGCGCTCGACGCCGAGACCACCGCCGCGGCAAAGGCGCTCGCTGAAAACTACCCCGACATTCCCTTCCCCTCCGGCTGGAAGGCGAACATCCGCGGCATCGACCTCAACCTCCAGTACCCCGCCGGGTGGAGCACCGCGCGCGAGATCAAATTCGCCGCGGGCTACACGCGCCCCGGCCCGCGCGACTATGTTGGCCCGGCGCCGCTCGTCGCGCCCGAGAGCCTGGCGATGTACGGCTTCACCCGCGCGCTCGACCCGCTGCTCACCCTGTCGTACCACACGCAGGGCCGCGTCATCTACTGGCAGTATGACGGCTACGACGTACCGGGAAGCGAAGCGATCGCCCGGCAGTTTGCCGCCGTGAGCGGCTACGACGTCGCGGCCACGCCCTACGCCGCCGGCCACGCGGGGTATAAGGACTGGTTCATTCAGGACTACCGCCGCCCCGGCTTCACGATCGAGGCGGGCAGCGGGGAAAATCCCCTGCCGCTGAGCCAGTTTCCCGATATCTGGTCGGATAACCTCGGCATCCTGCTCGGCGGCATGACCGCCGTTTTGTGACATTTGTCACAGCCTGCATCCAAACCGCCCACATGGCACATTTTGACCGTTTTTCGGCAAAAAATGCATGCTAAGACATAGGAAAGATATAGACAAAACAAGGCAAATGGTGTGTTTTTCAGTGTCACAAAGGAGGAAATTTTCATGCAGCTGTCAGACAAGATCAAAAAATTCAGCGTCGAGCAGGCCATTGACTACCGCAACCGTAACCCGGTCAAGAATCTGCCGAAGCTCCTCGACTGGGCGGACACGTTCTGCGCCGGAAAGTTTGGGGGCCAGCGCCGCGCCATCTCGTCCGAGGGCGACGAGACGACGACGGACAGCCGCCGCGCCATCTCGTCCGAGGGCGACGAGACGACGACGGACAGCCGCCGCAGCGAAAAAGAAGTAAAACGCGCGCAAAGAAAGCAAAAAATTGTGTGCAAAGAATGCAAAAGCACCGTCTCCCAGTCGGGAGACGGTGCTTTTCCAGCCTTCCCTCGAGGGGACGGCCAGGGCACACAGTCCCGCACAGGGAAAAGCGTCATCAGCGCTGCCGGTGCTGCGCCGCGTGACAGCAAAACGAAAAAACGTGCATGGAAGGGTCCTTCCATGCACGTTTCGGGTCAGATGGGGTTTCCCCGGCTTGGCCTTGCGGCGGGTCAGCTGTGCTGGCCGTGGGCCGGGTAGTGGATGTGCAGCAGCTCGTGGGCGCGGCCCTGGAGCAGGGTGTCGTAGACATAGCCCAGGTCGGGGTTCTGCTGTGGGATGCGCAGGGCGCAGGCTTCGTCTGCCTTGAAGATGGCCTCGGCGCGCTCAGCCTTGCGCTTGTTGCAGGCGGGGGGCTGGCCGCCGCCGCCGATGCAGCCGTTCGGGCAGGCCATGACCTCGATGAAGTCGAACTGCTCCTCACCGGACTCGACCTTGGCGATGAGCTTGTCGGCGTTGGCCAGACCGTTGGCCACCGCGATGCGGATGGTCAGGTCGCCGGCCGTGACGGTGAAGGCCTTGATGCCCTCGAGCCCGCGCACGCCGCACTCGGCAATGGTCTGCAGGGTGTTGGGGCTGGCATCGTCGAGCACGCGGCGGATGACGGCCTCGGTCACGCCGCCGGTCACGCCGAAGATGACGCCGGCGCCGGTGTAGTCGCCGAGCGGGGCGTCGGGCTCCTCGTCCGGGAGGTGGGCAAAGTCGATGCCGGCCTCCTCGATCATGTCGCACAGCTCGCTCGTCGTGATGACGAGGTCGATGAGCCGCTCGCCGTCCTTTTCCAGCTCGGGGCGCGCGGCCTCGAACTTCTTGCCGGTGCAGGGCATGATGGCCACGGAGTAGACGTTCTCGCCCGCAAACTGCATGCGGATGAGCGAGCCGAACATCGCCATCGGGCTGCCGCAGGTGCTCACCTGGGGCATGAGGTGCGGGTGGCGGTGCTCCACGTGCTGAATCCAGCCGGGGCAGCAGGAGGTAAACATCGGCAGCTTCGCGCCGGTCTTGACCTTCTCAAGAAACTCTGCCGACTCCTCCATGATCGTCAGGTCGGCCGTGAGGTTCGTGTCGTATACCACGTCGACGCCGAGGCGGCGCAGCGCGGCGACGAGCTTGCCGGTGCAGGGCTCATTGGCGGGCAGGCCGAAGCGCTCAGCCATGCCGACGCGCACGCTCGGCGCGTACTGCACGACGACCTTGCGGGTCTGATCCTGCAGCATAGACCAGAACTTTTCGGTCTCGTTGCGGATCGTGATCGCGCCGGTCGGGCACACGGCGGCACACTGGCCGCAGCCGACACAGTCGGTATCCTTGAGGGTCTTGCCGAAGTCGGCGGAGATGTGCGCCTTCTTGCCGCGGCCGCTGAAATCGACCGCACCGATGTTTTGAATTTCAGCGCAGGTGCGCACGCACAGTCCGCACAGGATGCACTTGCTCGGGTCGCGCACGATGCTCGGCGAGGAGAGATCCATCGGCTCGGTGCAGTAGGTGTTGGGCTCGAAACGGTGCGCGTCCACGTGGTAGCGGCGGGCGTACTCCTGCAGCTTGCAGCGGCCGCTCTGGTCGCAGGTCAGGCAGTCGGCCCGGTGGCTGCTCATGAGCAGCTGCAGCGTGGTGCGGCGGCTGTCGAGCACCTGCTTTGTATGGGTGCTCACGACCATACCGTCGCGCGGCTGCATGGAGCAGGCAGCGTCCATCTTGCCGCGGTCGTTCTCGACGAGGCACAGGCGGCAGCCGCCGTAGATGGACAGGTTTTCACAGTAGCAAAGCGAGGGGATGTCGATGCCGTTGTTGCGGGCGACCTCCAGCACATTGCGCTCGGTCGTGAACGGGCAGGACACGCCGTCGATGATCATTTTCTTTTCTTCAGCCATGGTTCACGCCTCCTTGATCGCACCGAACGGGCAGCCAGTCTTGCAGGTGCCGCACTTGATGCATTTGTCTGTGTCGATGTGGTGCGGCTTTTTCAGCTCGCCGGTGATCGCGCCGGCCGGGCAGTTGCGCGCGCACTTCGTGCAGCCCTTGCAGATGGCCGGGTCGATGACATACGTCGTCAGGCTGCGGCAGCTGCCGGTGCGGCACTTCTTGTCGAAGATATGCTCGCGGTATTCGTCCTCGAAGTTCGCGAGCGTGGACAGCACCGGGTTCGGCGCTGTTTTGCCGAGCCCGCACAGGGAGGAGTTCTGGATCATCTTGGCGAGGGAGCGCAGCTCCTCAATGTCGCCGGGGCGGCCGTTGCCCTTCGTGATCCGGGTGAGAATGTCGAGCATACGGGTCGTGCCCTCACGGCACGGGGTGCACTTGCCGCACGACTCGTTGCAGATGAAGTTCATGAAAAACTGCGCGATGGACACCATGCACGTGTCCTCGTCCATGACGACGAGGCCGCCGGAGCCGATGATCGCGCCGGCTTTTTTCAGCGAGTCAAAGTCCATGGGCAGATCCATGTGCGCCTCGGTCAGGCAGCCGCCGGACGGGCCGCCGATCTGCACGGCCTTGAACGCTTTGCCGTTTTTGATGCCGCCGCCGATGTCGTACACGACCTCGCGCATCGTCGTGCCCATGGGCACTTCGATCAGGCCAGTGTTGACGACGTTGCCCGTGAGGGCGAAGGCCTTCGTGCCGGAGCTGCCCTCCGTGCCGACGGACTTGAACCAGTCCGCGCCCTTTTTGATGATGTCGGGCACGTTGGCAAACGTCTCGACGTTGTTCAGGCAGGTGGGCTTGCCGTACAGGCCCTTGTCGACGGAGCGCGGGGGCTTCGTGCGCGGCATGCCGCGGTTGCCCTCGATGGACGCGGTCATGGCCGAGCCCTCGCCGCAGACGAACGCGCCCGCGCCGCAGTTGATGTGCATGTGGAAGTTGAAGCCGCTGCCGAGGATGTTGTCGCCCAGCAGGCCGAGCTCCTTGGCCTGCTCGATGGCGATGGTCAGCCGGTGCACGGCCATGGGGTACTCGGCGCGGACATAGATGTAGCCCTCGGTCGAGCCGGTGGCCACGCCCGCGACGATCATGCCCTCGATGACCTTGTGCGGGTCGCCCTCCATGCAGGAGCGGTCCATGAAGGCGCCGGGGTCGCCCTCGTCGCCGTTGCAGACGATGTACTTGACGGGCTCTTCCGTATGTGCCGCGACCTGCGCCCACTTGCGCCCGGTCGGGAAGCCCGCGCCGCCGCGGCCGCGCAGGCCGGAATCGCTCACGGCCTGGACGATCTCGTCCGGCTGCATCTCGAACAGGGCCTTGGCCAGCGCGCCGTAGCCGCCGATGGACAGGTACTCCTCGATGGATTCCGCGTCGATATGGCCGCAGTGCTCGAGCACGCGGCGGGTCTGCTTTTTGTAAAACGGGATGTCCTCCTGGCGCTCATACAGTTCGCCGTTCTGCTTGTAGCCCAGGCGCTCGATGAATTCGCCGCCGAGGATGGTCTTCTGGATGATCTCCTCCACGTCGCTGACCTGGCACTTCGTGTACAGCCAGCCCTCCGGCTCGATGCGCACCAGCGGGCCCATCTCGCAAAAGCCGTGGCAGCCGGACTTCTTCAGGCCGATGGCATCGGCATGGTGCTCGGTCAGGGACACCTCGCACGGGATGCCGAGCTCGTCCATGCGCTTTTTGAGCTCGTGGTAGACGTTCAGGTTGCCGCCGGCGACACAGCCCGTGCCGCAGCAGACGAGAATTTTACGTTTTTCCGCGTCGCGCGCGGCCATGTAGTCGGCCTGCAGGGCGCGGAACTGCTCCAAGGATTCGATTCTCTGACGCATTACGCACCCTCCTTTGCACGCAGCTCCTCGATGAGATCCACGGCCTTGTCGGGGGTCATGGCCGGGTGCACCGTGTCGTTGACCATGACGACCGGGCTCAGGCCGCACGCGCCGAGGCACGACACGATCTCGATGGTGAACAGGCCGTCGTCCGAGGTCGGCTTGCTCTCGCTCAGGCCGGTCGCGTCGTAGAGCGCCTGCAGGACGTTGCCGGACTTGCGCACGTGGCACGCCGTGCCGCGGCAGACCTTGAGCACGTACTTGCCCTTCACGTCGAGCGAGAAGTTCTCATAAAACGTTGCCACGCCGTAGATCTTCGACTCGCTGATGCCCACCTTGTTGGCAATGTAGCGCAGCGCGTCTTTCGGCAGATAACGATATTTTCCCTGCACGTCCTGCATGATCGCAATGATCTGCGAGGCGTCACAGGCGTGATCTGCGAGGACCTGGTCAATGAATTTGTAATCGATCTGTTCCATTTTTTCAGTTCCCTTTCCAACAAATTTGCACCGGCCGGCTCCTATTCCGGCCGGACGCAGGATTCCCTGCTTCCCATCATACAATATCTATGAAAAATTTTCAATGCCCAGTCCCGTCGTTTTGATAACGACAAACTGCGAGAATTTTTCACAAATCCGCACACTTTTCCGCCCGTGTGCAGCTTTTGGAAATTCCGGCGCAAATGCTTGACACGCCTGCCTTTCCGTGGCATAATTACAGCAAACTATGCGCCCGCGCCGCAAGCTGTGCTTCCGGCCCGGCCGCCGCCGATCCCGCACCGAATCTGACACCGAATCGCCCATGAGGTGGAAGGCTGCGTGCGTGCACTGCTGCACCGCCATGCCTTCCGGGCATGGCATTTTTTGTCTCTTCCGGCGGGCGGCTACACGAAAAGGAGAGATCTGCAATGACCCATCTGCGCAAACTCACGGCGGTGCTGCTGGCCGTCATCATGGTGTTCGCCCTCGCCGCCTGCGGCCAGAAGGACGACACCGCCGCCGTCGACAAGGACCTGACCGTCAACGTCGTCGCGCTCAACGGCACGACCGGCTTCGGCATGGCCAAGCTCATGTCCGACAGCAAGGCCGGCACGACCGCGCTGAGCTACAACTTCACCGTCGAGACCGACCCGAGCAACGCCACCGCCGCGCTCGTCAACGGCACGGCCGACATCGCCGCCCTGCCGACGAACGCCGCCGCCGCGCTCTACAACAAGACCGACGGCGCCGTGCAGGTGCTCGCGCTCAACACGCGCGGCGTGCTCTACGTCGTGACCGACGGCACGGAGAGCATCACGTCCTTTGCCGACCTGCGCGGCAAGAACGTCTGCGTCCCCGTGCAGAACCCGACGTTCATCTTCCAGTACCTGTGCGAGAAAAATGGCCTGACCGTCGGCACGGACATCACCATCGACAACACCTATGCCCAGCCGGCGGAGCTCAACACGGCGCTCGCCTCCGGCGAGGTGCACATCGCCGTGCTGCCGGAGCCGATGGTCACGATCGCCCGCGCGGCCAACCCCGCCCTCACCGTCGCGCTCGACCTGACCGCCGAGTGGGACAAGGTCGCCCCGGCCGGCAGCCTCGTGCAGGGCTGCGTCGTCGTGCGCAAGGCGTTTGCCGATGAGCACCCGAACGAGGTCAAGGCGTTCCTGACCGAGTATCAGGCGTCCATCGAGTACCTGACGGCCGAGCCCGACCAGGCCGGCCAGATGATCGAGGATGCCGGCATCTTCGCCAAGGCCGCCGTGGCCGCCAAGGCCATCCCGAACTGCAACGTCTGCTTCGTGTCCGGCGCGGACATGCAGGCCGCGCTGACGGAGTTTCTCACGGCGCTGAGCACCGTCGCCCCGCAGAGCATCGGCGGCAAGGTGCCGGCGGATGACTTCTACTGCGTGCTGAAATGAAGCGCTTTGCCCGCGGCGCGCTGACGCTCGCGTTCTGGCTTGCCGTGTGGGCGGCGCTGGCGCTGCTCGTGCACCGGGAGCTGCTGCTGCCCGCGCCGTGGACGGTCGTGCGCAGGCTGTGTGAGCTTGCCGCGACCGGGGCGTTCTGGCGCATCACGGCCGTGTCCATCGGCCGTGTGCTGCTCGGCGTGGCGGGGGCGGTCGTGCTCGGCGTGGCGCTGGCCGCCGCGTGCACGATATCGAAAACCGCCGACGCGCTGCTGCGCCCGCTCATGACGGTCGTCAAGTCCACGCCGGTGGCGTCGTTCGTCGTGCTCGCGCTCATCTGGATCGCGCGCGACTGGCTGCCGGTGTTCATCGCGCTGCTCATGGTGCTGCCCGTCGTGTGGAGCAACGTCTGCACCGGCATCCGCAGCGCCGACCCCGCGCTGCTCGAGCTTGCGCGGGTGTACGGCTGGCCGCGCGGGCGCGTCCTGCGGCGGATCTATGTGCCGAGCGTGCGGCCGCACTTTCTGGCCGCGCTGCGCTCGGGCCTCGGCTTCGGCTGGAAGGCCGGCATCGCCGCCGAGGTGCTCACCGTGCCGCACAGCGCCATCGGCCGCATGATCTATGAATCGAAGCTGTACCTACAGACCACCGACCTCTTCGCCTGGACGCTCGCGGTCATCCTGCTCAGCGTCGGGCTCGAGCGGCTGGTGCTGCGCGCACTCACTCCGCGCGGGAAAGGAGGCGGCAGCGCATGATCGAAACACGTGACCTCACCGTGACGTATGACGGCCGCGCCGTCCTGCGCGCCGTCGATCTCACCGTGCCCGACGGCGGGCACATCGCGCTCATGGGCCCGTCCGGCTGCGGCAAGACGACGCTGCTGCGCGTGCTCGCCGGGCTGCGCGCGCCGGACGGCGGCACGGTGCGCGTGTCGCCGGGGCGCATGGCCTGCGTCTTTCAGGAGCCGCGGCTGCTGCCGTGGCGCACGGCGGCGGAAAACGTCAACGCCGTGCTCTCCGACCGGGCGCAGACCATGCCGCAGGCGCTGGCGTGGCTCGAGCGGCTGGAGCTGAGCGATGCGCGCGACCAGTACCCCGCGGCGCTCTCCGGCGGCATGCAGCAGCGCGTGGCCATCGCGCGCGCGCTGGCGTATGACGCGCCGGTGCTGCTGCTCGACGAGCCGTTTCGCGGGCTGGACGCGGCGCTGCGGCAGCGCGTGACCGCGCTGGTCGCGGACGCGGCGCGGGCCAAGACCCTCGTGCTCGCCACGCACGACGCGGCCGACGCCGCCGCGCTCGGCTGCGCGGTGTATGCGTATGCCGACGGCGCGTTCCGCCGCGACGGATGAGGTGAACGTGGGACACGCACTGCCCCACCGGCGCCGCCGGAGGAAACCGCACGGCATCCAACAAAAAAACACCGTCTCCCGGATGGGGCGGTGACTTAGGAAAACATTGAAGCAAGGAACGGTGTAGCTTAACGGCTATGCCGTTCTTTGCTCTTTTTTACTTATGTTGCGGGCATTTTCGATTGCCCGTGTGAAGTCAAATGCACCGATGAAGTTATAGACGATGGTGATTTCCCGCGTTCTGGATTTCTTGTCAACATGGGAAACTTCGATCCTGTCAATGAAAGCACGGAGAACAGCCGCGTCAAGCTCCTGCAAATCCGTGTACTTCTTCACGGCAGCGATAAACGCCTTAACATTGGTTTTCTGCTGCTCCTGCTGCTTCAGATCCTTGCGCAGGACATCTGCCATTGATTTCAGGTTGCTTTGTTCCAGCTCGTAGTCATGGGACATTTTAATAAACCGTTCGTCTGACAGTTTTCCAATCACGTTGTCCTCATACAGTCGGGAGATAATGCGGTCAAGCTCGGCAATCCGCGTGTCTGCCTTTGCCAGCGTTTCACGCTTCCGAACAAACTCTGCATCTCTGTCCCGCATATCGCTCTCGGCTGCGTCCTGAATGAACTCCGCTTCATGTTCTGAAACATAGGAGATTGCTTCCCGCAGATTTCGCAGAACAATTTCGTGCAGCACAACATTCTTGATAGAATGGGTCGTGCAGAGATCCTTGCCCTTGCGGTAGGTAGAGCAGATGAAGTATTTCTGGTTCTCTGCAAAGTTGGTAGCGCGGCATTGATACATTTTGCCGCCGTACTCTGCGCAATACAGAAGCCCGGAGAACATACCCATTTCACCCATCTTGGTAGGACGGCGACGCGCCTTGCGAATACTCTGAACAATCAGGAACACGCTTTCCTCGATGATCGGCGGCTGGGTGTTCTCGAAGATCACCCAATTCTCAGGGTCATTCCAGATTTTCTTCTTACTCTTGTAGGACTTCTTTGTAGTCTTGAAGTTTACGGTATGCCCCAGATAGTCTACGCGCTCCAAAATGCGGGAAACCGTTTCATTTGTCCATTTGTATGGGTCTGCTGTCGGCTTGTTGCTGGTCGGCAGACCTTTCGCATGGCAATAGGCGGTTGGGTTCAAGATTTGCTGCTGTTTGAGCCATTTAGCAATCTGCGTGGGTCCCTTGCCAGACGCGCACAGGGAGAATATCTTCTGTACGACGGCTGCGGCTTCTTCATCGACGATCCATTTCTTTTTGTCCTCCGGGCTTTTCATATACCCATAGGGCGGAATGGTCGTCAAATGCTCGCCGGACTTGCCTTTACTCTGCCATGTAGCGCGAATCTTCTTAGAGGTATCGCGGGCATACATTTCGTTGAACACATTGCGGATCGCGGTAAACTCACTTTCGCCGCGTGTGCTGTCCACGCCGTCATTGACGGCAATGAAATGAACGCCAAACTCCGGGAAAACAACATCGGTATACATTCCCACTTGGAGATAATCGCGCCCAAAGCGGCTCATGTCCTTTACGATGACGCGCTTGATCCGTCCTGCCTTGATGTCGGCAAGCATACGCTGGAAGCCCGGACGGTTGAAGTTTGTGCCGGAATAACCGTCATCCTCGTCATAATGGCGGTAGGCGGTAATCCCGTGATTCTTGCAGTAGCGTTCCAGAATCTTCTTCTGGTTTGCTATGGAGTTACTTTCACCATCCAGCTTATCTTCCTGCGAAAGGCGCTCATACAGAGCGGTCAGACCTTCTTCCTCCGCTTCCGCAGATAGCCCCTTGGCGTAGAACTGCAAAACATTATCGCGGATCACGCTGCGAAGCTCATTGCTTAAACTGTCCTGCGGCTTCAAGCTCTGAAAGGTAAATCCTGTCATCTGCACTCACCGCCTTTCTCGGAAGAACTGCGGTAGGCGTTGACAATGCCATGATATAGATTCTGGCAAAGGGGCAGATCGCCGTCTGTAATGGAGCAAATCGCAATACCGCGCTGCTCCATATCATCAAGGAACTGCACCGCTGCAAGATAGCTGCGGTAAAGTCGGTCAAGTGATACGACAACGATTTTCTGCACGCGGTTCTCATGGATTGCTGCGATCAGATTTTGAAACGCCGGACGCTCGGCGGTCAGGCCGCTGTACCCATTGTCCACGAAGAACATATAGGTATCCAATCTGTTTTCCTGCGCATGGCTCAAAAGTCGGTGCATTTGATTGTCAAGGTTCAGGTCTGTTTGTTTGTTCGCCGCACGGTAGTAATATGCGGTGATTTTGTCGGGCTGCTTTTTCATGTTGCCTCCTATTCCGGCAGCCGGACAAACAGGTTATTTATATTATACCAGGGATCTCGCTCGCCGTCATTAGGCGGGTTCAAAATTATTTGTACCTTTTTTACCCCGCAAGTCATTCTGAATCAGGCGGCGCACCTTTGTCACGGCGTCCTCTTTTGCGCCGTCTTTGACGACGGCCTTGACGATATACGTTATATCCCCGATCTTGTACTCGCGTACAATCGGGGACGTTGTTTTCTTCACGGTTGTTTCCATAGAAACAAATCCCCCTTTCATGGGAAACAAAATAACTACAAAAGGGAATGACAAAACAGACGGCTGCTGGCGCAGCTCCAAGGGAATTTCACCCCCGCACGGTTCTCGTGCAGCCCTACCCATCGCCTGCGACGCTTTGAACGCTCGGACTGTGGCTGTAAGGTCGTATCATTATGTGTTTTGCGCGTCATCGCCTGCAAACTGCCACACTTGCGTTACGGCTCGGTATTTGTCGCTCGGCATATCCTCTCGGATATACGTCATGGCGCACCAGCCGCCCAGCTCGGCGCAAAAGGAACGTACCCGTTTTGCCTATGATGCGCCGCCGTTCTCTTGCGGGCATATTTGTCAAGGAGCATCGGACAGAAACGAGGAAAGGGGGAACACGTTTCTGTCAGGCGTCAGTTATCTCACGCGAAATGTGAGCAGTTTGGTAATGAGCTTCGTTTCCAACCTGCGCCGCAGTTCTTCATCCACGCAGAGATGGGGATTGCCGTACTCGTCGTAAAGCTCACGCATCGACAGACGGGCTATGTACCCTGCATAGTGTTTCAGAACGGCGTTGATCGCTTCCACATCACCGCCAGCAGCCGCTTCAATGACGGTCAGCGACAACAGACGGTTATTCTTCGATTGACTTGTCATCTGTTTTCTCCTCCCATCAGGTTTTTCAGCAGCTTTAGGGTGCTTGTCCTGCGATAGGCAACGGAACGGCGCACCATGTTCAGCACATTTGCAATTTCAGCGTCGGACATATCGAGAAAGTAAGACAGCAGGATAATATCTCTGCGGTCAACAGGCAGAGCGGAGATTGCTTCCGCCAGCGTTTCATCATCGATACAAACCGAATGGCCGATGACTTCAAATGTGCGGCTATCCGTGAAATAGGTATCACGGACAGCGAACTGTTCCAGCACTTCGACGGGCAGTTCGGAAAAATAGACCTCTCGGTTTCTTTTCCTTGCCAGCGCGTCTTGATAGTCCCGTGCTTCGTTCCGCAGTACCTTTTTGCAGAAGCAATCAAAGGCACGGGCAACTCCTACATTGTGCGAATGAGGTTTCATGTATACAAGAAATCCCGTGACAAGGAAAAGTATCTGCGCGGACGTGAGTGCGAAATCATTCTCTTTGAAGCGTCGGCGCGGGCGCTGAAAGCGGCGGGTATCGGTGATAAGCTCCCCGACCTTGCCAAGCTGCGCGAGGAATATTCCAGACTGTCCGAAGAAAAGGATCGGCTGTACGCTGAGTACGGAAGCCTGAAAAAACGTATGCGAGAATACGATGCCGTCAAGCAGAACATCGACAGCATCCTGTCCCCCAATCGTGTGCAGGAACAGGATAAAGCCTTATAGCTTCTCTGACAAGCACACATTATTTTCAAACAATTTAATGTGTGTTCGTCGTTTCTAGGTTGACAACCGCACATTATTTCTATATAATATAATGTGTGATTGTCAAAGCGAGGTGAGAAGCATGAACGCCAAGGAGAAAATCGAAGAACTGCTGGAAGCGTCGGAGGACGGCACGATCACCGCAGCGCAGGTGACGGAAGCCGGGCTGCACCGCAGCGTTTTACAGGAGTTTGTCAAAAGCGGTGAAATGTACCGCTTCGGGCGCGGCCTGTATGTGCGGAGCAGCGCATGGGAGGACGATTTTTACCTCTTGCAGCGCAAGTATGGGCGCGGGATTTACTCGCACGATACCGCTCTGTATCTGTTGGGCTATTCAGACCGTACCCCGGCGAAATATACGATGACCTTTCCCAAGGGCTACAATGCCCCGTCCTTAAAGCAGGAGAACTTAATCATCAAGCGCGTTGTGCCGGAGAACTATGAGTTCGGCAGAATTGAAATCGAATCCCCCTCCGGCAATCCAATTCGTGTTTACGATTTGGAACGGACGCTGTGTGACATCCTGCGCGGCAGCGGCAGCGACGTTCAGATCGTTGGAGAAGCTATGAAACGCTATGCGGCGTCCAAAGATAAGAATATTCACAAACTGATGCAGTACGCAGACCAGCTTCGCGTGAAGCCCAAGGTGCTGCGATACATGGAGGTTTTGCTATGATTACAAAAAATCCGATGCAACTAAAAGCCTTTATCAAGAACAAAGCGGCAGAAAAGCATATCTCGGCGCAGCTCGTCATGCAGAACTATATGCTTGAACGGCTGCTGGAACGGATCTCGCTCTCGCCCTATAAAAACAATTTCATTCTCAAGGGCGGATTCCTGATTTCCGCCATTGTGGGACTGGACACGCGGGCAACAATGGATCTGGACACGACAATCAAGGGCTTCACCCTGACGCATGAAGCAATCCGCAAAATCTTTACAGAGATTTGCGCTATCCAGATTGCCGACGACGTACAGCTTGAGGTTGTCGGTATCTCTGACATTCGGGAAACCGACGATTACCCCGGCATCCGGGTTGCGCTGAAAGCGAACTATCCACCGATCAGCGTACCGCTGACGGTGGATGTCACCACGGGCGACATGATAACGCCCCGCGAGGTGGAATACACATTCTCCCTGCTGTTCGATGACCGCACGATCAGTATTCTTGCCTATAACCTTGAAACGGTGCTGGCGGAAAAGCTGGAAACCGTGCTGTCCCGCAACATTGCGAATACCCGTCCGAGAGATTATTACGACGTACATATCCTG
This sequence comes from Clostridiales bacterium, assembly GCA_025757645.1. Lineage (NCBI taxonomy): Bacteria > Bacillati > Bacillota > Clostridia > Eubacteriales > Clostridiales bacterium. The sequence continues at coordinate 162,087 of CP107216.1, forward strand.
TACGCGCTGCGCGGCGCGGATTGCGACAAAGCGACGCTGCGCCGGGCGCTGGAACAAACAACTCAGAAACGCGGCAGCGGCATGATCCTGACAGACTACCCGGAGATTATGAAAGAGATCCGCGGAAGCGATACGCTTCGCAAGCTGTGGGAGAAATACAGCCGCGAGTATGAGTACGCAAAGGATATTTCCTTTGATGATACCTGTAATACCATTCAGACAATTATGGACGCAATCATGGTGTAAACGAAAGGAGGCTTCTTTATGGGTTGGCTGGCAGCGCAGGGCGCGATTATGGCGATTGGGCTTTTCATTGGGCTTGTCTGCTCGGTGATCGGACTATTCTTCGGGCATATCATTCTCTTTGACAGCATTGCTCTCGGCATCGCCGCCGGAGTGTGCTGCAATCAGTTTACTGCAATTCATCCGGCGCTGTGCCTCGTGATCGGCATTGCAACATTTCTGCTGCTATTGTGGCTGCAAAATACCAGCATTGGCTTCTGGCTCGTTGGCGGGCTGCTCACGCTGATCTATGCAGCGGTGTTCGGGCTGCTGGCCTACTTCATTTCGGAGCATGATCCCATCTGGGGCTGGGTGATTTTCGGTCTGGTGTTCCTTGTGGTCGGTGCGCTGCACCTACGCGCACGGGATAACTGAAAGCAAGTGCATAGTCACGGCCTAGAGTGCCTGTATGCCTTGCTGGGCGCGGCTTTGTAGCGCGGAGAACGCAAGGGTCGTATGTTTCTTTGCCTGTTATGAAAACCGAGTTTGAAAGCGTGACAAATGAGATTGAAAGGAATGATGGTATATGTTCAAATATCCCTTGGCAGTAACGATTGATACAAACATATTTGACGCAGCAAAATTCAACTTGGGTGATGCCAGCACCCTCAGAATACTCGAAAACTATGTTAGACGTGGGAAAATCAAGGTTGTTTTAAGTGATATTGTTGTACGGGAATCAAAAAGGCACATTGCAGCGCGGGTCAAAGAAGTCTGCGGAATTGTAAATACAGCAAGAAATAGTGCGTTGAAAGTATATAATGAGCATCTTATAAGCAGTATTGGAATGAATGAGATGTTTAGAATCGTAGAGAGCGAAGATGATATTATTGCCAAAGAAGAAAAAGTATTTGATGATTTTCTCTGTGCGATCGATGCTGAAATTCTTGGCACAGATTTGATAGATATAAATTCTGTACTAAGTGATTATTTTGGTGCAAAGCCGCCCTTCGAAGAAAGTGGGAAGAAAAAAAGTGAGTTTCCAGACGCATTTATTGCTCAACAGATCAGAAATCGATTTGGCGAAACGGAAACAGTTATAATTGTTAGTAACGATAAAGGTTTTATAAGGGCTTGCCAAGAAAGTGAAAATTGCCTTTTCTTTAACTCATTAGGCGCTCTATATAACGCAATAAGCAAAGAAGATGCTGCTTACGATGATACAATAGCCGTTATCAAGGAACTACAATTACGCATAAGCGCCGCTGTGAACGAGTATATCAAAGACAACGAAAATATAGATGTGAATGGCCTTTCATACGACAAAGACGGGATAGAATCTGGGTACGATTACAATGAATTTTATCTGCATGGTATTTCAGATGTAACATTTTCTGTCCACTCCGTAGATGAAATTTCCGACAATATTTCTATTGTCACGCTCTCATGTAAAGCAGATATTTTCGCTGATTGCTATTATGAGGATTATGCCAATGCCCCTTGGGATCCCGAAGAAAAAGAATATGTATTTGTTGATACAATAAAAATGCGCGAGGAACATAAAGCACGGTTTGGGTGCAGAATCGAGATTGACCGAGCAGAAAAGACGTTCAAAGTGTTTCCGTTTACAGTTATTTTGGGTGGCGATTCAAGACGCAACAGATATGAGGTTGAAGAACACCCCGTCGAAGATGATGAAGAAGAAATTCGGGATATGGACAGAGAAGCACTTGGATTCCAGGCGCTCGGAAGCTATGAATCATACTTAGAGGATAATTTACCTGATTCACATTTTTACGCAGATATAATCGCAAGGTTTGAGGAAATAAATGGCTTATACCGAAAGTATGATGACTGCTGTATTAGTTTTGATGATTTGTTGGCCGAACTTAATACTGCCAATCCCAAAGAGATCATCAAACTGATATACGAAAGATTGTTGGAAGTATCAGATATACCACACATTGCCAATATAGAAAACATCACAGATTCCGAGATTGAAGAAATCCAAGCATGGGCAAATGCTCAATATGAAAGAGCATCTGAGATTGCGGATATAGACACACTGCCAGATGTAATATCTTTCGGGGAAACGATTGTAATTAAGGGCGTAGACGGCGGTAAAGCATCATTGTCCATAGGTGATAATCAGATAAGTCCTGACGAGGGCAGCGAAGAAGTTATTGATATTTGCTTTTCTAACGGGGATGAAAATACGACCAGCGGATATATAAAACTGACTGTTGGCTATTTGAATTTCGATGAAGACGGGGGAGCAGCGGATGGTATAAGTGATGAGGTAGAATACGAATATCACGACATACTAAAAGAATTGGATAATTTCATTTATGCTCAAAATTGTCTTATTGAAAAAGACACTCGTATTGCTGAGATTATCAGCGAAGCCATAAAAACAAATGGTGACAATACCTAAAATAAAAAACGCGGGACGCAGCAGCCATCATCGGCTGCCGCGCCCCGCGTCATCTTTTATTCTGCGTCGGAAAGCGTCATGGTGAACTGCGCTTCCTCAAATGCTGCGTCGGTCATGTTGTGCAGCTTATGGATCGTCTGCTCCGCCAGCGGGCGCATATCTGCGTCCATATCCGGCAGCGCGTCGGAAATCGCCGCAATCGTTCTGCGGCGGTCGTGCTTGTGGTAAATGCAAATCAAGTTTTCTTCCTCAATGGTGAACGAAACATTGTCCATGCTCATACCTCCAAATCATTATCTTTCGCCTTTGCCGCTGCCTTTTTGGGTGCAGCGGCCTTTTTTGACTGCCCCTCTTTGAGCTGTGCCCGGACAGAGGGACGCTGCTTGCGCAGCGGAAGATCACGCCGCTCGTCCTTGCTGATAAAAGCGAAAACGCCGTGCCTGTCCTTTATCGAAGAAAGATACAGCGTCTTATACGGAAGCAGCGCAAATAGCCGCTCATGCTCCTTGCTGGATGCGATACGCTCAAACCACGGCGACACTTCTACTACAAAATGCGTTCCGTTGGGGCTGTTGGGCGCTTGCAGGGATTGAAACGCCGCCGAAAGGCGCTGTGCTTCGGCAAGCACCTTTTCGTCGGAGAGCCGCCCGATATGCTCCTTGAAATTGCCAGGTTTCAGCCGTTCACGCTTTCGGCTTTCGTCGCGCAGCAGATCCCGCAGCGCGTCCGGGTCATGCGGCACAGCCTCATAGCGCACGAACTTTCCATGCTCCCGATCCGGCGTCGCTTCAAAGCGGTATTCCTTGGGCATCTCCCGTGAGCCGTTTTCATAGATCAAACGGTTATTATCTGTCCGCAAGGCGGTCTGGATTGCAAGCTCGGCTTTCGCTACATAGTCCAGCTCATAAATGCTGCCTTTTACCTTGCCGCTCTCCACACCGGACAGCACCACGGCATAGGCAAGTACACGCTCCTTGGTCTGCTCATGGTAGAAACGGAACGTATTATGCTCCCGCGTTCCGCGCAGAAACACATCCCGTTCCCGCAGGCAATGCGTTCCGTTGGGGCGGGAAAACCATAGATAGACCTTATCCTCGACATTTTTACTCTTTGCCGCCCGCGTCAGAATCTTCTTGTCAATGTCAAAATCGTTCTGAAAGGCTGCTGTGTTCTGCTGCATGATCTGTTGCAGGGATGCCAGCACATCCACATTTTCAAACTTATTCATAGGTCACTCCATTTCCAAAGCCTGCCGGATGCTCCGTTTGGCTTCCTGTTCCTTTTCTCGCTGCTGCGGCTTGCAGGACTGCGCACGATCCGCTTTGAGCTGTGCGCGGATAGATGGCTTTTTGCCGTCCGGGTCGCGCTGCGGTGTTCTGCCGTCCTCAGCCTTGACCGCTGCGGCAAGCGCAGAGAGCGAGATCACCTCGCCGCGCTTTGCCTTTTCTTCCAGCTCGTCCACGGACGGGGTGTTGTTGATCTGTCCGTCAATCATGTTGTAGTTCTGCTCGGTGGATAGCTCCGCCGTGCGCATATAGTTTTCCTGCTCCCGCTGCTCGGCGGCAATGGCAAAGGCCTGTGTGCCGTTGCCCATGATAAGGTACTTGCCGTCATCGGTGCTGTGGTGATACCCATAGCCTGCGGTTTCCATCTGCTCACGGGTCATATCGGTAACGTGGAAGCTGCCACGCGGCGTTGAAACGCGCTCCCCGGTCAGGTGGGCGTCAGGGGCAGCGGATTCCTGCTGCTGGACGCTGCGCTGCACGTCAATGGGCTTTTCCCCGGAGATAGGCTGAATACAGGAAATATACCCTGCGGCGTAGTATGCGTTTTTGTTAAGCTGGCGCTGCCATGCGCCGACGCTGGGCGCCCAGCGGAAGCCGTTTGCTTTCAGCTCGTCCCGCGCTGCTTCATCCGGCTTGCCGTCAAAGAACACTTGCAGACGGTTATCTGCTTTGTTGGCTTCCACGCGCCCGCCGTCAAATTCCCATCCCGCAAAATTGGTTTCCTCATGCTACCGCACCTGTTCAATGCGCCCACGGATGCGGCGGATCTCAGCGTTGTTGTTGGAGAGCATATAGGCGGGGTACGGCCGGCTCTTATCCAGATGCCAGGACTGCGACATTTCCTGCTGCAATTTGGTGATCTGCTCCGGCGTCAGACTGGGGCAGCCCTCCAAAGTCTTATTCTTACGGAAATAGGCATTGACGGCTTTCATGGTTTCCTGCGCCGATTCCAGCTTGACGAGCTTGGCTTCCAGCTTTGCCGCTGCCTGCGGGTCGTCCATGACAAACTCGATGTGGCTGCTGTTCAGCTTCAAGAATTTGCTCTTTACCAGCTCGGCAGGGTAATCGTCGCCAGCGATGCGGAGCGTCTTTCGCGCAGAGCAGACAGTTTCCAGCATAAGGTCTACGATCTCGTCCAAACGCTCCTTGTCCATTTTCGGGTCCTGCGTGAGCGTGTCATACTCGATATTCTCCATGATGATTTCACGGTAAATATCTACGGCGCTCTGTTTGAACGCTTCCGTTCCTTTCCGTTCCGGCGCAGCCCTGCAAGGTGAGGGGTCAGGGGAAAGGATAGGAAAGGAATCGGTACTTGATAGATCCGTAATTGATTTTTCTTTCTTTGATAAGTTAGTTCTTGATCTGTCTTTATTTAATTGCGTTGGATTTTCCGACGTCGGATTATCCGTTGTCGGATTTTCCAACATCGGTTTACCCGGTATTGGATTTTCCAACATCGGCTGCGGCTGCTCATAGATGGTATATTCGATAGCAGTCATTTTGCCTTTTTCATCGCGCCCCTGCCGCCGCAGGATATATCCGGCTTTTTCAAGCTCCCATACGGCGGTGCGGATCGCGTCAATGCTCTCACGGTTGATATGGGACAGCCCTGCAAGGGTATAGTCCCAATCCTCCGGCAGGGACAGCATTTGCGACAACAGCCCCTTGGCTTTCAAGGTCAGCTCCTTGTTTCGCAGATGGTGGTTTGACATGACGGTGTACCCGCTGTTGCGCTCCACCCGAAATACTGCCATAGGTTATCAGCTCCTTTCGCTCACTTCGCTGTGCCGCGACGGATGGCGGTCAGCTTGCCCGGCTCATACGGACATTCCGCATACACACAGAACTGGTACTTCCAATGCGGACGGTAAAAGTGACAGGTATTGCAATCCTCACAGTCGGCACAGCCGCCGTTTTCGTAGCGGTCAAAGCCGGGCTTTCCCCGCATGAGCATTTCAAACGCACGGCTGCTGCCGTTCGTAAAGTACATTGTGGCTGCACCTCCTTTCAGATTTGGGCAGAAAAAAACGCCGTAGACTTTTCTCAAAATCTACGGCGTGGGCGTATGCGAAAAGGGATGCTGCCTTGCGGTAACATCCCTTTTGTCGCTTAGTTATTCAATTTTTGAGCTAACCTGTTTGCCCTCTGCCCTTAAAAGCGTTGATTTTACTGGGTTTCTGCTTGTTTTCCTATGTCAACGCTCTTGATGGGAGACGGTGTTTTTTGCACGCACTGCGTTTTCAAGACCCGCTGCCGGACGTCTGCGTGGGCGCCGTGACCTCCGTGCGCGTGACGCCCTTGGAGAAGGTCAGGCTCTTGAGGATGGCCGAAAAGTCGTTGGACATGCTGCGGTAGAGGTCGGCGTTCTCGTTGGCGAACTGCACGTCGGTCGGCAGCTCGGCAATAAGGTTGTAGTTCGCGCCGTCGACGGTCAGGCCGCAGATGGCCTGATACTCCGGCAGCACGGTATAGTCATAATCGGTGGGAAAGACCTCAAGCATGAACAGAAAGCCGCCCAGACCGTTGTCATAGTCGGTCTTTTCGTAAAAGCCGACGTAATAGCCACCGTCGTTGGCGCCGCATTCGGTCAGGTAATCGTCGCCCCAGCTGGCCGGCAGCGTGACGGAAAAATAGCCGCCCTTGCCGTCGTCATACGTCGGACAGAGGGTGATGTTCCCCGCCTTGTCGGCCGCAACCGTCGGCTGGGCGGACGCGGCGGTCTTCTCGCTACGGCCGCAGGCGGCCAGAGACAGCGCGAGCGCCAGCGCCAGCACGAGCGCCGGGATGTTTCGTTTCATGCAGATCGCTCCTTTCCGAATCTTCGCACGGGAATATTATACGCCGCCGGCCCGCGTGTGTAAACCTCTGGGCCGGGCGGCGCGCGGCGCGCAAAAAGATGCACGTCAGATATTCTGACGTGCATCCGAGCGAAAGGTTCCGGTTTTTTTACGCGGCGGCGGGCTTGCTGTGCTTGCGCAGGACGATCTGCAGCACGATGACGACCACGATGACCGCGACGCCGACGACGTCGGTCATGAACTCCGGGTCAATCAGGCACAGGCCGCCGGCGGCGAGCAGGATGCGCTGCCACCAGGGCGCGCGCGTGACGATATAGCCCTCGAGCGCGGCGGCGATGCCGAAGATGCCGAGGCACGACGTGATGATGACCTGAATGGCGGCGAGCACGCCCTGATCCATGAGCAGCATGGAGGGGTTCATCGCAAAGATGTACGGCACGATGAACGCCGCGATGGCGAGCTTCGTGGCATTGATGCCGGTCTTCATGGGGTCGGACTTGGCGATGGCGGAGCCGGCGTAGGCCGCCAGCGCGACCGGCGGCGTGATATCGGCGACGATGCCGAAGTAGAACACGAAGAAGTGGGCCGCGACCTTCGGGATGCCGAGCGTGATGAGGATCGGCGCGCAGGTGGAGGCCATGATGCAGTAGTTGGCGGTCGTGGGCACGCCCATGCCGAGCACGATGCAGCAGAGCATCGTCAGGAAGAGCGCCAGCAGCAGCGAGAGCGTCGGGTTCGGGATGGCGCTGCTGATCGCAATGACGCCGCTGATGAGCTTGGACGCCAGGCCCGTGACGGTGATGCAGCCCGCGATCATGCCGGCCATGGCGCAGGCCACGGCGACAGTGATGCTGCCCTTGCCGCCGGCCTCGAGCGAGTCGAGGATCATGCGGCCGGTCTTTTTGGCGGTGATGCCGGCGACGCTGCCGGTCTTGGTCTCCCGCACCTCGGCCGAGGCGTCACAGATGGTGCCGACCAGGCTCACGGCGATGGAGATCAGGATGGCGATCGCGGCGGAAAACTGCAGCGAGCGGATGTTCGCCGTGACCATCCAGATCAGGAACACAAGCGGCAGCAGCAGATAGACGTTGCGGATGAGGTACTTGAAGCGGGGCAGCTCCGAGCGCGGGATGCCCTTGAGGCCGAGCTTCTTGGCCTCGAGATGCACGGAGATGAAGATGCCGCCGAAATACAGCACGGCGGGCAGGATCGCCCAGAGTGTGACCTGACCATAGGTCACGCCCATGTACTCGGCCATGAGGAACGCGGCCGCGCCCATGATGGGCGGCATGATCTGGCCGCCGGTGGAGGCCGCCGCCTCGACGGCGCCGGCGAACTCCGGCTTGTAGCCGGTCTTTTTCATCATCGGGATCGTGACCGAGCCGGTGGTGACGGTGTTGCCGACGGACGAGCCGGACACCATGCCGCACAGCGCGGACGAGATAACGGCGACCTTGGCCGGGCCGCCGGAGGTCCAGCCGGCGATGGCGTTGGCTGCGTCAATGAAGAAGCTGGCGATGCCGGTTCGCTCAAGGAAGCCGCCGAAGATGATGAACACGGCGATGAACTTCGCGCACACCTGCACGGGCGTGCTCAGCACGCCGGACGTGCCGAAAAAGAGCGTGTAGATCACGCGGCTGAGCACCTGCTGGAACGTCTGCCCGGCGTTGAGCATGCTCACGAACGTGTACACGAGCAGCGCGCCGACGACCACGAGGATCGGCAGGCCGACGCAGCGGCGGCACAGCTCGGCCAGCACGAGGATGCCGGCCACGCCGACGGCGATGAGAAACGGCGTCATCTTGGCGGCGCTGGTGAGCGTCTTGATGAGCACGGAATAGTTAAAGCAATAGTAGAAAAACGCAGCCGCGCCGATGACCATGATGACGATATCGTACCACGGCAGGCGGTTGGCGTGCACATGCTTCTTGCTGGCGGGGTAGGTCAGGTAGCCCATGATGACGATCAGCCCGAGGAACGCGGTCAGGCGGATCTCGAGCGCGGCCGTGCTGAACAGCGTCGACCAGATGCAGTAGATTGAAAACAGCGCCATGACGACGGAGATAACGATCTTGGGCTTGCCCGCCCAGATGCGGGTGGCGGATTCGCGGTCATACTTGCGCATGACGGCGTCCATTTCCTCCTGCAGCGAAGCGCTTGCCGCGGCGTCCGCGGCCTTTTTGTTGTCAGACATAGAGGGAAACCTCCGTTCCGGTTAGGATGGAAAAGCTACGGCGTCAGGGGTACTGACGCCGTAGCGAACGTTTACGGGATGCAGCGCATCACCGCCTCGGGCATCAATAGGTGCCGGCCTTGATGGTGGCGGCGGTGTAGTACGGGGACGCGGACAGCAGGGACTGCACATGGCTGTCGTCGAGGCTGACGAGGTAGACGCTGCCGGCGGTGGCAAGGTCGGTGATGGCCGTGGTGGGCGCACCGGCGACGATGAACGCGGCGTCGATCTTGCCGTCCTTCAGGCTCTCGGCGCTGTCGCCGAAGCTCTGGTACACGGCAGAGATGTCAGACTCCTTGAGGTCGTAAGCGCTGAGCACGTCAATGGCGTTGAAGTACACGCCCGAGCCGGCTGCACCGATGGAAACCTTCTTGCCGGCGAGGTCGGCAACGGTCTTGATGTCGGGGTTGGTGGTGACGATCTGCACCTGCTCCTGATACAGCTGAGCCACGACGGAGAAGCCGGTGACGGGGCTGTCAAACAGGCGCTGGCCGTTGTAGGCGTAGTTCATGACGTCGCTCTGCACGAACGCGAGCTGGACGTTGCCGTTGGTCAGATCCTCGACGTTGGCCTGAGAGCCGCCGGAGGTGAGGGCCGTGACCTTGCAGTCGGACTTGCCGGAGACGAAGGAAGCGAGCACACCGCCGAAGGCGTAGTACGTGCCGGACTCGCCGCCGGTGCCGAAGCTGAGCGCGGAAGCAGTGCCGTTGCCGGCGCCTTCCTTGACCGCGTCGACCTTGAAGCCCTTCTCCTCAAAGTACTTGGCAGCGCCGGGGTGATACGGCACGCCCTTGACGGAGGCGGCAGCCTCGATGCTCAGCTCCGCGCCCTTGGCGTGCTGAGCGGTGATGGCGTCGAGATTGTCAAAGATGGTGGACACGAACGCATAGATCTCGTCGGTCGGGACATCGTCGCGGGCGATGACGATCGCGCCGACGGAGACGGTGTTGGTATCGACCTTGGAAGCGGAACCCGTGTCGTCGGTCTTGGTGTCGGTATTGCCGCCGCCGCAGGCGCACAGCGCAAACACCATGACGAGGGCGAGCGCCAGCGCCACGATTTTGTTGAACTTCATAGTTGATTCTCTCCTTTTTGAAATTTTCCTCTTGCAAAGATTCAATATGCGTTCATTATACCTGCAATTTGTGCAAATTTCAAGCGAAAAAATGAAACTTTATGCCTGTTCGTGTGCAAAAACTTTCACACACTAACAGTTTTCTGATACAAATCGCCACATCTTGCGCCGCTTGGGCAAATTTTCCCACTCCGGGCACAAGATGCCTCACACAAGTAAGCAAAAATCCGGCCTGTGCAAAATTTGCACAGGCCGGATCATCGACCGGAATGCGTTATGCGTCCTTGTCCTTGTCCGCGTCCGGGTCGGGCTGCACGAGCACGCGCTCGACGCGGCGGCCGTCCATGGCGAGGACCGTGACGGTGAGGTTTTCGTACCGGAAGCTGTCGCCCACCTTCGGGAACGTGCCGAAGCGCTCGAGCGTCCAGCCGCCGACGGTGGTGCTGTCGGCGTCGTCGAGGGCGTCCTCGTTCCAGTCGAGCAGCTCGAGAAAGTCCGAGAGCGTCATGGCGCCGTCGAGCTCATAGCCGCCGTCGGGCCGCGTGACGACCTCGTTTTCCACCACGTCCTTCTCGTCCCAGATGTCGCCGACAAGCTCCTCGAGCACGTCCTCCATCGTGATGACACCGAGCGTGCCGCCGTATTCGTCCGTGACGACGGCGAGGTGCTTCTGCTCGCGGCGGAGCTTTGCCAGCACGTCGGGCAGGCGCGTGGTCTTGTAGACGAAGCACGGCGGAATGAGCTGCGCGCGCAGATCGTCCGGCCGGCCGTCCATCATGGCCTTGTAAAAGCGGTTGAGGTACAGGAAACCGATGATATTGTCCACGCTGCCGGAGTAGACCGGCAGGCGGGAATACGACGAATCGTTGATGATGCGCACGATCTCGTCCCAGTCGTCGTCGATGTCGATGGCGACCATGTCGACGCGGGCGGTCATGGCCTCGCTCGCGCTGACGTCGGAAAAGTCGAGCGCGGAGCGCAGCAGCTCGCTGCGGTCCTCGTCGAGCACGTCCTCGTCCTCGGCCGTCTCGATGATCGACTGCAGCTCCTGCGAGGCGGCCTCCTCGGGATCGCCGTCGCCGGCATCGCCGTGCAGCGGGCGCGTGATGAGGTGCACGAGCCCGACGACGAGCCAGATCACGGGGTAGAGGATGACCGACAGCGCGCGGATGATATAGGCATTGCGCAGGGCGATGCCGTTGGCGTTCTGCTTGGCGACGATCTTCGGCATCGTCTCGCCGAAGATGATGACCAGCAGCGTCAGCACGACGGTGGACACCCACGTCCACTGCTCGCCCGCGAGCAGGATGACGATCACGGAGCCGAGCGACGACGCCGCGATGTTGACGAGGTTGTTGCCGATGAGGATGGCGCTGAGGGTGCGGTCGAAGTGGTCGAGGATGCCGACGGCCGTTTTCGCGCGGCGGTCGCCGTCCTCGGCGGCGTTTTCGAGCCGCAGGCGGTTGGCCGACGAATACGACATTTCCGACGCGGAGAAGAACGCCGACAGCGCGATCAGCACGACGAGCGCGGCAAAATACCACACGATGCTCATGCCGGCTCGCCCCCTTTCTCCGGGGCGGCGTCCGCGGGGGCGGCCTCGTCGGTCTCCTCCGGCAGCAGGCGCACGACGAGCTTGACGATGCGCTTTTGCTTCATGTCGGAAATGCGCACGTCGAGCCGGTGATAGCGGAAGCCCTCCCGCTCGCGCGGGATATAGGAAAACTGCTCATACGTCCACTCGCCGAGCAGCTTGTAGCGCAGCTCCTCGTCGTCCTCGGGGTCGGTGTAGTCGAGCCGGTCGAACACCTCGCCGACGGTCATCTCGGCATCGACCTCGTAGCGGCCGCCGCCGAGCGGCACGAACGACTCCTCGACCACGTCGTCCTCGTCCCAGATCTCGCCGACGAGCTCCTCGACGATGTCCTCCACGGTCACGATGCCGAGCGTGCCGCCGTAGTTGTCGGTGACGATGGCGAGGTTTGCCTTGCGGCTGCTCAGCTCGGGCAGCACCTCGGCGATGAGGGTGCTCTGGTGCACGAACACGGGCTCGTCGAGCAGGGGGCGCACGTCCACGGCCTTGCCGCCGGCGGCAATGCACGCCTTGATGTATTTGCGGATCTGCAGGATGCCGATCACATTGTCAATGCTGTCGGCATACACGGGCAGACGGCTGTGGCGCTGCTCGCGCACGTAGGCGAGGATCTCCTCCGGGGGATCGTCCACGTCCACGGCGGCGACGTCCACGCGCGCCGTGATGACGCTCTCGACCGGCACGTCGGCAAACGACAGGGCCGAGCTCATGAGCTCGCCGCGCTCGGCGGTCAGCTCCCCGTCGTCGGTCATGTTCTCGATGATGTCGGCCAGCTCATCCTCCGTCACGGTCACGGCGGGCTCGCTCTGTACGCGGCGGGCGACGGCGTTGCCGAAGGCGGTGAGCAGGGCGGACAGGGGCTTGAAGAGCACCATGAAAAACCGCAGCGAGCGCGCCGTGCGCATGGCCAGCCGCTCGGCGTATTTCTTGGCGATGCTCTTCGGCAGCATCTCGCCTGCGAAGAACACGACCACGGTCGTGACGAGCGTGCCGGCGGTGACGGCCCACATGCCCCACTGCCGCTGCACGGCCACGGTCACGAGCGTTGCGATCGTCAGGTGCAGAATGTTCGTGCCGATCAGCAGCGTCGTGATCGCCTGATCGAAGTGGTCGAGCACATACAGCGCCTGCTCGGCGCGGCGGTTGCCGTGGTCAGCGGCGGCTTTGAGCCGGATGCGGCTCGCGGATGCAAACGCTGTCTCCATGACGGCGAAATAGGCCGCGCCAAGGAGCAGCACGATGATAACAGGCAAAATATTCCATAAATCCTGCTTAGGGCCAGCGTCCATTGCGGATCATCACACTCCTGAATACCTCCCCCGGCCGGTGCCTATCCGGACGGGAGATAAATTAACGTTCATGATACCATAAAATACCCGGCGCGTCAACGGCTTTTCTCCTCCGTGACGGCGACGTTGCCCGGCCCTGCCAGCTCGCGCAGCTCCTCGACGAGCGCGGGGTGCACGACGCAGCGGGCCGCGGCGCGCCGGCCCGTGTCCTCAAACACGAGCACGAGCTGCTCGTCGCCGGGGAACATCTCGAGGATGAGCTCGATGCGCTTCACGGCCGGGTGGTCCTTATCCGGCAGCCGCACCCAGAGCCGGTGACGCTTCGGCGGCTCGGGCCGCGGCGGCGGGTCGCGGCGCGGCGGCGTGCGCAGGGTCTCGAGCCCCTGCTCCGTCAGCGGCAGGACCTTGTCCGCCACGAGCTGCGGGTCGGATTCATCCCGCGTCGAGATGCGCCCGGCGACAAACAGCGCGGGGTTTTCCTGCGCCAGCAGGTCGCGGCAGGCGTCGAGCGCGGGCGAAAACACGAGCACCTCCATGCTGCCGCCGTCGTCCTCGAGCTGGAGGTAGGCCATGCGGGTGTTCTTGCGCGTGGCGCGCTCGCGGCTGGCGGTGCAGATACCGGCCAGCACGACGCGCTGCCCGTCGCGGTAGCGGTGCGCGGCCGTGGCCGGGGCGTGGAAGCTCGCGAGAATGTCGCCCATGGGCGCGGCCTTGGCCTGCTGCGCGAGCGCGCGGTAGTCGTCCATCGGGTGGCCGGTGAGGTACAGCCCCGTCGTCTCGCGCTCCATGGCTATGAGCTCCGCGCGCGTGAACTCCTCCACGTCCGGCAGCACGAGCTGCGTCGTGTCGGCGGGCGCTCCCCCGTCGTCCGGCGCGCTGAAGAGGTTCATCTGGCCGGTGAGGTTCATGCGGCTCTCGCTCGCCGCGCCGCCCAGCACGCGGTCAACCGACTGCATGAGCGCCTTGCGCTTGTAGCCCATGCGGTCGAAGCACCCGGCGCGGATGAGGCTCTCGACGGCGCGGCGGTTGAGGTCGTGCCCGTTCATGCGGCGGCAGAACTCGTCAAACGCCGTGAACGGCCCGCCGATCTCCCGCTCGCGCATGAGCGCCTGGATGAGTCCGCGCCCCACGCCCTTGATGGCCACAAGGCCGAAGCGCAGATCACCCTCCTCGACGGTGAAGTCGGCGTCGGACGCATTGATGTCCGGCGGCAGCAGGCGGATGCCCAGCTCGCGGCACTCGGCGATGTACTCCGTGACCTTCGGCGTGTTGTCGAGCACGGAGGTCAAAAGCGCTGCCATGTATTCGTGCGGGTAGTTGCGCTTCATGTACGCCGTGCGGTAGGACACGATGGCGTAGGACACGGCGTGCGCCTTGTTGAAGGCGTAGCTTGCAAAGGCGAGGATCTCGTCGTAAATTTCGTTTGCCGTCCGCTCCGGCACGCCGCGCGCCACCGCACCGGGGATATTCCGCTCCGGGTCGCCGTGCACGAACGCGGCGCGCTCGGCCGTGATGACGGCCTCTTTCTTCTTCGACATGGCGCGGCGGATCATGTCCGCCTGCCCGAGCGAGAACCCGGCCAGCTGCCGGAAGATCTCGATGACCTGCTCCTGATAGACGATGCAGCCGTAGGTCACGGACAGGATCGGCTCGAGCAGGGGGTGCTTGTAGGTGATGCGCTCCGGGTGCGCCGAGCAGGCGAGAAACCGCGGGATGCTCTCCATCGGCCCGGGGCGGTAGAGCGCGATGACGGCGGTGATGTCCTCGATGCTGCGCGGGCGCAGCCCCATGCACACGGCCGTGATGCCCGCGCTCTCGAGCTGGAACACGCCGACGGTGCGCCCGGCGGCGAGCATGTCAAACGTCTTCTTATCGTCGAGCGGGATGTGCTCGACCTGGAACCCCGGCTCGCGGCGGCGCACCTGCCGCGCCGCGTCCTCGAGCACGGTGAGGTTGCGCAGGCCGAGAAAGTCCATCTTCAGCAGTCCCAGCTCCTCGAGCGTCGTCATCTGGAACTGGCACACGAGCGCGCCGTCGTTGCTCGCCAGCGGCACGTAGGCGTACACCGGCTGCTCCGTGATGACCACGCCCGCCGCGTGCGTGGACGCATGCCGCGGCATGCCCTCGATGGCGCGGGCCGTGTCGATGAGCTGGTGCAGCCGGTCGTCCCCGTCATACATGGCGCGCAGCGTCTGCGACTGCTGCAGCGCCTCGTCGAGCGTGGTGTTGATGCCGCCGGGGATGGCCTTGGCCACAGCGTCCACCTCGGCGTAGGTCATGTTCATGACCCGGCCGACGTCGCGCACTGCCGCGCGCGCGGCCATCGTGCCGAACGTGACGATCTGCGCCACGTGGTCGGCGCCGTATTTGCGGATGACGTAGTCGATCACTTCCCCGCGCCGCTGCACGCAGAAGTCCACGTCGATATCCGGCATGCTTACGCGCTCGGGGTTGAGAAAGCGCTCGAAGTAGAGGTTATACTGCACGGGGTCCACGTCCGTGATGCCGAGGCAGTAGGACACGACGCTGCCGGCAGCGCTGCCGCGCCCCGGCCCGACGGGGATGTGCTGGGCCTTGGCGTAGCCGATGAAATCGCTCACGATGAGAAAGTAGTCCACAAAGCCCATGCGCCGGATTATGTTGAGCTCATAATCCAGCCGCTTTCGCACCTCCGGCCGGTCGCCGTAGCGTTTGGCAAAGCCGCGCGCGCACAGCTTCGTGAGATAGGCGTCCGCGTCCGTCTCCCCCTCCGGCAGCAGAAAGCGCGGCAGGTGGTAGTGGCCGAACGTGAAGTCGAAATGACACCGGTCAGCAATGCGCTGCGTGTTTTCCACCGCGTCGGGATATTCGTCAAAGAGCGCGCGCATCTCGGCCTCGCTCTTGAGGTAAAACTCGTCGTTCGGGAAGCGCAGGCGGTCCGGGCTGTCGAGCGTCTGCCCGGTCTGGATGCACAGCAGCACGTCCTGATCGTAGGCGTCCTGTTTTTTAATATAGTGTACGTCGTTCGTCGCCGCGAGGGGGATGCCCGTCTCGCGGTGGATGCGCAGCAGCGCCGCACGCACGCGCGCCTCGTCGGTCATGTGGTGGTTCTGCAGCTCAAGGTAGAAGTTCCCCTCACCGAAGAGCTCCTGCAGCTCCATGGCGCGTGCCTTGGCCGCCTCATAATCTCCCCGCAGCACCGCGCGCGGAATGTCGCCCGCCACGCAGCCGCTCAGGCAGATGAGACCGTCTGCATGTTTGTGCAGCAGCGGCCAGTCGATGCGCGGCTTGCCGTAAAACCCGCGCTCGAACGCGGCCGACACGAGATAGCACAGGTTGTGGTAGCCCGTCTCGTCGCGGCAGAGCAGGATCAGGTGCGTGTAAGCATCGTCCACGCCGTGGACGCGGTCGGTCATGCCGCGCGGGGCGACATAGACCTCGCAGCCGATGATCGGCCGGATGCCGGCAGCGACCGCCGCCTTGTAAAAAGCGACCGCGCCGTACATGACACCGTGGTCGGTGATCGCCAGCGCGGTCTGGCCCAGCTCCTTGGCGCGCTCGATGAGCGGCCCGATGCGGCATGCGCCGTCGAGCAGGCTGTATTCACTATGTACGTGCAGGTGTGCAAACCCCATCGTGCGTTCCTTTCAGTCGTCCATGTGAAATTCCATGAGTTTTTTCAGCCGGTAGTTCAGGCAGCTCTTCGTCACCGGCGGATACGAGAGCGTGGCGAGGTCGGCCAGGCTGGCCTCGGGATTGGCAATGCGCAGCAGCGCCGCGCTCTGCAGCTTTTCCGGCAGCACGTCGAGCCCGTAGTCGCGCTCGATGCGGCGGATGGCGTCGATCTGCTCCTGCGCCGCGGCGACGACCTTGTCGGCGTTGGCGGTGTCGCAGTTGACCTTGCGGTTGATGGAGTTGTTCATGGACTTCTCCACCTTGGCGGACATGATGTCCATGGCGGCGCAGGGCGCGCCGATCTTGGTCAGGAAGTCCTCGATGGCCTCGGACTTCTTGAAATAGAGCACGGTGTTCGCGCCGCGGTCGATGCTGCGCGCGGCAAAGCCCAGCTCCGTGAGCAGGGCGGCCGTCTCGCGGCTGACGCTCGCGTGCGCCGTGATGAGCTCGAGGTGGTAGTTCTTGCTCGGGGCGGTCACGCTGCCGCCCGCGAGAAACGCCCCCCGCAGGAACGACGCCTTGCAGCAGTCGTTTTCGAGCACGGCGAGGTTGATGTGGTGCGCGACCGTGCGCGAGAGATCAGCGCCGAAGGCGGCGAACACCGTCTCGACGGCGGCGCGGTCGGTGATGGTCAGCACGTGGCGGCCGCCGGCCTTTTCCCCGGCCGGCAGGGCAAAGTGCGCGCCGAACGCGCGGCGAAACAGCTTCGGCAGCCGCTCGGCAAAGGCGTCGCACGCCGTGACGATGCGGATCTCCCGCGTCGTGAACGTGTGGCAGTACAGCAGCACGCCATAGGCCTCGGCCACGGCGCAGCAGTGGCGGCTGACCGGCACGCGGCACAGCTCGTTTTTCACTTCGGATGCAAAGGACATGGCGCGCCTCCGTCAGGTCTTGGGAAAGTCCCGGTTGCGCAGGCGGACGTTGGCGTCGCGCGCGGCGAGGTAGTCCGTCAGTACCTTGGCCACGGCCACGCTGCGGTGCTGCCCGCCCGTGCAGCCGATGCCGATCGTGAGCGCATAGCGCCCCTCGGCGGCGTACTGCGGCAGGAGAAAATCGACCATGTCGGTGAGCTTGGAGAGGAAATTTTTCGCCACGTCGCTGCGCAGGACGTATTCCTGCACCTCGGCGTCCATGCCGCTCATGGGGCGGAGCTTTTCGACGTAAAACGGGTTCGGCAGAAAGCGCACGTCGAACACGAGGTCGGCGTCGATCGGGATGCCGTACTTGAAGCCGAAGGACACGACGTTGACGAGAATGTCGCGCCGCGTGCCGCCGTCGGCAAAATACTCGCAGATGCGCTTTTGCAGCATGGCGAGCGTGAGGCCCGTCGTGTTGATGACGAAGTCCGCGCGCTCGCGCACGGGGGCGAGCAGCTCGCTCTCGCGGCGCACGGCCTCGGGCAGGGAGCAGCCGCTCTCGGCCTGCAGCGGGTGCGGCCGGCGCGACTCCTTGTAGCGGCGCACGATGGCGCTCTCCGACGCCTCGACGAACAGAATGCGGTAGTGCACGCCCATGCTCTTAAGCTCCCCGAGCGCGGCAAACAGCTCGGAAAAGCTCTCCTGACTGCGGATGTCCGTCACGAGCGCGACCTTTTCATACCGTCCGCGCGTGGCCAGGCACAGCTCGGCAAACTTCGTCAGCAGTGCCGTGGGCATATTGTCCACGCAGTAAAAGTCCAGATCCTCCAGCACGTCGGCCGCGCGGCTCTTGCCGCCGCCGGACAGGCCCGATACGATCAGAAATTCCATCCCGTCACCCCCGGATGATCTTCACTTCCGGCTCGAGCTCCACGCCGGACGTGCGCAGCACCTCGCTGCGGATGTGATCCATGAGCCGCAGCACATCGTCAAACGTGGCCCCGCCGCGGTTGACAACGAAGCCCGCGTGCTTTTCACTCACCTGCGCGCCGCCGACGGCATAGCCCTTGAGGCCGGCCGCGTCGATGAGCGCAGCGGCGTAGCCCCCAACAGGGCGCTTGAACGTGCTGCCCGCGCTCGGCAGGTCGAGCGGCTGGCGGCTGCGGCGGCGCTCGCTCAGGTCGAGCATACGTGCCCGGATCTCCGCCGGGTCGCCCGGCGTGAGCGCGAGCGTGCTGCCGAGCACGACGCAGTCCGTGTCGGAAAACACGCTGTGCCGGTAGCCGAAATCATGCGCCGCGCCCTCTGCCTCGCACAGGTTCAGGTCATGGTCAAGATAGCGCGTGGAGACGACGACGTCCTTCATCTCGCCGCCGTAAGCGCCCGCGTTCATCGACACCGCGCCGCCCAGCGAGCCGGGGATGCCGTGGGCAAATTCCAGCCCCGCGAGCCCATAGCCCAGCGCCGCCTGCGCCAGCCGCGCGAGCGGGATGCCCGCGCCCGCGCGCAGGTGCGTCGCGTCGGTGCGCGCCACGTCCGCCATGCGCTCGCCCATCTGCACGACGATGCGGTCAACATCGCCGTCGGTGATCAGCAGGTTCGTGCCGTTGCCGATGAGGAGCGGCTGCGCGCCGCCGCCGCGCACGATGCGGCAGACGGCCGCCGTCTCCTCCGCGGACGCGGGGCGCACGAGCGCGCGCGCCGGCCCGCCGATGCGAAACGAGCAGTGCGCGCGCATCGGTTCGTATTCCAAAAGCTCCAGCTCCGGCAGCTGCTCGCGCAGCGCGCGGACGATGGGGTCGAGATTCGTCATAACTTCCTGTTCCTTTCCGGGTCAGAACCCGATGCCGAGGTCGATGCTGCGGTCGTGCTCGTCGGCGAGCTTCTGCGCCGCGTTGTAGCCCATGCCCTTCTGGCGGTTGTTCATGGCGGCGAGCTCGAGGATGACCGCGAGGTTGCGTCCCGGCCCGACCGGGATCGTCACGCACGGCACGCGCACGTTGAGGATCTCGCAGTATTCCGTCGTCAGGCCCAGCCGGTCATAGGCCCGGCCGTCCTCCCACGGCTCGAGCTGCACGACGAGATCCACGCGCGTCTCGGGCTTGACCGCGCCGACGCCGTAGATCTGCCGCGCGTCGATCACGCCGATGCCGCGCAGCTCCATGTAGTAGCGGATCATCTCGGGCGCGGAGCCCATGAGCGTCGTGCGGTTGATGCGCTTGATCTCCACGGCGTCGTCCGCGACGAGGCGGTGGCCGCGCTTGATGAGCTCGAGCGCCGTCTCGCTCTTGCCCACGCCGCTATCGCCCGTGATGAGCACGCCCTCGCCGAACACCTCGACGAGCACGCCGTGCTGCGTCAGACGCGGGGCGAGATAGCTCGAGAGCGCGGCGATGAGGTCGGCCATGAACTCCGACGTGTCCTTGCGCACGAGAAAGAGGTTGCGGTCGTACTTTTCGGCCATCTCCAGACACTCGGGAAACGGATCCATCCCGTGGCAGATGACGAGGCCGATGATGTTGTAGCGCATGAACTGCTCAAAGCGTTCGCGCCGCTGGTCGGGGGTCAGCGTCTCGAGATACGTGCTCTCGACGCGGCCGATGATCTGCATCCGTTCGGGGTCGAAGTAGTTGTAAAACCCGGCGAGCTGCAGCCCCGGGCGGTTGACGTCGGCGGTGCGGATCTCGCGCGTGGCGTAGTCCTGGGCCGCGTGCAGGACGGTCAGCCCCTGCTCGGCAGCGATCTTTTGCAGCGCGACGGTATAATGCGGTGCGCCCATCGTGCGCGCCTCCTTTCCGGTAAAGCCGCCGGTGCGGCGGCGAAGTTGTTTCGTCCGGGCGGAGCACCTGCTCCCCCGCTTCCCATTGTACCCAAAGCGGCGGCGTTTGGCAACGGCTTTTGCAGCGTGCCAGGCATTTTTTCCGGCCGCGGAACGGAAAATGCGCAGAAAATGTGAAAATCATCTTGCAATCGGCCGGGGTTTCTGCTATTATGAGAAAGCTGTTCTCGCAGACAATAGAGAAGGAGGTGCTTCAACCAATGGCAAAATGTCAGTTTTGCGACAAGGGCTTGAGCTTCGGCATCAAAGTGAGCCACTCTCACCGCCGCTCGAACCGCACTTGGAAACCCAATGTGAAGCGCGTCAAGGCCATCGTGGACGGCAAACCCCAGCACGTCTACGCATGCACCCGCTGCCTCCGCAGCGGCAAGGTCACCCGCGCTGTGTGAATTGCAATGATTGCACCGAACAAGGCTCGCCCGATTGGGCGAGCCTTTTTCGCATATTCGGGCATTGATTTTGCAGCTTTGCGCGGGGATGCGCGCTGCTGCTTGCCAAGAGAATGGTCTCATTTCAAAGCCATTTGCGCCGCAGGGGAGCCCGAGGGGGCAAGGCCCGCCTCGGATGAGATCCGGCATCGCCTTTGGCAACGCCTTCTCCTCACGAAGCGAATGGCGCACCATCCCAAGAGCGTCTGAGCCGCAGGGGAGCCCGAGGGGGCAAGGCCCGCCTCGGATGAGATCCGGCATCGCCTTTGGCAATGCCCCCGTCACGCCTCCAGCTCCCCCGCGCCGCGGGTCACATCGTGGATCCACCTGCCGGAGCGCAGCCGCGGGAAACACAAAAAGATCTGCACGATCACATCGATCGACATGAGCGGGTACACATACCGGATGTCGAGCTTCCACACCAGCGCCGCGAGCGCCGCCAGCGGCAGGCACACGGCGTACAGCGGCCCGACATCGCACAGCATCGCATAGCGCACGTCGCCGCCGCCGCGCAGCACGCCGACGATGTTCGTCAGGCTCACGCTCGACACCGGCTGCACGAGCATCAAGATCCCCATCATATACATCGCAATGTCGCACGCTTCGCCCTCCATGTGCATCAGCGGCAGGATGTACGGCCGCAGCAGCACATTGCGCACGAGCGCGATGATGCCCATGCACACGAATCCGACGACGAGCGCCAGAGCGTCGAGCACCCACGCCTTGCGCTGCACGCTGCCGCGGTTGCCGCGGCCGATCTCCCGCCCGATGAGCACGGCGGCCGCGCCGCCCGCGGCGAACGACGCCGGGGTCATCATGCGCTGCAGATTCCCGGCGATGGTGTAGGCCGAGAGGATGGGCGTGTTGTCCGCCATATGCCCCATGATGACCGTGTAGAGCGAAAACGCGAGCGACCACAGGCACTCGTTGCACACGACGGGCAGGGCGTATTTGGCGAAGTCCTTTGCGATCACGCGGCCGGGGTGCAGCAGCGCGCGCGGCATGAGCGGCAGCCGGCGGCTGACGGCGGCATACACGCACAGCACCGCGACCTCGAACGCGCGGCTGATGAGCGTGGCGACGGCCGCGCCCGCGCAGCCGAGCATGGGCGCGCCGAGCTTGCCGTAGATGAGCACCCAGTTGAGGAAGATGTTCAGCGCGCCGGACACGGTGAGCAGCACGGCGCCGAGGCGGGGATTTTCCGTGCTGCGCTGGGCGGCGATGTACACGCCGCTGATGGCGGAGAAGAAATACGAAAAGCCGACGTAGCGCGTGTACGCCGCGCCGGGCGCGACGAGGTCGGCATTGTTGGTGAGCACGCGCATGATCTGCTCCGGGATGCAGAACGCCGTGATGGCGAGCAGGCCCGTGATCGTCGTGGACACGAACAGCGCGATGCCCATCACGCGGTTGATGGCCTCCTGATCGCCGCGGCCGTGGTACTGCGCCACGAGCACGCTCATGCCGCTCTGCACGCCGAAGATCATCAGCTGCATGACGTAAAACGGACTGTTGGCCATCGTCACGGCGGCGAGCGCCGTCTCGCCGAGCACGCCGACCATGAACGTGTCGGCCATGGACATGGAAAACGTCACAAAATTTTGCAAGATCATCGGGAGCATGAGCAAAACGGCCTCCCGGATGAAGGTTTTTTCCTCGCGGATGAGACGCATGGGGCTACCTCCTTTGCGCAGTCTGTTTATCATACCATGATTTCCCGCCGCGCGCAACCGTGCGGCCCGTTTCCGCCGCCGGTCATTGACACCCGCCGCCCTTTGCGCTAAAATAACGCTGTTGTGCCCCCGTAGCTCAGTTGGATAGAGCGGCCGCCTCCTAAGCGGCAGGCCACTGGTTCGAATCCAGCCGGGGGTGCCAGAAAAAAGGACCTTGCATATGCCAGGTCCTTTTTTGCTTTTTGTTTTATGGTATGCCCTTTGCCCAGCCCGGATCTTTGAAGATGCTGCGTCCGACGCGCTCATCGGCTGCATACCGATATCCTTTGCGCCGGACGGGCTTCCGGCAGCACTACCTGCTGGACTATGACGCCTACGACACGGTGGGCAACACGCAAAAAAGCACCCTCTCGGGTGCTTTTTTGCATGTTTGCCCCGGCTCACTCGCCGAGCTTTGCGAGCATGGCCTCGCAGACCTCGTCCATGTCGCCGACGATGCCGTAGGTGCAGTAGTTGAAGATCGCCGCCTCGGGATCGGTGTTCACGGCGACGACCACGTCCGCGTCCGAAAAGCCCGTGACGTGGTTGACCGCGCCCGACACGCCGAACGACAGCAGCAGCTTCGGCTTGACCACGGCGCCGGACTGCCCGATGACGAGCTTGAACGGCAGCACGCCGCGGTCAAACACCGGACGCGTGCAGGCGACCTTGCCGCCGAGGCGCTCGGCCAGGCGGCGGTAGCGCGGCAGGGCGTCCGCCCCCTTGATCGCGTTGCCGACGCAGACGATCACGTCCGCGTCCGCGATGTTCAGGCTCTCGTCGAGATCGTCGGCGCGGAAATCGAGAATCTCGGTGCGGATGTCCGCGACCGGGAAGTCGATGTGCTCCTCGGTGACCTCGTGCGCACGCGCGCCGCAGGGCACACACTTGAACGTGCCCGGGCGGATCGTGCCGACCTGCGGGCGCGCCACCGGAACGGTGATGACGGCCATCATCTTGCCGCCGACAGCAGGCTCAACGAACTCGATGTCCGTCGTCTTGGGATCCCAGACGAGCTCGGTCGCGTCCGAAGTGCAGCCGGTGCCGAGGCGCGCGGCGAAGCGCGGCGCAAAGTCGCGCCCGTTGATCGTGCCGCCGACCATGACCGCCGTGGGCCGGTACTTCCGGCACAGGACGGTGAAGAGGTTGGTGTACGCATCGTTATTGAAGTAGTCATAGCCCGTGCCGGTCACGTGGATGACCTTGTCCACGCCGCAGTCGAGCACGCGCTGCAGCTCGCCGTCCGAGATGCTGCCGACGATGACCGCGACGAGTTTCTCGCCGCTCGCATCGCAGAGCTTGCGCGTTTCCGAGCACAGCTCGAGCGAGACCGGCAGCACGCTGTCGCCGTCGCGCTCGATGAAGACCCACATGTCTTTGTAATCTGTCTTATTCACTGCCTGCACCTCCTCAAAGCACGTCCGCGATCCGCTCGAAGAGCCGGTCCACGTTCTTTTCCGTGCTGCCCTCGTCGATCATGCTGCCCTTCGCGCCGACCTCCGGCGGGTAGGTGCGCGGCACTTTCGTGGGCGAGCCGGGGTCGCCGATCTGCGCGGAGTCGAGCCCCGGGATGGTGGCCGCGCTGTAGACCGCAATGGGCGCGGTGCGCGAGGCCTTCCAGCGCTTCAGGTTCGGGATGCGGGGGCGGAAGTTCGCCTTCTCGACCGTGAGCAGGCAGGGATACTTCGCGCGCAGCACCTCCGTGCCGCGCTCGAGGTCGCGCTCGGCCGTGATGGTGTGCGCGGCCGTGTCCACCTCGACGATCTTCGCCGTCGAGGAGATCTGGCTCGCGCCGAAGCGCTCGGCCAGCTGCGAGCCCATCTGCCCGGTCGCGCCGTCGAGCGACTCCTTGCCGCAGAAGATGAGGTCAAACGCACCGAGCAGCTTTGCCGCGCTCGCAATGACGTAGCTCGTGGCGAGGGTGTCGGCGTTGGCAAACGCGCGGTCAGACAGCAGCACGGCGCGGTCCGCGCCCGCGGCGAGGCACTCGCGCAGCGCCTCCTTGGCCATGTCCGGCCCCATCGTGATGACGGTGACCGTGCCGCCGTGCGCCTCCTTGACGCGTACGGCCGCCTCAAGCGCGTTGGCGTCCAGCGGATTGAGGATCGCCGGCACGCCCGCGCGGATCAGGCTGCCCGTGACGGGGTCCATCTTCACGAGGTTGATGTCGGGCACCTGCTTGACG
Organism: Clostridiales bacterium; assembly: GCA_025757645.1. Classification (NCBI taxonomy): domain Bacteria; kingdom Bacillati; phylum Bacillota; class Clostridia; order Eubacteriales; species Clostridiales bacterium. The sequence continues at coordinate 186,693 of CP107216.1, forward strand.
CAAACAAGAATATTCAGCATGCTTCAGCCCTCCTCCACATTGGTGCAGACCTTGCCGGGGTTGAGGATGCCCTTGGGGTCAAACACCTGCTTGATCGCCTGCATGAGCCCGAACGCCGTCTCGCCGGCGGACTCCACCAGGTACTGCTTCTTTGCGTGGCCGATGGCGTGCTCGCCGGAGACCTGCCCGCCGAACTCGATGCACTTGGCATAGCATTTGTCCATGACGGCCTTGCTGCGGCGCTTGAACTCGTCGAGCGCCATGTCGTTGGCGCAGCAGTAGATGTGCAGGTTGCCGTCGCCCGCGTGGCCGAAGTTGCGGATGGTGATGCCCTCCGCCTTGCCGGTGGCGCGGGTGTAGACGAGAAACTCCGCGATGCGGTCGACCGGCACGACGACGTCCATCTCGTCGAGCAGCTTCGTGTCCGCCTCGATGACGGTCAGGAACGCGCTGCGCGCGGCCCAGACGTCCTTTTTCAAGCCGTCGGTCCAGACGACGAGCGTGTCGTACGCGCCGCACTGCTCGGCAAGCGCGCCGAGGCGGTCCATCTTCGCGGTCAGTTCGGCCTCGCTGTCGCCGACGAGGGTGACGAGGATGTACGCGCCCGCCTCTTTGCCGTCCACGACCGTGGGGAAGATGGTGTTGCCGGTGAATGCCGCCGAGGAATCGACGATGTCGCGCTCCATGAACTCGATCGACTGCGGGTCGAGGTTGGCCAGCTTGATCTTCGGCACGGAGGCGATGGCGGTCTCCACGTCGGCAAACGGGAGGATGAGGCTCACGTTCATTTCCGGCTTCGGGATGAGCTTGAGCGTCAGCTCCGTGATGACGCCAAGCGTGCCCTCCGAGCCGATCATCAGGTGCAGCAGGCTGTAGCCGGAGCTGGTCTTGCACACGGTCTTGCCGAGCTCCATGACTCTGCCGTCGGGCAGCACCACAGTCATGGCCAGCACATAGTCGCGCGTGACGCCGTACTTCACGGCGCGCATGCCGCCCGCGTTCGTGGACACGTTGCCGCCCACGGTCGCGGTCTTTTCGCCCGGGTCGGGCGGGTACATCAGGCCGTGCGTGAGCGCGTCGGCCGCGAGGTCGCACAGCAGCACGCCGGGCTGGATGTGCACGACGAGGTTGTTCATGTCATAGGAGAGGATCTTGTTCATGCGCGTCGTGCACAGCACCACGCCGCCGCACAGCGGCACGCATCCACCGACGAGGCCCGTGCCCGCGCCGCGCGGCGTGACGGGGATGTTGTTGTCATAGCACACGCGCAGAATTGCGGACACTTCCTCGGTGCTCTCGGCCTCGCAGACCACCTCGGGGTAATACTTGCCGTAAATGGGCATTTCGTCGTGGCTGAAGTCGTCCTTCACCGCGTCGCCTGCGAAAAAGCGCTTCGCGCCCACGATGGCCTGAAGCTGCGCGGCGATCTCCGGCGTGACCTGATTGTATTTCGTCATTTCTGACCTCCTTATGGATTTTCAGCATAACGGATCGTTCCCGCTGCGGCCGCAGCCGCAAAGCAGGAGAGTCATTATAGCATAAAGCCGGTGGATATTGTCAAGCGGCGCCGGGTTTTCCCGCAAAACTGTCCGGCAAAACGCAACTTCCGGGTCAAAAACTGTCACCCGGCGCAAGGTTTCCGGCGCTTTCCCCGCCGCGGCGGATGCCGGGGACCGGCGGGCCGCGGCGCCGCTCCCCCGCTCCCCCGCTCCCCCGCCCGGCCGAGCGCGCGCCGTCTCGACGGTGAAAAAGCGGTCGACGAGCTGGTTTGCCTGTACGCAGCTGAGGTTTGGCGCATGATTGGCGAACGTGACCGCGCCGTCCGGCGTCAGCGTGACGGTCAGGTCGCCGGCGGAATATTTGGCGGCGTTGCTCAGGATGTTGTCAAACACGCGCCGCAGCGCGCAAGAGAGCTTCCGGCGTGATCCTCAAACGGCAAGCCGTCTGTACAAAAAACCAGCGCCCATTGCATTCGCAATGGGCGCTGCCGCTTTTTGGGGTGATTTTCTGTGTCTTGCTCAGGCCTGCGTGTCGCCGCGGTAGAGCATGCACACGATCTGGCCGCGCGTGCATGCGTCGTCCGGGCTGAAGGTGGTGGCGCTCGTGCCGACGGTCACGCCGTTGGCTGCCGCCCATGCAACAGCATCGGCGTAGTAGGCGTCTGCCGCCACATCCGCGAAGCTCACCGTGTCGCTCACGGCCGGTGCGCCGGCTGCGTTATACAGCAGCGTGACGGCCTGTGCGCGCGTGCATGTGTCGTTCGGGCTGAAGGTGGTGGCGCTCGTGCCGGCGGTCACGCCGTTGGCTGCCGCCCACTTCACCGCGTCGGTATAGTAGGCATCCTCGGCCACATCCGTGAACGGAAGCGCCGTGCCGGACACATCCGGCTCACCGGCCAGACGGTACAGGAAGGTGACAACCTCGGCACGGGTGCAGGTGCTGGCGGGGGCAAAGGTGGTCTCGGTCACGCCGACCGTGATCTGCGGGGCGCTGAAGTAGGCCCACTTCACAGCGGCGTAGAGCTCGGTGTCTGCGGGGACGTCCGTGAACGGAAGCGCCGGAACGGCCGGGATCTTATCAACGGGGATCTCCGCGCTGACGGAAGCGTTTTCGAGCGTGATCTGGTAGTCCTGGCTGTAGTTGGCCTTGCCCGGCTCATAGGTGTAGATCACGAGTGCGAGCTTGTGGCCTTCCTTGACGGTGTAGAGGTTCGGCTGCAGGTAGATGGTGTAGTCGTGGTTCTCGCCGACCTTGAGGGCGACCTTCGTGCCGGCGGAGGCGGAGTCATAGCCAGCGCCGGGGTTGCAGAGGTCCATCCAGCCGCGCGCAATGATCTTGTAGCTGACGTCGGTGGCGTTGAGCTCGGCGTAGTCATAGTTGTTCAGGCCGCCGCCCATCCACGCGCCGCCGGCGGTGATGGTCTTGGGCACATAGCTGCCCTGCGTGTTGTAGGCCGGGAACGTCGTGCCCTCGGGCGCGATGTCGACGAGCATGGCGCTGACCATGAGCGCGTCGCGGTCGATCAGATCGGCGCCGTCCGGCAGGGACACGGTCACAGCGCCGTCAGCGCTCGCCGCGCCAACGTAGTTGTCGTGGTCAAGGGCGTTCGTCTCTTCGCCGACATAGTTGTCGTGGTCGACGGTGCCGCGCGGGCTGGTCGTCTCCGGCGCGTCATAGTTATCAGCGCTGGCGGTGAAGCTCACGGCCACGCTGCCCTTGATGACGGTGTCGGCGTCGACATCCATGGTGTACATGGCGCTCACGTCGGTGGAGCCGGCGGTCAGCGCGTCACGCCAGTTTCTGCGGTTGATGCCCTGCGTGGCGTAGTCGCTGTTGATGGTGGTCGTGCCGGTGTCGTCGGCGTTGGAGAGGGCAATGCTCTCGTCGGTCGTCCAGCTGTCATAGGTGTTCCAGACGGAGGCGTCGACATTGCTCTGCGCGGTGACGGCGGCCATGTTCTCGGCGCCGTTTTCCACGCCGCACAGGTAGTGGCTGAACCAGCGGTTGAGGACGTTGTTGTAGCTCTCGCCGTCAATGTAGAACTCGAGGTTGCCGGCGGGGTAGCTCGGGGTCAGGTGCGCATCCTGATGCAGCAGGAGCTTAACGTTCACGCCGGCCTTCTGATAGGCCTGATACATGAGGTCAAATTCCTTCGTGCGCACGTTGTCGTCGTTGAGGCCGTGCACGATCAGCGCCGGGCACTTGATGTTTTCCGCGTCAAGCGTGTAGTCGCGGGTCGCCCAGTGCTCGGAGTAGTCGCCGTTGCTCTTGAGCTGATCCTGCTGGATCTGGTACATGTAGTTGCCGTACTTTTCGGCGATGGTCGCGTAGTCGTCCGGATCGAGGTAGCGGCCGTTGCAGTACCAGCCGAGCCGCTCGGAGTAGTTGACGAGGCTGTTGGTGGAGATGCCCTGAGAGTTGGTGTACTCATACCAGCTCGCGATGCCGGCGACGGGGACGATGGTCTCAAGGCCGGCGACGCCGGTCGTTGCCAGACCGAACTGCGTCGTGCCGGCGTAGGAGCGGCCGGTCATGCCGATCTTGCCGCTCGACCAGTCGGCCGAGATGGCGACGTTGCTGGTCTTGTCGGTGTAGGCCACGCGGTCGCCGTGCAGCCATTCGATCACGCACTTGAACGCATCGATCTCCAGATCGGTGCCGCAGGTCTCAAAGCCGTCGGAGCCCTTCGTGCCCAGACCGCCGCACTCGACCACGGCAAAGCCGCGCACAAGATAGTAGTCATACCAGTTGAGGTCCTCGTAGTCGTACATCTGCTCATACGGGTTCCAGTAGTACCAGTCGGCACTGTCGGCAGCAGCTGCCGCGTCCGCGGTCGTGGCGGTGCCGGCGGGCACGCGCTTGTCCGGCTGGCTGTAGAGCTTGGAGATGTCATAGCTCTCGCTGCCGAGGTTCTTGCCGGGGTTCATGCTCTCGTTGCAGCCGGTGATGTACGGGCGCGCCTCGTAGATGGTGGCCGCCTTGTAGTTGCCCTCCATCGCTGCGCGCGGGATCTGCACGAGCGCCTTGACGAGGTCGAGCTTGCCGTCGTCGTCGGTGTCGTAGTTGGTCTCGACATAGACGCAGTAGCGGATGATGTCGCTCTCGTCGTTGCTGTAGCCCTCCGTGACCTCGCCGGTCGTGTAGGGGAAGATGGGCTGCGCCATACCGTTCATGTACAGCGGCTGCAGCTTGTCGGCGTGCAGCGCGTCATACATCTGGTCGGCGACCGCCTTCATCTGGCGGTAAGCCGCGAGCGTGCAGGGCGCGTCGGCGTCGGTGTCCGTGTCGATCATGCCCATGCTGCGGGCCTGAGCCAGATAGTCATCCGGGAACGAGCCGAGCTGCTGCTCGGTCATGCCCGTCCACAGCAGCAGTGCACGCACTGCGTCCGCTACGGTCAGTTCCGTGTTTTCGCCTGCGCCGTCAGGGACGAGCGCAGTACCGTTGATGTCTGCCAGATCGGCATACGTCACGGCGGGTGCGCTGCTGTCGTTCACGGCGAGCGCCGTGCCGGGCAGAAGCGACAGCACCATGACCAGCGTCAGCAGCAGAGTCAAGATTCTCCTCTTCATGATAAGCCTTCTTTCTGTATGAGATTGGATTCTTCACCGCCGGAGCAGCAGGAGTGCGCCGCAGACGGAAAAAATCTTATGTGCAGTTTACGTCTGAAATGTAAGTTTTTCAATTGACAAAGCACACAAGGTTTTTGGTGAATTTAATTTCATTATTCGTCGTATTATTAGCATATTCATACATGAATTATTTTGGATACGGTTATATGCGCTTATTATAGGTCTGAAAACCCATATATTCCAGCGTTTTTCCAGCTTTGCGGGCAATTGAGGAGAAACGGCGCTCATTAGTATTTATTCATTCAATTTTTTGTTTTATTCGCACGCGGGCAGAAAAACACCGCCGCAGGGAAAACCCTGCGGCGGTGTTTTTTACGTTTTGCAAAGAAGCAGCAGGTACAGCGGCAGATGACGGCGCGTGCTTTGCTTGTCCCAGCGCCTAGTCAGCGCCTGCCGCCGTTTGAGCAGCCGCTTTTTCAGACTGATTTTTGAACTCTGTTTTCCGCGCATGTCATCACCGCGGCTTTCTGCCGTCGTTGTGATCGGGGGAAGCCACGACTGACGCTCGCGCTTCCGGCTTTTCCGCCTGCAGGAGCGGGTTGTCGATGCGCGTGATCACCGCATACCCCACCACATGCGCGCCTTCCTGCATCGGGATCCGTTTTCCGACCCACAGGCAATGCGGATACGCCTCGGGAGAAAGGAACGTGATCGTTCCGCGGGCCGACGCGCCCGGCGGCACGGAGCCCACATCATAATAATAGTGAACGCCGGTCGTCAGACAGGTATCGGTCAGCCGATGCGCCGGGCGATACCCGTCACGGGCGGGGCTTTTCCGAACGTCATTGAATGAAAAAAACGCCTCTACGTCCGGCGGGCGCTCCGGAACAGGCGTTACTGGAATTCGTTGTCTCATCTGGTGCGTTCCCTCCGTTCTGCTGACAGAATATCCTGCGACGGAGGCCCTGTCAAGCGCAAAAAATCCGCCCGCCGCAGGCGTTCTGCCCGCGGGCGTCTATCGTTCGTTTCCTCCGGCTGCCTTTTTATGCTATCATGGAACAAAATCCGCAAAAGGGAGGGGACTCGAGACATGAAAAAAACATGGCATACCATATTTCTGATCCTGCTGATCTGTCTGGACGCGGCGCTGCTGCTTCTGCCGCTGCTGCCCGGTTATCGCGCGCTGTTCGATATCGGCCCGTATCCCGGCCGGCCGCCCGCGTTCCGCTTCCTGAAGCTGGCCGGTTATGCCCTGTTTTTCCCTCTGACGGCATACGGCTGCGGCAGGCTGCTGGCGCGCATCCGCACCCCCCGGCTCCGCTGGCTGCCGGCGGCGGTCTTTGCGCTGATCGCCACGGCGCTGGTCTGCCTGCACAACAACGAGCTGCACATGCTCTGCCAGCTGGACAGCGGCTGGGTACACGTGCCGCATATGTATGAAAACCTCGTGCGCACAGACCTGACTTACCGCGGCGGCATCGGCATCTTCCGGTATGTGCTCCCGTGGGCCGGTACCTTTCTGCTGTGCGTTCTGGCCGGAACATACAGCCTGCAGCAGTTCCTGTCGCTCTGCCGGAAGGCGTTCGCGGCACTGCGGCGGCGCTGCCTGCTGCGCCGCACGCAAGCGCGTCAGGCGCTGCCCTGTTCCCTGCTGGTGCTCAGCATGGCGGACCGTGCACAGTTCGCCGCCGAGCTCGCGGACCGGCTCGACCACGCGCACGTCGTGCGCACCGGCGGCGCGCAGCTGCGCAGCCGGTGCGCCACACCGTCCGGGGCGCTCGACGATACGGCGGGGTCGCTGTGCGGAAACGCCGACCTTCTGGTCGTGGAGGATCTCGAGGCGTTTGTCTGCGGCACGGAGCAGTGGCAGAGAGTCTGCGCGTTTTTCTTCCAGAACATCATCGAGGACGGGACCGATGTCATCGCAGCGGCGGACGATCCGGCAAAAACCGCGCCGGAATTCTGGTACCGCATGACCTGCGCCTGCCCGTTTTCCGTCCGAACGCTGAAAGAATGACCGGCGGGCGCAACATTCACATCTGAATTTTGCACCCCAGGGTGGTATTTCTGCGAATTTTGATGTAAAATGCCTGCGAAAACACCGAAAACACCATCACCAAGGAGGGACTGCCCATGACCCACCGCAAACACGCGGCCGCGCTGCTGACCGCCGTGCTCCTGCTGGCGCTGACTGCCTGCGGCAGGCAGACCGCCGCCGCATCCGATCCCGCACAGACGCCTGCGGCCCCGGCCGTTGAGACGCCCGTCATCGCCGCCCCGGCCGCGACACCGACGCCCGCCGCCGGAAAAGACGCCGGCAGCGACGGCTGGAAGGCCGAGTTTGAACGGAGCCTGCTCGAAGACTACGGCGTCACGCCCGACCACTACGAGGATCTCGGAAACGGCATCTATCAGGTCTATGTGAAGCTCGACGGCAAAGTCGTGCCCTACGTCACGGTCGATTCCGCGACCGGCGACTACCACGGCTGAGCACCGGCAGCAAAATAAAAACCACGCCCCTGCGCGCCATTCCGGCGCGCAGGGGCGTGGCGGTTTTCTGCCTGCAACTTATCCGCGCAGGCCGACGGCCTCGAGCACGGCCTCGATGCGGTCGGACGCCTGCACCGGCCAGCCGCCCTTGACGTTCTGGTAGCCGGCGGAATCGAGCAGATCGCGCGCGCCCGCTGTCAAGAACATGCGCATTTTCGCTTGACAAATACCCTCGGGGGGTATATATTCAAAAATACCCCCAAGGGGTATACGGGAAACAATGAGGTACGAATATATGGACGATGAGAAAAAAACGTGCTGCTGCGGCTGTTCGCAGCGCAAAAAGGAGCGCTCGCCGGAGGAATACAAGCGGCTCATCCACCGGCTCAACCGCATCGAGGGCCAGATCCGCGGCATCCGCGGCATGGTCGAAAACGACGCCTACTGCCCGGACATTCTCGTGCAGTCGGCGGCGGCGGGCGCGGCGCTCAACGCATTCAATAAGGAGCTGCTGGCCAGTCACATCCGCACCTGCGTCGTCGAGGACATCCGCGACGGCAAGGATGAGGTGATCGACGAGCTGGTGGCGACGCTGCAGAAGCTCATGAAATAAGCCGCACCGCAAAGGAGGAACGACATTGAAGCAATATAACGTCACCGGCATGAGCTGCGCGGCCTGCTCGGCGCGCGTGGAAAAGGCGGTGTCGAACGTACCGGGCGTGACGGCGTGCTCGGTCAGCCTGCTGACCAACTCCATGGGAGTGGAGGGCACGGCGGCCGATCAGGCTATCATCGACGCGGTGCAGGCCGCGGGCTACGGCGCATCGGTCAAGGGCGCGCAGCAGAGCGCAGGCCCCGCCGCCGGCGCCGACGCGCTCGCCGACCACGAGACGCCGAAGCTGCGGCGCAGGCTCTTCTGGTCGCTGGGCTTTCTGCTCGTGCTGATGTATTTTTCCATGGGCCACATGATGTGGGGCTGGCCGCTGCCGAAGTTTTATGATGGCAACCACGTCGCCATGGGCCTGACGCAGTTGCTGCTGACGGTGATCATCATGGTCATCAACCAGAAGTTTTTCATCAGCGGCTTCCAGGCGCTCTGGCACCGCGCGCCGAACATGGACACGCTCGTGGCCCTCGGGGCGACGGCGGCGTTCGTGTACAGCACGTACGCGCTCTTTGCCATGACGGGCGCGCAGGTGCGCGGTGACGAGCAGGCCGTCATGAACTACATGATGGACTTTTACTTCGAGTCCGCCGCCATGATCCTCACGCTCATCACGGTGGGCAAGACGCTCGAGGCCCGCTCGAAGGGCAAGACGACCGACGCACTGCGCAGCCTCATGGAGCTCGCGCCGAAGACCGCCACCGTCGAGCGCGACGGCGCGGAGGTGACCGTCCCGGTCGAGCAGGTGCAAACCGGCGACGTGTTCGTCGTCCGCCCGGGCGAGCGCATCCCGGTCGACGGGGTCGTGCTCGCCGGCACGAGCGCGGTCAACGAGGCGGCGCTCACGGGCGAGAGCATCCCGGCCGACAAAGCGCCGGGCGCGGCCGTCTCGGCCGCGACGGTGAACCAGTCGGGCTTTCTCAAGTGCCGCGCCACGCGCGTCGGCGAGGACACGACGCTCTCGCAGATCATCCAGATGGTCAGCGACGCGGCGGCCACGAAAGCGCCGATCGCGAAGATCGCCGACAAGGTGTCCGGCGTGTTCGTACCGGCGGTCATGGGCATCGCGCTCGTGACGTTCGTCGTCTGGCTGCTGCTCGGCCGCACCGTGGGCTATGCGCTCGCGCGCGGCATCTCCGTGCTCGTCATCAGCTGCCCGTGCGCGCTCGGCCTCGCCACCCCGGTGGCAATCATGGTCGGCAGCGGCATGGGCGCGAAAAACGGCATCCTCTTCAAGACGGCGGCCTCCCTTGAGGAGACCGGCCGCATCCAGATCGTCGCGCTCGACAAGACCGGCACCATCACCTCCGGCGACCCGACCGTGACGGACCTCTGCCCCGCCCCGGGCGTGACGGAGATGGAGCTGCTGCGCCTGGCCTATGCGCTCGAGCGCCGGAGCGAGCACCCGCTGGCCAAGGCGGTGCTGCGCCGCGCGGAGGCGGACGGGCTGACCGCCGCCGAGGTCGCGGACTTTCAGGCCCTGCCGGGCAACGGGCTCAGGGCCACGCTCGACGGGCAGCCGCTCTGCGGCGGCAACGCGGACTTCATCCGCACGGCGGCCGACATTCCCGCGCCCATGCAGGCGCAGGCGCAGGCGCTGGCCGAGGCCGGCAAGACGCCGCTGTTTTTCGCCCGCGGCGAAAAGCTGCTCGGCATCGTCGCCGTGGCGGACGTGCTCAAGCCCGACAGCCCGCAGGCCATCCGTGAGCTGCAGAATATGGGCATCCGCGTCGTCATGATCACGGGCGACAACGCGCGCACGGCCAGGGCCATCGGCGCGCAGGCCGGCGTGGACGAGGTGATCGCGGGCGTGCTGCCCGACGGCAAGGAGCGCGAGATCCGCCGCCTGAGCGCGCGCGGCAAGGTCGCCATGGTCGGCGACGGCATCAACGACGCGCCGGCGCTCACACGCGCGGACATCGGCATCGCCATCGGCGCGGGCACGGACGTGGCCATCGACGCGGCCGACGTCGTGCTCGTCAACAGCCATCTGAGCGACGTGCCGGCGGCCATCCGGCTCAGCCGCGCGACGCTGCGCAACATCCACGAGAATCTGTTCTGGGCGTTTTTCTACAACACCATCGGCATCCCCATCGCGGCGGGCGTGTTCGTCCCGCTCGGCCTGACGCTCAACCCCATGATCGGCGCGGCGGCCATGAGCCTGTCGAGCTTCTGTGTGGTCACGAACGCCCTGCGCCTGAATCTGTTCAAGCTGCGCGATACGCGCCACGATCATAAACGTGCAAACCATCTCAAAGAAGTACCCGAAATCAAGGAGGAAACTGCAATGAAAAAGACCATTCAAATCGAAGGCATGATGTGCGCTCACTGCGAGGCGACCGTGAAAAAGGCGCTCGAGGCGCTGCCGGAAGTCACCGAGGCCGAGGTCAGCCACACGGCGGGCACAGCCGTCGTGACGCTCAGCACCCCGGTGGACGACGCCGTGCTCAAGAGCACGGTCGAGGCCAAGGACTATAAGGTCACCGGCATCGCGTAATGCATCCAAAACCGCAGCAAAGGCGTCCCCTCTCGGGGACGCCTTTGCTGTTTTCTGCTCACTTTTTGTGCGCGTCGATCGGCTGCGTGAACAGCCCGTGCTGCGTGCAGTACCACAGCAGCGTGCCGTGCACGAAGTACGGCAGGGCGCGGGCGCTGTCAAGCGGGCGGCGAAAAATCGCGCCGGGACGGGAAAAAATTCTGAATTTTGCCTGAATTTTTGCTTCCGGTGTAGCTTTTGCGCGCGCGCGCCCTTATAATGTAAGCGCGGACGAAAAACCATCACAACCATCCGCATCCGACGAAAAACCATCACCAAAAAGGAGTTTGTATATGGGACTGATCAAAGCTGCCGCGGGCGCTGCCGGCGGCGTTCTGGCCGACCAGTGGAAGGAATTTTTCCTCTGTGAGGCCCTGCCGGCAAACGTGCTGGCCGTGAAGGGACAGAAAAAAACCACCCGCCGCTCGAGCAACACGCACGGCGACGAGAACATCATCACCACCGGCTCGCGCATCGCCGTCGCCGACGGGCAGTGCATGCTCATCGTCGAGCAGGGCAAGGTCGTGGAGGTCTGCGCCGAGCCGGGCGAGTACACGTATGACGCATCGACCGAGCCGTCGATCTTCGCCGGGAACCTCGGCGAGAGCATCGGTGAGGTGTTCCGCAACATCGGCAAGCGCTTCACCTTCGGCGGCGAGGCCCCGAAGGACCAGCGCATCTACTACTTCAACACCAAGGAGCTGACCGGCAACAAGTACGGTACGCCGAGCCCCGTGCCGTTTCGCGTGGTGGATCAGCGTGCCGGCATCGACATCGACATCGGCATCCGCTGCTTCGGCGAGTACAGCTACCACATCGCAAACCCGCTGCTGTTTTACACCAACGTCTGCGGCAACGTGACCGAGGACTACACGCGCGACACGCTCGACGGACAGCTCAAGAGCGAGCTGCTCACGGCGCTGCAGCCGGCGTTCGCGCGCATCAGCGACATGGGCATCCGCTACTCGGCGCTGCCCGGCCACACGCGGGAGATCGCCGCGGCGCTCAACGAAGAGCTCTCGGCCCAGTGGCGCGACCGCCGGGGTCTGGAGATCGTGGCCTTCGGCGTCTCGTCCGTGAAGGCCGACGAGGCCGACGAGCAGATGATTAAGGACATGCAGCGCGACGCGGCCTACATGGACCCGACGCGCGCGGCGGCGATGCTCTCGCGCTCGCAGGGCGATGCGATGAAGGCAGCCGCGTCCAACACGGCCACCGGCCCGGCCATGGCGTTCATGGGCATGGGCATGGCCGGCCAGATGGGCGGCGTCAACGCGCAGGACCTCTATGCCATGGGCCGGCAACAGGCGGCCCAGCAGCCCGCCGCCCCGGCGGCCGGGAGCTGGACGTGCGCCTGCGGCCAGACGGGCAACACCGGCAAGTTCTGCGGCAACTGCGGCCGGCCGCGCCCGGCCGCGCCGGAGGGCTGGACGTGCGTGTGCGGCGCGGTGAACAAGGGCAAGTTCTGCTCCGAGTGCGGCCGCCCGAAACCGGCCGGCACACCGAAATACAAGTGCGACAAATGCGGCTGGGAGCCGGACGACCCGACCCACCCGCCGAAATTCTGCCCCGAGTGCGGCGACCCGTTTGACGATGGGGACATCCAGTCGTAACCCCCGCCCGGACGAAAGGAGGCACGCGCCATGCCGACCCAGGTAACGAACTATCAGTGCCCGGCCTGCACCGCCCCGCTGCACTATTCGGCCAAGAGCGGCAAGCTCGAGTGCGACTACTGCGGCTCGTCATTCGACGTGGCCGAGATCGAGGCGCTCTATGCCCGCAAGGAGGCCGAGGCCGCCGCAGCCAAGCAGGCGGCCGACGCGAAGGCCGAAGCAGCGCAGGCTGCCAAGGCCGAGGCTGCGGAAGCCGCCGCGGCCTCCGGCGGCTGGGACACCTCCGACCTCAGCCGCGACTGGGGCGCGGAGGCGGACGGCCTGCGCGTCTACAGCTGCCCGTCGTGCGGCGCGGAGCTCATCTGCGACCAGAGCACCGCGGCCACGGCCTGCCCCTACTGCGGCAACCCGGCGATCGTGCCGGGGCAGTTTTCGGGCGCGCTGCGGCCGGACTCTATCCTCCCGTTTCGCCTGAGCAAGGACGACGCCGTGCAGGCGCTGCGCGCGCACTACAAGGGCAAGCCCTTCCTGCCGCGCTCGTTCACGTCCGCCAACCACATCGAGCAGATCCAGGGCGTGTACGTCCCGTTCTGGCTGTTTGACGGCGGCGCGGAGGGCGCGGCCAGCTATCGCGCCAGCAACACGAATGTGTACGAGACCGGCGACTATGAGATCACCGAGACGCGGCACTACCACGTGGTGCGCGCCGGGTCGCTCGCGTTTGAGAAGATCCCGGTCGACGCATCCTCCAAGATGCCGGACGACCACATGGACTCCATCGAGCCGTTTGACTATGCCCAGCTGCGCCCGTTTTCCACGGCGTACCTGCCGGGTTATCTGGCGGATAAATACGACGTGACCATCGACGACAGCCGCGACCGGGCGGACACGCGCTGCAGCGAGACGCTCGCGCAGGCCCTGCGCGACACCGTCACCGGCTACGGCGCGTGCGTGACCGAGCGCGAGGACATCGCGCTGCGGCGCGGCAAGGTGCACTACGCCCTGCTGCCGGTTTGGATGCTGAGCACGAAGTGGCGCGGGCAGGACTTCCTCTTCGCCATGAACGGCCAGACCGGCAAGCTCGTCGGCGACCTGCCGACGGACCGCGGCCGCTTCTGGGGCATGTTCGCCGCCATCGCGGCCCCGCTCACGGTGGCGCTGACTGCAATTTTGCAGTTCCTGCTGTAAGGAGGCGACGGATATGAAACGCAAACTGACCGCCCTGCTGCTCGTGCTGCTGCTGGCCGTGACGCTCGCAGTACCGGCGCTGGCCGCCGGGGACTGGGTCACGGACGAGGCCGGCCTGCTCACCGACCAACAGATCAGCCAGCTCTCGCAGCGCGCCGCCGCCCTCGCGCACAGCAGCGGCGTCGGCGTGTACATCCGCACCGTGGACGACTATGCCGACTACGGCTTCACCGACGTGGAGACGGCGTCCTACACGCTCTACCACAACGACTCGCTCGGCGTCGGTGACGGGCGCGACGGTGTGCTCCTGCTGCTGAGCGTGTCGAACCGCAAGTACGCCGCCTTCGTCTACGGCGACAAGGCAGAGCTCCTCTTCCCGGACTCTGCCCTGCAGCAGCTCGAGGACGGCTTTCTCGACGACTTCCGCAACGACGACTGGTACGGCGGCTTCTGCGACTACATCGACGGCTGCGCCGGCCTGCTCAGCGGCGAGTCCTATACCGGCAGCGACTCTGACTATGCCTACAGCCCCGGCCATGACGCCGACGTTGACCCCGGCTTCTCCGCGCCGTCGCTGCTGCGCAATTTGGGCATCGCGCTCGTGATCTCGTGCGTCATCGCGCTCATCGTCTGCCTGATTCTCAAGGCGAAGATGCGCTCCGTGCGCCGCCAGACCGAGGCGCGCGCCTACGTCACGCCCGCGGGCCTGCACCTGACGCGGCGCGACGATGTCTACACCCACACGACCACGACGCGCCGCAAGATCGAGCGCGACAACGACCAGCACTCCGGTGGCGGCGGGTCGAGCTTTTCCGGTGGCGGCGGCCACGGCCGCAGCGGCAGCTTCTGACGCACCAAAGCGCAAAAACGCTGTCCCATTTTCGGGACAGCGTTTTTTCATGCCTCCGTGACGGGGATGCGGATCTCGGTCACGAATTTTTCCGGGTCGCTCGTCAGGCCGTAGTCGATCATCGTGATCTCGCGCGAGAAGTCCGCCGTCGCGGTTGCGCAGAAAGGCGCGGATCTGCCCGAGCGGCATATCCAGCGCGCGCAGGTAGCGGATGGTGTTGAGCACCTCAAACTGCCGCGGCCCGTAGTAGCGGTAGCCGGTCGCGGGGTCGGTGTATTCCGGCGTAAGCAGGCCGATGGTCTCATAGTGGCGCAGGCTGCTCACGCTCAGGTGAAACAGCTGCGCCACGTCGCCGATGGAAAACAGCTCCTGTGTCCGCGCCATGTCAGTCCTCCTCCGGCACGAGCCGGCCGCGCCGGCGCAGCACGAGAAACGCGATCACGCAGATGATGACCGACAGCAGCGAGCCCGCCGCCGTGGCCAGGCCCATGGGCAGCAGCGTCGTGGGAAACCACTTGCTCATCAGGTACGCGCCCGGCACGCGCACGAGCACCACGGCCGTGATGTTGTGCAGAAACGACAGCTCCGAGCGGCCGATGGCGCAGAAATACCCGCTGAAGCAAAAGTGCAGCCCGGCAAAACAGCAGTCGAGGATGTACCCGCGCAGGTACTGCCCGCCCGCGGCGGCGACGGCCGCGCTGTCCGTGAACAGGCCCACGACGGGCTCTGCCACGAACTGGATGACGATCGTGATGAGCACGCCGAAGCCGAACGCAACGGCGATGGCGTACCACAGCGTCTGCAGCGCACGGCGGGGCTTGCCCGCGCCGATGCATTGCGCACCGAGGGCCGACACCGTCGAGAGCATGGACGACGGCACGAGGAACAAAAAGCTGATGATCTTCTCCACGATGCCGACGGCGGCGGCGTCCGTGAGGCCGCGGCGGTTGGCGATGACGGTGATAAACAAAAACGCGATCTGGATCAGCCCATCCTGCAGCGCGACCGGCACGCCGATGCGCAAAATGCGCCCCATGACCGCCCGCCGCGGGCGCAGATCGCTCCGCGTGAGGGCGATGCCGTCGCGCTCGCGGCGGATGACGGCCAGCGACACGACCACGCTGGCCGCCTGCGCCAGCGTCGTGCCGAGCGCGGCGCCCGCCGGGCCCATGTGCAGCGCGCCCATGAACAGATAGTCGAGCGCGATGTTTGCCGCGCACGCGATGGCGATGAAGTACATCGGGCGCTTCGAGTCGCCCAGACCGCGGAAGATGGATGCGATGATGTTGTACGCCGTGATCAGTGGCACGCCGAGAAAGCAGATGCGCAGATAGGCGACCGTGCCGGGCACGGCCTCGGCCGGCGTGGACATGACCGCCGCGATCGGCCGCGCGAGCGCCAGCAGCACCCCCGTCACCACGACGCTCAGCGCCAGAAACAGCGTCGTCGTGTTGCCGATGTAGCCCGCCGCGCCCCGGCGGTCGCGCGCGCCGACGGCCTGACCGATCGTGACCGTCGCGCCCATGGCAAGGCCCACGATCATGACCGTGAGCATGTGCATGACCTGACTGCCGATGGACACGGCCGTCGTGCTGGCCACGCCCTCGTACTGGCCGATGATGAACAGGTCGGCCATGCCGTAGAGCGTTTGCAGGAAGTACGAGAGCAGATACGGCAGCGAAAAGCGCACAATGTTGCCAAAGACGCTGCCGGTCGTGAGATTTTTCTCCATGGCGTTTGCCCCTTTGCGTGGAATACCGTCATTGTAAACTCTACAACGGTTGTAGAGTCAAGGTTTTGTTTTGCCCCGGCGCGGATGTTTTTCGCGCCGGGGCTGCATTTTTCAGAACGTCAGGCGCATCTGATACCAGACGACGCCGCCGTGGGTAGAGCTCGACACGCCCTCGCTCACGAAGCCGAACTTCGCGTAGTAGTGCACGAGCCGGTCCTTGCACGTGAGCACGAGGCCGCGGCGGCCCTGCGCGCGCGCGTCGGCGATGGCGCGCTCGATGAGCTGTCCCGCATAGCCGTGCCGGCGGTAGTCTGGCAGCGTGTTCACGCCGAAGATCATCTGCCACGCGCCGTGCGCGTCGTGCAGCGCGGCGTCCGCGTAGAGGTCGTCCGTGAGGTCGGTGCGGTCCGTGACCATGCCGTCCACGAACGCGATGAGCGTGCCGCCGTCAAACATCAGCCAGAAGTGGTCGCCATAGTGCGCCAGCCGGCCTGCGAGCTCCTCCCGCGTCGCGGCCTCCGCCGCCGGGAAGCACGCTGCCTCCACCGCCGCCACGGCGTCGAGGTCGGCGAGGGTCGCCGTGCGAATCATCCTAGTATCCATCGTTATGCCTCCGTTTCGTCCAGCAGCAGCGCCGCCAGCTCCGCCACCGTGCGGCAGTAGTGCGGGCAGATGCACTGCATCGTTTCGATGATGTGCGGCACGGTGTGCGTCCACCCCGCCGCGATGAAGTCCACGCCCGCGCGGTCAGCCATGTCCTTGCCGGGCTTGAGATCGTCGATGACCACGAGCTGCTCCGGCCGCAGGCCGAGCTCCCGCTCGATCTGGTAGATGGGCCACGGCGCGGGCTTGCGCCGCTCGGGGTCTGAATCCCAGCCGTAGATGCGCTCCGGCGTGGGCAGGTCGTGCGCGCGGTAGTCGCGCAGGATGTTTTCCGGCACGGAGTGGCTCACGACACAGATATGCCCGCCCGCGGCGTGAAACCGCTGCAGCAGGTCGCGCATACCGGGGAACGTGTCGGGCACGTGCGTGCGCACATAATCCAGCCACGTCTGGTACTGGATGTCCATCTCCGCATCGGAAAAGCCCAGAATATCGCTGCACAGCGCGCCGAAGCCCGGCTCGAACGAGTAGGAAAAAAAGTCGTCGAGCGTCATGTGTACGTCCGGCCGCAGCTTTTGCAGCGTCTGCACGAAGGCCGGGTAATTGATGGTCGCGGTGCTATTGACGACGGTGTCGTCATGGTCGAGCACCAGACACTGGTAGCGCACGCGCGCCGCCTCCTTTGTCTCACATTGCACAGCATTTTACCACGAACCCCGGCGAAATGCCACCACCGGGCGCAAAAACGCCCGGACGAAGTTTTCCCCCGTCCGGGCGGATGCCGTTGTGCACATTGCCGTCAGAAGCTGCCGGCGGCGGTGGACGCCCCCGCGCCCCAGAGCAGCACGCGCAGCACGCCGATGAGCGCGAGGTGCGCGGGATAATAGACGTAAAAGAGCCAGCCCATGCCGCGCCATTTGCCCCGCGTGCCGTCATAGCACCGCAGCAGCGGGATGGCGAGCGCCGTGCCAAGCTGCACGAGTGCGTATACCTTATCTATAAAGAAGAAATACACGAGCGCGTACACGGCCGACCACACCATGAGCCAGCCCATCTGCTTTCGGAAGTCCCCGCGCGCCTGCCCCATGAACAAGATCGCCATCGCGGCCACGCAGCTCCAGTCCGACGGGAAGGTGATGGCGCAGATCACAAACGTCAGCGCGATCTTGACCCAGTCTTTCAGCCGCGCGTCGTCGTGGATGACGAGCAGCACCAGCCCCCACGCGAGCGACCACACGACGCCCGTCTGATTGAACGGCCCGGTGGACAGCGGCACAAACGGGATGCCGAAGCAGAAATCATACGCAAAGTGCGAGATGAGCGCGAGCGCGAACAGGCGCGCGGCGTACTTTTTCACATCGTGCGTGTAGTGGTAGCCCTCGACGATGAAAAACCACATGATCGGCGCCGTCACGCGGCCGAGCACATGGCACACGAGCACCCACCAGTCGGTGGCGTAGCCGGGCCAGAGCGTCCACGTGAGGTGGTCGAGCGTCATGGCGAGGATGGCGATGCCCTTGAGCGCGTTGCCGCTCAGGGCCGGTCTGCGGGTCTGGAGCATGGGGGCACCTCCGGAAAAATGGGGTTATGCCTCCCGCACCGGGAAACACACCTCGGTCACAAATTCGTCAGGGTTTTGCGTCTCGTGCGGGCTGACGTGGTAGATGTTGAACATCGGCCCCGCGCTCTCGTAGCCGTTGGCCGCGACCCACGCCGCGACGGCTGCGATCACGTCGCTGATCTGCGCGTAGCTGCCGCGGTACACGCAGCCGGCATACGTGACGGGCGGCAGCGTCCGGAACCTGACGTGCTCCGTGTCGGGGTAGCGGCCGCGGACGGTCTTGCTCGCCTCGATGAGCACGTCGCGCTCCTTATATTCCTCGTCGAGGAACGTCACGCTGCAATAGCACGGGTCGTCGGGCACGAGGTGCATGTGGTCGGTCTCGCGGCACAGCACGTCCCACACCGTGCCCTCGGCGTCGTAGCAGGGGATGGTCATGCGCACGCACGCGGCGTAACGCTCGGGCAGTGTCCTGATGGTCACATTGTAGTTCATGTCTGCTTCCTTTCTCAGCCGCTCACGGGCTGTGTCCAGAAGCCGCAGTTTCTGCGCCGTGTCGGCGGCGAGCGCCTCCAGCCGGGTGCGCTGCGCGGCCAGGCGCGCATCGAGCGCCGCGCGGTCGTCGTACAGGCGCAGCAGCTCGCGCGTCTCGCTCAGGCCGAAGCCGAGCGCGCGCAGCGCGGCGATGCGTCCGGCGGTGATGAGCTGCCGCTCGCTGTAGTAGCGGTAGCCGGTCATGGAATCGACCTCCGACGGGGCGAGCAGCCCCACCTCATCATAGTGGCGCAGCATACGAACGCTGACTCTGGACAGTTTTGAAAATTCACCGATTTTCAGCATGGCGGTACCTCCGTGCCGGTCGTATTTTTTTGAGCTCACGCACAGCATAAGCCCTCTCACCGTGTCAGAGTCAAGGGGGTATTTTCTCTTTTTCAGCATAGCAAATCCGCGCCGCCGCGTCAATGCCCGCGGGCGGCCCAGCGTGTCAAAAAAGCCTCGCAGAGTTTGCCGCCCGCAGGCGGCAAAGCATTGCAATCATTTTCTCTCGCGACATGTGCGTGAGAGAAAATACTTCTCTGGCTGCAAGTGTGGACTTTGTGCGCCCCCGGCGTACAAAGTCTGCGCGCAGCAGCCTGCAGGCCTTTTGTCGGGAAAGCCCTCCGGGTTTTCCCGACAAGCAAAACCGCCCGCGGCAGCCAGAGCTGCCGCGGGCGGAACTGTCCGGAGGCGTGTTCAGTTCTCGTCGGTCCCGGCCGTCTCGCCGAGGCCCGCATCGTCCTCCCCGAGGATGCCGAGGTTGCCGATGGCGTGGCGGCAGAGCGCCGTGTACGTCTGCTCGCTGATGTCATGCTCCATCTTGCAGGCGTCCTCCTCGGCGGTCTTGGCGTCGACGCCGAGCTCCATGAGAAACTTCGTGAGCGTGTGGTGCCGGTCGAGCATGCGCGCGGCAATGTCCATGCCGCTCGGCGTGAGCGTGATGAGCCCGTCGCGGTCCATCGTGATGTAGCCGTTTTCGCGCAGGCGCTTGGTCGTGTAGGTCACGCTCGGCTTCGTCACGCCGAGCTGCTCCGCGATGTCGATCGAGCGGATGTAACCGTGTTTCTGCTGCATCATCAGCATTGCTTCCAGATAGTCTTCCGCAGCTCTCAAGATCTGCATAGCGGATTCCACCAACCTTTTCGTAAAATTGCTTCTAGGTTAGCACACCTTAACCAAAAATGCAAGCAATGCAAAAATTTTTACAAATACCCCTTGACACGCGATGTTAGATAGATTAAACTTTAGCAAGGTTAGGGAAGTTTAACTCATGTTAAACAAATATAACCGTTCTTTTTTCATCCAAGGTTAGCACGCTCTAACCGTTACCAGTGGAGGGATATCTATGATGCCGCTGAATCTCGCCAATGTCGGCGAGGAGACACTGATTCTGAAAGTCGGCGGAAACCCGGAGACCAGAAAGCACTTGGAAGATCTGGGTTTCGTCCCCGGTGGGACGGCCACGGTCGTATCGGCGATCGGCGGGAATCTGATCGTGAAGGTCAAAGAATCCCGCGTTGCCATCAGCGATGAAATGGCACGCAAAATCATGATTTAAGGGAGGAAGCACGATGAAAACGCTGCGAGAAGCCAAGATCGGCGAAACGGTCAAGGTGGTGAAGCTGCATGGTGAAGGCGCCATCAAGCGCCGCATCATGGACATGGGCATCACGAAGGGCACCGAAGTGTATGTGCGCAAGGTCGCACCGCTCGGCGATCCGGTGGAAGTCACGGTCCGCGGCTATGAGCTGAGTCTGCGCAAGGCCGATGCCGAGATGATCGAGATCCAGGCATAATCATCCGTAAGCAAAATTTATTACATAAGGTAGGATCCCCCATCAACAGAGGAGAATATCGCAAAGGAGCATCCGAATGGAAAAGCAAATCAAGATTGCCTTAGCCGGCAACCCGAACTGCGGCAAAACGACGCTGTTCAATGCGCTGACCGGCTCCAATCAGTTTGTGGGCAACTGGCCGGGCGTCACGGTCGAGAAAAAGGAAGGCCGCCTGAAAAAGCATGACGACGTTGTCATCATGGACCTTCCCGGCATCTACTCGCTCAGCCCGTACACGCTCGAAGAGGTCGTCGCCCGCAACTATCTGATCGACGAGCGTCCGGACGCCATCCTCAACATCGTGGACGGCACGAACCTCGAGCGCAACCTGTACCTGACCACGCAGCTGACCGAACTGGGCATCCCGGTGGTCATGGCCGTGAACATGATGGACATCGTGCGCAAGAGCGGCGACCAGATCAACATCAGCCAGCTGTCGCAGCAGCTCGGCTGCAAGGTCGTGGAGATCTCGGCCCTGAAGGGTGACGGCGTCATGGACGCGGCAGAAGCCGCCATCGAGGCCGCCAAGTCCACCAAGACCGTGCCGATGCACACGTTCTCCGGCCCGGTCGAGCACGCGATCGCCCACATCGAAGAGGCGGCCGTGCACAAGATGCCGGAAGAGCAGCAGCGCTGGTACGCCATCAAGATCTTTGAGCGCGACGACAAGGTGCTCGCCAAGCTCCACATCCCCGAGGATGTGCACCAGCACATCGAGGCAGACATCAAGGCCGCCGAGGAAGAGCTCGACGACGATGCCGAGTCCATCATCACCAACGAGCGCTACGTCTACATCGCGGAAGTCATCCGCGCCTGCTACCGCAAGAAATCCAAGGCCACGCAGTCCACGTCCGATAAGATCGACCGCATCGTCACCAACCGCTGGCTGGGCCTGCCGATCTTCGCCGTGGTCATGTTCCTGGTCTACTGGGTCGCCATGGTCGCCGTCGGCGCGCCCGCGACCGACTGGGCCAATGACGGCGTGTTCGGCGACGGCTGGCACCTGCTGGGCATCGGCTCGAGCGCTTATAACGACGCCAACGACGAATACACCGCCGCGACCGAAGCGGTCGACGCGTTCCTGGGTCTCGACACCGAAGCCGAAGACTTCGACGCCGACGCCACCCTCGCGGAAATGAAAGCCTTCCAGCCCACCTCCGACACCGCGACCACCATGGTCGAGGATGAGGAGACCCTGGCTGAGAATGAAATGACCGCCTACTACGACAACATCCCCGATGACGCCGACGAGGACAGCACCGTGAGCATGACGTATGTCGATGCGGTCGCCTACCTCGAAGCCAACGGCTTTGACGCGCCCGATCCGGCCGACTACGGCGTCTGGGTTCCGGGCATTCCGGTCCTGATCGGCAACGGTCTGGAGAAGGCGGGCTGCGCCGACTGGCTGCAGGGCCTGATCCTCGACGGCATTGTCGCCGGTGTCGGCGCGGTGCTCGGCTTCGTGCCGCAGATGCTCGTCCTGTTTTTGATGCTGGCCTTCCTCGAGGCCTGCGGCTACATGTCCCGTATCGCCTTCGTGCTCGACCGTATCTTCCGCAAGTTCGGCCTGAGCGGCAAGTCCTTCATCCCGATGCTCATCGGCGTCGGCTGCGGCGTGCCGGGCGTTATGGCCTCCCGTACCATTGAAAACGAGCGTGATCGCCGCATGACGATCATGACCACCACCTTTATCCCCTGCGGCGCGAAAGTGCCCTTCATCGGCATGATCGCCGGCGCTCTGTTCGGCGGCAGCGCCTGGGTCTCCACCTCCGCGTACTTCATCGGCATGGCCGCGATCATCGTCTCCGGCATCATGCTCAAGAAGACGAAGATGTTCGCCGGCGATCCGGCTCCGTTCGTCATGGAGCTGCCGGCCTACCACTGGCCGACGCTGGGCAACGTCCTCCGCTCCATGTGGGAGCGCGGCTGGTCCTTCATCAAGAAGGCCGGCACGATCATCCTGCTGTCCACGATCCTCGTCTGGTTCACCACGTACTTCGGCACGGTCGACGGCACGTTCCGTATGCTGTCCGAGGACGAGATCGACTACTCCATCCTCGCTGCCATCGGCGGCGTCGTCGCCTGGATCTTCAAGCCCCTCGGCTGGGGCAACTGGCAGGCGGCAGTCGCCTCCATCACCGGCCTCGTTGCCAAGGAGAACATCGTCGGCACGCTCGGCATCCTCTACGGCGGCGGCGACGGCAGCGTGTACCAGAACATCGCAGCTGCCTTCAACGGCATCAGCGGTTACAGCTTCCTGGTGTTCAACCTCCTGTGCGCTCCGTGCTTCGCGGCTATCGGCGCCATCAAGCGCGAGATGAACAGCCAGAAGTGGACGTGGTTCGCCATCGGCTATCAGTGCGGCTTCGCTTACCTGTGCGGCCTGATGATCTACCAGTTCGGCTGCGCCTTCACGGGCAACCTGAACGTGATCGGCCTCATCTGCGCGATCCTGGCGCTGGCCGGCATCATCTACATGCTGGTGCGTCCCTACAAGGAAGCCACCACGCTCAAGGCCTGAGCCTTTCCAAAATTCGTAAACGCAAAGGAGTGATTTTCCATGTTCAGCTGGATTGGCGCGAACCTCTCTACGATTTTGATTTCGATTGTACTTATCGCCATTGTCACCTTCATTTCCCTTTCCCTGATCCGCCAGAAGCGGCAAGGGAAATCCTCCTGCGGTGGCAACTGTGCCCATTGCGGTGCGCAGTGCCATAGCTGCCACCCCAAAGGGCAGTGAATCCGATTTGGACAGACAGAGTCCCCCAACTCTGTCTGTCCATTTTTATATGCGGCGCGCAATATCTTAACAAACAATTCAGGCGATTCTTCACAGAATCGTCATCCTTTTTTCGGGAACCAATTTACAATGGTAGCGTCTCATCCTGTAAAGCACCGCAGCCCATGGAGCGCGGGGAAAGGAAACCAACACCATGAAATTTCTCAAACGGGCCCTGCCCATTGTACTTGCCGTGTGCCTGCTCGCAAGCCTTGGCGCCGTGTCGGCCATTGACGCCGGCGAGACGCGCACCGTCATCGGCGCAGACCTCACGGACGACCAGATCAAGACCGTCTACAAGGCCTTCGGCATCGAGCGCGGCAGCGTCAAGGAGCTGACCGTCACGAACAAGGACGAGCGGCAGTATCTCAGCGGCGTCATCAGCGACGAGCAGATCGGCACGAAGTCCATCTCCTGCATCTCCATCGAGGTGCTCGACGCCGGCAAGGGCATGACCGTCGACACGTCGCACATCACCTACTGCACGAGCCAGATGTACATCAGCGCGCTGGCCACCGCCGGCATCACGGATGCGAAGATCACCGTAACCGCGCCGTTCGACGTCTCGGGCACGGCGGCGCTGACGGGCGTGTACAAAGCATACGAGGACATCACGGGCACGAAGCTCGACGAGACCGCCAAGGCCGTCTCCTCGCAGGAGCTGGCCACG
Source organism: Clostridiales bacterium (assembly GCA_025757645.1). Classification (NCBI taxonomy): domain Bacteria; kingdom Bacillati; phylum Bacillota; class Clostridia; order Eubacteriales; species Clostridiales bacterium. Next base: position 210,823 of record CP107216.1, read on the forward strand.
ACGGCGGAGCTCGCGCAGGCCATCGGCGACTATGACTCGGTCGAGATCGTCAATGAGCTCAAGCTCATCCTCAACGAGACGAAGGACATGACCGACGCCGAACTGCGCGCCAAGATCAAAGAGATTGCCGCCGAGTACGACGTCACACTCACGGACGACCAGATGACCCAGCTCGTAAACCTCTGCCGCTCGCTCGAAAAGCTGGACACGAACGCCCTGCTCTCGAAGGTGCACGCCGTGCAGGATACGCTCAAACAGCTCGCCGGCGCGAAGGACAAGATCGCGTCCTTCACCGGCAAGGTCAAGGACGTCATCACCGCCATCGGCGATTTCTTCGACCGCGTGATCGCCCTCTTCCGCAAGTAAACCCGGATAGAAAGAACCCGCCCGCAGGCACTGCCTGCGGGCGGGCTTTTATGCGCATTTTTCGTCTTAGCCGCGCAGCGCCCGGTCCGTGCGCACGAGCACCGGCACGGTCACGATAAACGTCACCGCATCGGCCGCCGCCATGAAATACAGCACGCCGTCGAGCCCGAACCACACCGGCAGCAGCAGCACGAGCCCCACGCCCAGCACGATCTCGCGCAAGAGCGACAGCGCCGTGCTCGTCCACGCCTTGCCGAGCGCCTGCAGGTAGATCATCGCGCCCTTGTTCACGCACGAGAGCGCGGCCGCGCCGAGAAACCACCGGATGCACCGTACGGCGAAGTCCGTGTAGTACGCGCTCTCGTTTTTCGCGCCGAAAAGATCGGCAAACACGCCCGGGCAGCTCTCAAACAGCGCCGTCGCCACGAGCCCCACGACCGCCTCGGCCAGCAGCAGCCGGTGCAGCAGCGCCCGCGCCCGGTCGCGCCGCCCGGCGCCGATGTTGTACCCCACGACGGGGATGCACCCGGCCGAGAGCCCGATGGCAATGGAGATGACGATCTGGAAAAACTTCATGACGATGCCCACGACCGCCGTCGGGATCTGCGCATACTGCGCCTGGCCGAACACGGGGTCGAGCGCGCCGTATTTGCGGCACATATTGAGCACCGCCGCCATGGAAAACACGATGCTGATCTGCGACAAAAAGCTCGTCATGCCCAGCGGCAGAAACGCGCGCAGCAGCTCACCCCGCAGCCGGAAGCTGCTCCGCTGCAGCCGCACGGCCTTCATGTGCAGCAGATACGCCGCCGCCAACACAGCCGAGAGGATCTGGCCGATGACCGTTGCAACGGCCGCGCCCATCATGCCCCACCCGCACGGGAAGATGAAGATGGGGTCGAGGATGATGTTGCACACCGCGCCCGCCAGCAGCGACAGCATGGCGTAGCGCGGGCTGCCGTCGGAGCGAATGATGGGGTTCATCGCCTGCCCGAACATGTAAAACGGGATGCCGAGCGCGATCCAGAAGCAGTATTCGCGCGAGAGGGCGAACGTCTCGGCGTTGACCGTCGCGCCGAACGCCGTCAGGATCGGATCCATGAAAATGAGGTACACCGCCATGAGCACGACGCTGACGATGAGCGTGAGCACGATAGCGTTGCCGACGCTGCGGTGCGCCTGCTCCTGCTCCCCCGCGCCGAGGCGGATGCTGACATAGGCGCAGCAGCCGTCGCCGATCATGGTGGCGATGGCGAGCGCGATGACCGTCAGCGGGAACACGACGCTGTTGGCCGCGTTGCCGTAAGAGCCGAGGTAGCTCGCGTTGGCGATGAAGAGCTGGTCGACGATGTTGTACAGCGCGCCGACGAGCAGCGACAGGATGCACGGCAGCGAGAATTTGCGCATCAGCGCACCGACCGGCTGCTCGGCGAGAAAGGAATTGGACTGGGATTCGTTCATGCTTGCCTCCGATTTTCCGCCCAAAGGCAAAAAAACGGCACACGCCGCGCGTGTGCCTGCAAACCTCGGAAGCCGACACACACCACGCTCGCATACCGTTTCGTATCCGAATGCTGTGCATCCGTGTATCGTGCCTTCAAGCCAGATTTGAAATTTTACAGGAGATATTATACCAGCCCGCGCCCGAAAAAGCAAGCCCCCGCGGTCTCGCACGGGGGCAGTGCGTGTCATTTCTCCAGCGCGGCGAGCTTCTCGCGGCGGATGCGGTCGGCGTCCCGGCGGACGAAGTACGCGGGGATGAGGATGAACACCGCGCTCACGGCCGCGGCCAGGAACAGCTCATACGGATAGAGGTAGCTGCCGGCGTAGCTCGGGTACTTGGCGAGAATGGCCGCCGTCGGCTCGAGCGCGACGGCTTTGATGATGAGCGGGTCGATGATGCTCGCGAGCACCATGGGCAGCATGATGTAGATGACCATCTTCACGCTCTGCGACGCGCCGGCGCGCCCGGCGGGCGTATAGTCGCGCGACGAGGCGGTGAACAGCCCCGCCATGGCGAGGTTGCCGGCCATGATGCACGTGCCGCCGACGCACAGCAGCGGCATGGCGTGGCCGACGAACTTGATGCTGTAGGCGATCAGGCCGCCGAGCACCTGCAAAATTGCCACGGGGTAATAAAACTTCTCCTTGCCGAAGCGGTCCATGACCTTGCCCGCGAGCACGGACAGCACGGCCGAGGCAAGCACGACGATGCCGATGGGCAGGATGTAGTTGTCGATGCCGAGCGTGACCTCGACGAGCGAGATCATGTACGGCTGCCACAGCTGCATGGCAAGGCCGGAGAACATCATGCCGAGAAAGCAGATATAGATCATCTTATTGGCGCGGATGTTCGCCGGGCGGAAGGCGTAGAGCACGTCGCGCAGGTACGTGTCGCCCTGCACGGGGCGCAGGGCCGGACTGTCGCGGAAGATACACAGGCCGAGCACGCCGGCCGCGCTCGTCAGGCCGCCGAGCACGAGGAAAAAGCCCGTCCAGTTGCCGTGCACGGTCATGCCGTCAAAGCCCGCAAAGATGACGATGAGCGCGAGGATGGGCATGATGCTCAGCACGATGTCCACGACGCCGCGGTTCGTGACGTCGGTCACGTCCGTGACCCAGGCGGAAAAGGCCGAGTCGTTGGCCGTGCTGCCGATGGCGGACATGATGCAGTCCATAACGACGAAGAGCGTCACCGCGAGACCGACGTCGCCGCCGACCTGCCCGTTGCCGAAGAGCGCGAACGCCGCCGTCGTGATGCCCCAGAGGATATACCCCCAGCAGACGAAGGCGCGGCGCTTGCCCACGCGGTCCGACCACGCGGCGCTGAAGATCGTCGCCAGCGCGGCGGCGATGGCGCTGGCCGCGACGGTCGCGGACGTGGCCCAGCCGGCGGCCGTGATGTTTTTCTGAATGTAGGTGGAAAAGTAGACGTTCTCGACCATCCAGGCGATCTGCCCGATGAAGCCGAACACCAGCAGACTCGTCCAGACGCGCGCGCCGAGCGGCGTCGCCTTTTTGACGACCAGATTCTCCTGCATGAAAGTTCTCCCCTTTGCAAGGCGTTGTCACCCGATTATACCATGTTCTCCCCCCGCCCGGCAACCGGGAAACCGGCTTCCTGCCGCACGGCGATCCGCGTCAAAAAATTTTCAAAAATATTTTTTCGTTTTTGCATTAAAAAAAGAAGTTGGCGCATTATTATAGCAGAACGGAAATGAAACATGTTTTCGTGAGACAGAGCTTGCTTTCCTCATAAGGTTGTTTACCGGTTATTTACAACTTTACCCCACACACACAAAACTTTTGCTTGCTCTGCAGCGCCCGCGCGGTATCGCGCGGGCGCGTTCTCTTTTAAACGCCGTGTTCTCTTTCGAAAGAAATAACACCGCCCGGGACTGCTTTCGCCCCGGGCGTTTTTCCGTTTTCCCCTTTTGGCGGCGATCTGCCGTGCGTTTGGAAAGCCTTTCCCTTTGCGGGGAAGGCTTGGGGTGCGCCCCGATCACGCAGTCTCTCGCAAAGCATCTGAGCCGCAGGGGAGCCCGAGGGGGCAAGGCCCGCCTCGGATGTGATCCTGCATCGCCGTTCGGCGATGCCCTCACCCCTGCTGCGCCAGCCGCGGGATGTCCCCCACGCCGTCGAGCACGACGCTCGGCCGGTAGGCAAACTCGTCCAATGTTGCGCGCGTGGACACGCCGCTGAGCACGAGCACGGTGGCCATGCCGCTCTCCATGCCGGAGATGACGTCGGTGTCCATGCGGTCGCCGATCATGGCGGCCTCGCCCGAGTGGCAGCCGAGCATGCGCAGGCCGGTGCGCATCATGAGCGGGTTCGGCTTGCCGCAGAAATACGCCTGCTTGCCGGTGGCGATCTCGACCGGGGCGATCAGCGCGCGGCACGCGGGGGCGATGCCCTCGTCCGTCGGGCCGCAGGTGTCGGAGTTCGCGCCGATGAGCTTCGCGCCCGCGAGCACGAGATTCGTCGCCTTCGTGAGCGTGTCGAGCGAGTAGGCCCGCGCCTCGCCGATGACGACGTAATCGGGGTTGACGTCGTTCATGGTGATGCCGCGGTCATACAGCGCATTGAGCAGCCCCGCCTCGCCGAGGGCGTACACCGAGCAGCCGGGCGCCTGGTCGGCCAGAAAGGCCGCCGTGGCCAGCGCGCTGGTGTAAAAATGCTCCTCCGGCACGTCGAGCCCCATACGCCAGAGCTTCTGGTGCAGCTCGCGCGGGGTCATGCCGCTGTTATTGGTCAAAAACAGGTATTTCTTGTGCGTGTCCTGCAGCCAGTGGATGAACTCCGCCGCGCCGGGCAGGATGTGGTTGCCGTGGTAGATGACGCCGTCCATGTCGCACAGGAAGCCTTTTTTCGCGTTGAAATCGATCATTTCCATGTCCAGTCTCCTTATTCTTGCTTCTGCTCTCAGCTTACCACGCATCCTGCCGCCGGGCAAGCGGCGGGCGCGTCAAATTTGCGTAAAGTCACAGGTCCAGCCGCAGGAAGATCGTCGTGTCCAGCGGGCTGTCGTTGTACGGCGGGATGTCGTAAAACCCGAGCGCGCGGTACATTTTGATCGCGCTCGTGAGAAACGGCAGCGTGTCGAGCAGCATGGCCGTGTAGCCGATGGCGCGGGCATCATCGAGGATGCGCTGCATCATCGCCCCGGCGATGCCCCGGCCGCGAAACGCGGGGCGCACATACAGCCGCTTGAGCTCGCACGTCGTGCCGGCGAGCCGGCGCAGCGCGATGCACCCGGCCGGCTGCCCATCGCACCACGCGACGTAGAGCCGTCCGTCCGGCAGGCCGTACTTTTGCGTCGGGTCGGCGACCTCGGCGTCGTAGTGCTGCAGGTCGAGATAGGCCTGAAAATACGGGTCATGCGCGACGAGCATGTGCGTATATTCCGCAAACAGCTCCCGCACCGCCTCCGGTGTGGCATAGCCCAGTTTCAGCTCCATACGTGTCCCTCCCGCGTGTCTCGATGGCATTATTTTACCGCATCTGCGCCCCGCGTCAAGCCCCCGTGAAAAAGGACGCGCCGGGCATTGACGCGCGCGGGCAAAGCGGCTAAACTAGACCTCAGTTTCTGTTCTCGGAGGCGTCTATGAAAACGACAACCACTCCTTCCGGCACCGGCCGCGCGCGGCTGGGCCTGATCGTGTCCATGACGGTGTTCGGCACGATCGGCCTATTCGTGCGCCGGATCGAGATCACCTCGGCCGAGCTCGCGCTCTGCCGCGCGGGGCTCGCGGCCGTGTTTCTGCTGCTGTATTTTCTCGTCACGCGCAGGCGGCTGTGCCTGAGCGAGATCAAAAAGTCGCTCTGGCTGCTGCTGGCTTCGGGCGCGGCCATGGGCATCAACTGGATGCTGCTGTTCGAGGCATACAAGTACACGACCATTTCCCTCGCCACACTCAGCTACTACCTCGCGCCCGTGATCGTCACGGCGCTGTGCCCGCTGCTGTTTCATGAGCGGATGACGCGCACGCAGCTGCTCTGCTTTCTCATGTCCACGCTCGGCGTCGCACTCATCATCGGCTCGGGCGGCGTGCAGGGCGGCGGGTCGGATGTGCGCGGCATTGGCTTCGGCGTGAGCGCCGCGGTGTTTTACGCCACTGTCATCCTGCTCAACAAGTATATCACCGGTGTTCCGGCGCTCGAGCGCACGTTCGTGCAGTTTCTCGCGGCCATTCTGGTGCTCACGCCGTATGTCGCGCTCACATCGGGCTTTCACCCGGGCGTGATGTCCGCGGCCGGGTGGGTGAACCTGCTCATCGTCGGCCTCGTGCACACGGGCCTGACGTACTGCATGTATTTCTCCGCCATCCGGACGCTGCCGGGGCAGGAGTCGTCGCTGCTGAGCTACATCGACCCCATCGTGTCCGTGCTCGTGTCGGTGCTGCTGCTCGGCGAACCGCTCGCCCCGGTGCAGATCGTCGGCATCGTGCTGTTTCTCGGTTTCGCCATCGTAAACGAGCTCACGCACAAAAACGCCGAGACCTCATAAGCGCCCAAAACAGAAAAACGCCGGCCTGCGGAGCATTCCGCAGGCCGGCGGCCGTTTTTATCCGATATCACAAAACCATCAGCAGCGTCCCCGCGCCGATGAGCAGACAGCCGATCAGGGACTTGGGCGTGAAGCGCTCATGCAAAAACACGAACGCCAGCACGAGCGTGATGACCACGCTGAGCTTATCGATCGGCACAACCTTCGACGCCTCCCCGATCTGCAGTGCGCGGTAATAGCACAGCCACGACGCCCCCGTCGCCAGACCCGAGAGGATCAAAAACAGCCAGCTCTTCTTGCTGATGTCCGTGAGTCCGCCCTGCGTGTTGGTCACGAACACCATGCCCCATGCCATCGCCAGCACGACCATCGTGCGGATGGCGGTCGCAAGGTTGGAGTTCACGCCCTCGATGCCCACCTTGGCCAGAATGGACGTCAGCGCCGCGAACACGGCCGATAGCAGGGCAAATACGAACCACATACCTATCCCTCCGTTTCCAACGCGGGTCACGCGCGCAGCACCGCCGCCCGCAGGCGGCAAAAAAGTGAAATCATTTTCTCGCGCGACATGTGCGTGAGAGAAAATACTGCTCAGGCTGCAAGTGTGGAATTTGTGCGCCGCAGGCACACAAATTCTGCGCGCAGCAGTCTGCAAGCCTTTTGTCGGAAAACCCTCCGGGTTTTCCGACAGTCTCAGCCCCACCGGCCTGCGATGTTCGCGGGCCGGTGGGGTTTTGTGCGTCTGTCACCCGGCGCACGCCGGGCCGAGGAGCTGCCGGATCTGCTCGAGATCGTCGGCAAAATAGATGCCCCGCTGCCGCGCCTCGCTCGACAGGCCCAGCTCGATCATGTGCGCCAGCTGCGTGCGCAGACCGTCGTAGTAGCCGTTGAGGTTATAGAGGATGCACGGCGCGTCCAGCTGCCCGAGCGCAACGCGGGACATCACCTCCGCGATCTCCTCGAGCGTGCCCGTGCCGCCCGGAAAGGCGATGAACGCATCGCCCAGCTCCAGCATCTTCGCCTTGCGCTCCGGAAAGTCGCGCGTGACGATGAGCTCGGTCAGCTCGTCGTACAAAAAGCCCTGATCCACAAAAACTTGCGGCTCGACGCCCGTCGCCCTGCCGCCCGCGGCGAGCACGCTCTCGGCGAGCGCGCCCATGAGCCCGTTTTTCGACCCGCCATAGACGAGCGCGTTGCCGCTCTCGCCGATCCAGCGGCCGAGCGCGCGCACCGCGTCGCGCAGCGCGGGGTCATTGCCCGCGTTCGCGCCCAGATAGACCGTAATGTTCATAACCGGTTTTCCTCCCATGTCCGCAGGGCCGCTCCGCCCCGCTTTTTTGCCTGTGCTTTCAAGATATCACGCCCGCCGCATATACAGCAGCGGGTACGGCCCGCCTTGCTCATCGCGGTCGGTGCGTTTGTAGGTCACAAAGCCCATGTGCTCGTAAAAGCCGACGGCCTGCGGGTTCTGCTCGTTGACTGTGACCTCCCGAATGCCGTAGTGTTCCACGCCGTATTCCAGCAGCCGCCGGCCGATGCCCGGCATCGGGCTGCGCGGCTCAGCAACAGGATACGCCATTTGCCGCCGCTTGTAAACCCCGCCGCCCTGCACAGATCGACCGCAGTGTGTGCTTGGTCAGGGCCTATTCTCCAGAATTCCCCGTCATTTTACTATCTGGAAATTCGTGCTGGATATTTTGCCACTGCAAAGGTATACTGTTATTAGCGCCGACGAGTTGCAGCGCGCATTGCATAGGCTGACTTAATATACCGTCTTAGAGGAGGGGAGTTTCATGGCAAAATGCAGCACAGACACATGTTGCCTGACACTGCCTTTAAGACTGGAAAAATGGCAGGAAGACCGCCTCGCGAAACGGTTTGAGATTGCCCGGCAGATTTATAACACCATGGTTCGCGCCGAACTCAAAAAACTGCGAGCAATGGAACAGTCCGAACCATATAAAGCAAATCAGGAAAAGATCCAAGCACTTGACTGGAAAACACAAACAGACAAGCAAGCGCTGAAAGCACTCTACAAAGAACGAGATAAGCTCTTACGAGACGGCGGATTTTCGGAATATGGCTTCAAGTCTGATATCAAGAATTATTACAAGCACTTTAACAACAACATTGGTTCCAACGTCGCCTTCCACGGGATCGCACCTCAAGTTTGGGCTGCATTTGAAAAAATGCTTTTCAAAAAAGAAGGAAAAAAAGTCCACTTCAAGAAAAAAGGGGACATACATTCCCTGCGCGGATATTCTGCAGCCGGGAAAAGCGGCGGCGTTGAGATTATTTTCCGAGAAACATATATTGAATGGAAAGGGCTCAAATTGCCGCTAAAGCTTTCACCGGACAATATCTACGAAACGCAGATGCTGAGTTATCGGGTCAAATATGTTCGTTTACTCAGAAAACCCGGAAAACGCAAAGACCGCTGGTACGCACAGCTCTCGCTTGAAGGAAAGCCGGTGATCAAGTATAACCCCAAAACCGGAGAAGTACGGCATCCCATTGGAAAGGGCGCTGTTGGTCTGGACATCGGTCCGCAAACGCTTGCTTATTCTGCAGCCACCGGGGCGGACTTGGTGGAACTCGCCAATCAGGTGCAGAATGTTGAGCAGGAAAAGCGCCGCCTACAGCGAAAATTAGATCGCAGTAGACGAGCTACCAACCCAGGTAATTACGCGGATGATGGAACAATTCGACGCGGAATAGCATTGACACACAATAAATCGAAGCGCTATCTAAGAACACAGCAGGAATTAAAATATCTCCAGCATCAGCAAGCTGAAATTCGAAAGCGGCAGCACACAGAGCTGGCCAATCATCTACTCTCATTGGGCGACTGCTTCTATGTGGAAAAAATGGTGTGGACTTCCCTCACGCATCGTGCGAAAGAAACCGAAATATCCGAAAAAACCGGAAAAATCAAAAGGAAAAAGAGGTTCGGGAAATCCGTCGCTAACAAAGCTCCAGCCACGCTAATCGGAATACTGCAGCGAAAAAGCGCAGCCCTCGGCATTCCCGGTGTAATTGAAGTTCCTACCTCCGTCAAGGCAAGCCAATACAATCATCAATCCGGCACATATACACCCAAGCCACTGTCACAGCGCTGGAACAACATGCCTGACGGGGAACGCATCCAGCGAGATCTCTACTCCGCATTTTTATTACAGCATTACGACCCGCAAACAAACACTTTTGACGCCAATTCCCTTCATCAAGACTACCCTCAGTTTGTCCAATACCATCACGATGCGGTGTTGCGGCTGTACGCAATGCCAAAGACCCCCTCCAGTATGGGAATTAAAAGAAGCCTTCGTTAGTGCGAAGGTGTTTTGATCAGAAAAAACGGTGCAGTTCGCACCACAAAACCGGTCGATTGTCCGTCCGGGGCTGCCGATAATGGCGATATGGATCGCTTTGGCAGCAGAAGAGTTTGGGAAAATAGTCAGCGCGGGTGTCTGATTCTCCGACACCCGAAAAGCTATCTACCAACTCACAGCGTAATCCACAAAAGTGCGATCCGCGTTTTGGCTATATTTGCCGATGCAAGCCGCACAGGCTACGCTGAGGCAAAGATGATGTCGTTCGGCCGGATGGACTCCCCATAGGCGATGCAAGCCGCACAGGCTACGCTGAGGCAAAGTCACGGAGATCCCCGGAGGCTTTACTGATGTGCGATAAAGAAGTAATAGAAGTGTAAAAAATTTTGCCGTTCCTATCCGGCACTTGCGCATTGTGTCGGATAGGTCGGGCGGTTATTCGGGCAAGTCCACCTTGCCAACAAAAGAATAATAAATCTCAATGTCCTGTCTGCGGGTCTTGTTCTCGTCATAGCTGCACTCATGCACAACGATTTTCTCTACAAACTCCCGCAGCAGAGTAGGGGTAAGTTCTTCAAAGCTGGTATGCCGCCGGACAACATTCATAAACTTTTCTGCGTTCACGGTGGCTTCCTGTGCTTTGGAAAGCTCCGCTTGAATAGCAGCGGCTCTTTCTTTCAGCTCCCGTTGCTCTGCTTCATAGTCTGCCGACAGCTCTGTGAAACGCTCGTCTGATATGCGCCCGGTCACGCTGTCCTCATACAGCCGCTTGAAGATAGCGGATAACTCGGCTATGCGTTTCTCGGAGGCTTCCAGTTCCTTTTTCTTGGCGGCGTTCCTGCGTTTGCCCCCGTCCTCGTTCTGCTCAATCAAGAGTTTCATAAACCGGGCTTCATGCTTTGCCGCATAGCTGGTCACTTTCCGCAGATTGGAGAGTACACCAGCGGTCAAGAGGTCGGTGCGGATAAAGTGCGCCGTACAGTCATGGGTGCGTTTCTTGTAGTTGCCGCAGATATAACAGTCCTGCTTGCGCTTGTCCGTCTGGTATCGCTGCTGATACATCACGCTGCCGCAGTCCGCACAGAACAGTATGCCGGAGAACAAACCCACTTCATCATAGCGGTTTGGGCGTTTGCGCTGTTTGCGAAGCTCCTGCACCCGTTCCCATGTTTGGGTGTCTATGATAGGCTCGTGGTGGTTCTCGAAAATCACTTGCTTTTCCGGGGGATTTTCTACACTGTGCTTGACTTTGTAAGAAAGTTTTTCTGTCTTGAAATTTACCAGACAGCCTGTGTATTCCCGGTTTTCAAGGATATGCACTACGGTATTGGTCGCCCACTTGCACTCATAGCCGGGGTGGTAGCGGCGGGTGCTGCCCGTCCTGCGGTATTCAAGCGTTCCCGGCGTGGGGATTTGCTGCTCTGTGAGCATACGGGCTATCTTGGTCGGACCATTCCCGGCAAGACAGAGGTTGTATATCTGCTTGACTACGGGTGCAGCTTCCTCGTCAATAATGAAATTTTCATCCTCGTCCATGAGGTAGCCATACACAGGCTTGCTTGTGATGGGCTTGCCATTCATGCCTTTTGAGCGTTTTACTGCTTTGATTTTCTTGCTCGTATCTCTCACCAGCCATTCGTTAAAGATATTCCGCAGCGGGGCAAAGTCATTGTCGCCCTGTGCGCTGTCCACTCCGTCATTGATAGCGATGAAGCGGACACCTTTCTGTGGGAAAATCATTTCCGTGTACATTCCCACTTGCAGGTAGTTTCGCCCTAACCTCGACATATCCTTTACGATAACTGTCCCGACTTTTCCGGCTTCAATGTCCGCAAGCATGGCTTGAAAACCGGGTCTTTGAAAGTTCGCACCAGAATAACCGTCGTCCGTGTACCAGCGCAGATTGGAAAAGCCGTTCTGCTTTGCATAGGTTTCAAGGATACGCTTCTGATTGGAAATGGAATTGCTTTCGCCTTGCAGCTCGTCCTCATGGGATAGTCTTGGGTAAAGGGCGGTAATTGGTTGTTGGTTGGTCTGTCTTAACATAAAATCCTCCGTTTCCGACAGCCAGCCCCACTATTCCGTACCTTGATTGTACCACATGGGGCGGCTGTCTGTATAGCGGCAAAAGCGTCAAATCTGCTTCTTTATGGTCGGTCAAATCGCCGTTTTTTGTGTAGCAGCTTCCGCTTCCAGCACTTTCATCATCTTGTCGGCTGCGGTGTCGGTTGCGCCCTGCTTGAAGAAGCCGGAAACGGTAAGGACGGAGTTGCCCATGCGGATTTCCGTCACACAGTCCGGGCGGCGGTCTGTTTTGGTGGTGCTTGTCTGTTTCGTTTCTGTCATAGGCTCTCCTTTCGCTGCTTCATCAGTTGCTTTAAGCGTTCCAGCTTTTCCTGTGCGGTTTCCTTTCGGAAGTTGCTGCCCGTGAAGCGGACGGGGGCGCACATGGAAGTCAGCCTGTCATAGATACGGGCGTGGGGCGTGTCCTGCGGGTGCTGCAATTCCTCCAGCGTGAGGTTGGTCGTGGCGATCAGCGGCTTGCCGCTTCGGTAACGGCTGTCAATCACGCTGTAAACCTGTTCCAGCCCGTATTCTGTTCCTCGCTCCATACCGAAATCATCAAGTATCAGCAGAGGGTAGCTGCAAAGGCGGGAAATATATTCGTTCCTGCCCTCAAAGCTGGCGGCAAGGTCACCCAGTATCGTTGCAAAGTTTGTCATGCAGACGGCAACCTCTTTTTCCATAAGGGCGTTGGCGATACAGGCGGCAAGGTAGCTTTTTCCCGTCCCCACGCCGCCCCAAAACAGGTAGCCGATATTTTCAGCCTGCATGGTTTCCCAGCTCTCCACATAAAAGCGGGCGGTTTCGGTCTGCGGGTTTCTGCCGTTGTCATGCTCAAATGTCCAGTTCCGCATAGCAGGGTCGGTAAAGCCCCGGCGTTTCAAGTCCTCCACTTTTTCAAGGTGCTTCTGTCGGCTTTCGGCGGCTTGCTGCTTTTCACGGGCTGCCCGCTGGCAGTCGCACTCTGCCGGGTGGCGGTCACGCCCGAAACAAGTCTTTCCCTCTGCAAAATAGGCTTCTTTGGGCGTATGGCACTTACCGCAGTATAAAAGCCCGTCCTCGCCTGTGTAGTCCTCCGCTTCGGCGGTAGTGGCTGTAATGTCCGTAATCATAGCTTCAATTCCGTTTTTCATAAGCTCTCGCCCTCCTTGCATGAATAATCGGGTATGCCCTGTTTCGGGGCAGCCTTGCCTTTGGCAGCGTCCTCCTGCGCCCACTTGTAAATGGTGGCTGCATGGCTGTGGTACTGTTTCCCGGTGGAAGCGATATGGCAGGAAAGCCGGTCAATATAATACTCCCACTTGTCGGGCAACTCTGTTTTTAGCCCGGAAAGCTCTGTATCGGTCAGTATCACATTGTTGTATCTGCCATAAGCGGCGGGGGCGGGGTGTCCCGTTTCTCCCTCTCTCTCTTTTTCTATCTCTATCTCTTTCTCTAACTCTATCTCTATCTCTGGTGGACGAATGTCGGACAAATGTCCGCCTTTTGTCCGGGGCGGTAAAAGTGCCTTGTTTTCCAGTCTTGCAGCCCGTTTCCGCTCGGCTTCGGTAGAGGACTGTCCTATCATCAGCTCAATGTCGGTCATATAGAAAGCCCCGCTGTCAAGCTGCTCCACAAGCCCCAACTGCCGGAAAATCTCTAAAGCCCTCTCAACCGTCCCTATCTGGTGGCGGGTCAGTGTCGCTATCATCTGCGCTGTGTAGGGGATATGCTCGTCAAGCTGCAATTTCCCGCCGTTTTTCAGCGATTTTAAGTACAGCTTCAAGAGGATATTGGAGTATAAAATCCCGTCTTTCATATCTTCCAGCAGCACAATGGAGTCGCTGTCAAAAAAGTTCTCTTTCAGCTTGAGGTAGTAATACTTGCGGTTATCTGCCATTGTCCCTGTCCTCCTTTTTCCGGCGTTTGGAGTAGTAGTGGGGGCAGAGTATGATAACCGCCCGGAAGCTCTGCTTGCAGCTATGGGTACAGCCCCGGCAGAGGTCATTGTATGTGATACGATCGCAGGTGGAATTCCCGACTTTCACTTGCCGCAGGAAAAAAGACCATTCCAGCCGCCGTTTCTTGCTCATTCTTGGCATGGGTGCGCTCCTTTCTGCCGTTTCCGCTGGTGTGGCGGTATCGGCGGTAATTCTGTATCATCTCGGTATCATTTTCGGGTTTTTTCTGCCCTATAAGCCCGTTAAAAAATCCTTTGGTATTTGCGGATAGGGTACGGGGCAGCCCCCTTGTTCTGTATAGGTTCGGGTACATTTTGGGGCGGTTTTTATCGTTCCTGTTCCTGCCTTTTCACAGGCTTGCGCTCCCGGTGTAAAATCTGGTCGATATTGCCCTTGACAGTCTGTAAGCGGCGGTATTCCTCCCGTTTTGCCCGGTAATCGTTGTAGCCGCTGTTTTTCTCTTGGATAAGGGTTTCAATCTCTGCTTGCAGGGCTTTATAGCTCGGCAGCTTGGAAATGCCGTTTTCCCTGAAATAGCGGGCGGCTGCGTCTGCTATGATAAAGTCGCTTTCGTACTTCTGACGGTAGGCTGCTTTTGCTTTGGCGTTTTTCTGCTGTTTCAGCCCGTCCCGGACAGGGCGGGTCTTGGAATAGGCAAGCACCTGCCGTTGCAGCTCCTTTTTCCCGTTCAGCGTCTTTTCCATCTGCTTCAGCTCTGTAAGGCTTTCCCGCATGGCGGTATAGGCGGCAGAACAGGCTTCGTCCAGTTCCTCCGGGGAAGAAAAGCCGTACTGCTGATAGGCGGTAACGGTAGCTGCCATTTGCTTTAGGTTGTGCTTTGCCGCCCAGCGGTCATAGCCCACGCCCTTGCCCTCGGCTCGCTTGGCTTCCCGGTCAACCATGCGCTGCAAGGTGTTGTCTGCCGGGGTGGTTTTTGTGGTTTTTTCCCCTTGTGACAGCTTTTTAACCGCGGCAGGGTATTCGAGTATGGCTTTGCTCTGTTCGGCGGCTCTGTGGGCGTTCTGCGTAAGCAGGACAAGGACAGCAGCCTTGTCAAAATCGTCCCCCAGCTTCCGGGCTGTGATAGGCTTTGTCCTGTCCGGCGTGAGGTAGGAAAGCCGCCCCCGGCTCTCCTTGACGGTCACACCCTCCCGCAGCAAAAGGGAAGAAAATTCGTCAAAGCTGCCAGCTTGGGAAAGTGCCTGCCGTATCGTCCGGCGCAGCTTCGCCTTGTCCGTTTCAAACTTGGTGGGCTTGGTCGGCTGTCCTGCGGCTTCTCTGACAGCGTTCTCTTTATCAAGGGCAAGCTGTCCTTTCTTTGCCGCCCAGTATTCCCGTTCGGTTATCCGTTCCTTGCTGCCGCTTAGGAGGTCGATTTGGTAAAGCCCCTCCCGGTGGCATATCTCCATGACTTCACTCTTGAAATATTCCATAGCGGCGTTGGTGCAGCGGTGCTTGCAGCCCTCCCGTGTGTCGGCTGGTCTGTCCATGTAGGGCAGAAGCGGGACTTCATAAATCCGCAGGGAGTTGATGACGATATGCACATGGATATTGCCGCTGTGGTTATGCCCGTCCGGGTGGGTGCAGACTAAGGCTTGGTGTCCGGGGAAATGCTCTTTACAGAACTGCTCGCCCAGCTCCTGCGCCCGGTCTACGGTCAAGCCGTTGTCTGTCCCGTCCCGTGGGTCAAAGCTGATGATATAGTGGTGGCTTTTCACATCTTCCCGTTTTTGGTTTTTCTCATAGCGGAGATTAGCCCGCATACAGGCAACAGCGAAATCCTCGCCCCCACAGTTGAGGGAAGAAATGCGGTAATCCTCCCTCGGTATCAGCCGCCCGTTTTCATCAAGGGTGGGCTTCATGGTAAACTCGTCATGCTCAAATGTGAGATAGGCTTCCGCTGCGCCATAGTCCGCATTTTTAGAGCTGATATGTTTGAATGTTGCCAACAGCGTCACCCACTTTCTGCAAGACTTCAAACTTTAGGGCAGCAAGGTCGGAAACCGCCGCCCGTACCTCCCCGGCAAGCTGCGGGTAGGGGCTGTGCCACTCGTTCAGCGTCCGGGCTATCTGGTTTAAGTTGCCGCCGATCCTGCCGTATTCGGCGGTCAGCTTCCCGACAGCGGCAAGCAACTCGTCATTGACGGGGGAAACGGTTATGATGGGGCGTATGGCTGCCCCGGTTATGGCTTGCCGGATAAACTCGGCTTGGCTCATGTTGTAAGCAGAAAGCCTTTCCGCAAACTCGGCGTATTCTTCCTCGGTCATGCGTGTCTTGACTACCCGGCTGCGGTGCGGCGTGTTATATCGTTTTCGCATGGTAAAACCTCCTTCGGCTGTGCGTGGTGTCCTCTCACTAATAGGAGAAAAACAGGGTGTAAAGCGGAACTGTTTTTGAAAAATCCGAAAAATTATTTTGAGGGATTTTCCAGCGGCGTAAGCCGCATAAGCAGGGTTTGGGGAAGGCACTCCCCAACAAGATTCCCGCAGGGGCAAAATGAGCGATAAGCGAATTTTGGTACTGCGGTAGAATCTTGCTCTGAAAAACTCCGGCGTTCCCCGGCTTCCGTACTTTCCGCTAACAAGACGTTTCAAAAGGGCTTTGCTACCCGCTATTCCGGCATATCTTGAAAATTTTCCTTTCACTACCTACAACACCACGCAAAGCAAAATGGACGGAGATTTTTAGAATTTCCCCTTATTCCCTACAACACCACGCAAGCCGAAAAAGGCGGACAATGGCAGTATTTTTTTCTTTGATACCCTCCACGGATAAGTAAGGGATTTTGCCAACTGCGGCGGCAATTTTCCCTTTTGTTTTTTCATACTGGGGATTTTCAAAAATGCCAAACAGGAACGAAAAAAAGCAGCAAATCTGTTGAATAGATTTACTGCTTTCTGGTTGCCGGCGAAGCGGCGGTTATTCAGTTGTAGGCGGTAGGGCTATCTCCCAAAGCGGAACTTGAAAATAGCTGTGAGAAGCGTCTGGGTGATGTAGTCCTCTGTATCTTGGTCTACCCGTCCATTCACACGGGCGGCACATTGTATGCGGCGGCGGTAATACTGCAATACAGTTCCCACCGCTTCCGGCTCCCCGCTGGTGGCTTGGACGATTGTTTCATAGGGGAGAAGCCTATTATTTCTCATATGCCATTCCCTCCATTTCCGCTTGGAGCTGCCGTAGGACTTTTCGGATATGGTAGCCCGCTGTGCTGCGGCTGCGCCCGTACTGTCTGCCAATTTCGTGCTGTGGAATACGCTTGAAAAAGGACAGGTAAATCATTTCCCGCTCCCGTTCGTCCAGCCGTGACAGGGCTTCCGCAAGTAAGCCGCTGCTGAAAATGACCGTATCGCCGCAAAGGGTAAGTATGTATTCCTCGTCCGGCTCCGGGGCTTGGAAATATTCATCTGTCGTGCCTAAAGGGTAGTGCTTTTCGTCTGTGAGGTATTCAAGGGATATTTCTCTTTTGTGCTTCCTGCTCCGTGTCCTCGCTGCGTTGATCGTTGCATTTCGGATAACGACTTTGCAAAAGGCATGGAAAGTGTACTCGATATGTTCCCGATATTCTTCTGTACAGGTCATGGAAAATCCCCCTTTCCTCCCAAAAGGGCTGTGGCTGGTTAGTAGTTGCTTTTTATGATAGTAAGGGGCGGCAGCACTTTAGGCTGTCGCTCCTTGACTGCCTAACTGCAAAACCGGGCGGGGCTGTCAACGGCGGGCGAAGCCCGTTCATCTTGACCGTTGACTGGCTCGGCCAGGTTTGCTATTTATCCGGCAAACTTGAATTTATTTTAAGCTATCACGTTTTACCTTTTTAAGCCTTACTATCATTACCATAGGAATTTCTTTGTTGTTTTTGAAACATTCTTCATAAAATCCATCAATGACAAATCCAGCTCTAAAACAAAGGTTAAAAATATCTTGTATGGAACGATGATAATAAATCTGCTCCTCCGGTTGCCCTTCAATCGCTATACCATAGTAACTGTGCGGTGTCATATATTTTTCAGTCAACGTGATAAAACAAGGGTGTTGCGTTGCAAAGACAAAAATTCCGCTTTCCTGCAACAGTTCATAAACAGCCATAAGAAGTGGTTCAATATCCGTAATATCCATAATTGCCATATTAGAAACTGCTTTCGTAAAGGCTCGATTTCTTTTTAATTCTAATATACTTTTTCTATCGGTCGCATCCGCCACACAAAATTCAATTTGTTTTGCATATTGTGATTGCCGTCTTTTAGCCAATTCTATCATTTTTTTGCTGTAATCAAAAGCGACAACCGAAGCGCCTCTTTGTGCAAGATACGAAGAATAATTTCCATTGCCACACGCAATATCCAAAATGTAATCCGCAGGATTAGGAGATAGAAGTTCCGTTACTTTGGGACGCACTACCTCTCTGTGAAATTCATTAGATTCGTCACCCATTGCATTATCCCAAAATTGTGCGTTCTCCTCCCAGATTTTTTTACTTTCCTCTGTTCCCATGTTCTCTCCCACTCCCCAAATTTGCTTTTTTGCTTCCATTAAATCTTCCTTACTATATTCCATTGTTACCCTCCATAACTTCTGATTGTTGCCGTCTTGACGATTATGTATCTTTACATTACCTTCTGAAACATATAGCGCACCTTGTCCAGGCGGCTGTTTGGACGGCGGGGCTGGATGACTGGCTTGCCGACAGCGGCCTGATACCCTTTCAGTTCTGTAAGGCATACGCTCTGCCCGTTGGTGTAAAAGGCCAGATCAGTACGGTATGCCTGTATACAGCGGGCGGGAATCTCGCCAGTAAAGACAACTTCATCCTTTTTTACCTGGACCGTTTCGATGGTGGCACAGTATTTCGGTGCATCATGATAAGCCCTGGAAAGATATTCCCGGGGCGCATAGAGGGTGAAGGAGAGATAAGGTTCCAGCAGTTGCGTCCCTGATTCCTTCAATGCCTGTTCCAATACAATCGGGGCCAATGAGCGGAAGTCCGCCGGCGTGCTGACCGGACTGTAATAAAGCCCGTATTCAAAGCAAATCTTACAGTCCGTTACGTTCCAGCCGAACAAGCCCTGCTCCAGCCCGTAACGGATACCATCCCTGACAGCGTTTTGAAAACTCTGGTTCAAGTATCCCAGCGAAACCCGGCTCTCGTATTGTACACCGGAGCCAAGCGGGAGTGGTGTAACAGACAGTCCGATGGATGCCCAAAACGGGTTGGGCGGCACCTCGATATGGATGGTGTGGCTGGCTGCTTTGAGCGGCCGCTCCATATAAATGACGGTGGGTTCCTTTACCACTGTTTCAAGCTTGTATTTTTCCGACAGCAAAGCGGAAACAACCTCCAACTGCACCCGGCCCAAAAAAGAAAGAATGATCTCATGGGTGATGGAATCCACCTCGCAGCGCAAAAGCGGGTCAGTATCCGCAAGTTGCGTAAGAGCGTCCAGCAGCCGTTCTCTTTGCGCTGCCGTTTTCGGCGCAATCGACGTCCGCAGCATGGGGAGGGGGTCCTCACGCCACCTTTTACGAGGGAGCCGGGTTGGGTCCCCTAATACATCGTTTAACCTCACGCTGTCGCTGGGAAGGATAACAATTTCACCCGGATAAGCGGTGTCTGTCCGAACAATTTCCCCTTTGGATGGAATACGCATCTCTGTGATTTTCAGCTTTTCTCTCCCGGCCAGGGCCACCGTATCCCGCAGGCGCAGCGTTCCGCTGTATAGCCGTAGATAGACACGCCGCTGGCCGCAATCTGTATACTCCACCTTGAAAACGCTGCCGCATAGGGCGGCGCTCCCCTGTTCCCCAATCGGTTGGAACAGCCCTGTCACCGCATCCATCAACGGTTGAATGCCAAGGCCCTTTTTGGCGCTGCCATAATAGACCGGGAACAGGGAGGCGTCTTGAACCCGCCGCTGTTCCTCCCGCACAAGTTTTTCCCGGCTGATTGGTTCTCCTGCGATATACTTTTCCAATAATTTATCGTTATTTTCGATGACCGCATCCCATGCTTCTATGTCGGTATTTTCCTCCAGGACTATTTCCGGGGACAGCGACACCGTCTGCTTGATGATAATATCGGCGGAGAGCTTATCCCGAACAGACTGAACCACGCTCTGCAAATCAACGCCAGCCTGGTCGATCTTGTTGATAAAGATAACGGTGGGAATGTTCATTTTCCGCAGGGCATGGAACAGAATACGGGTCTGGGCCTGCACGCCATCTTTAGCGGAGATCACCAAGATGGCCCCATCTAAAACAGCCAAAGAGCGGTACACCTCCGCCAAAAAATCCATGTGGCCGGGCGTATCCACAATGTTGACTTTACATCTGTGCCACTGGAAGGAAGTGACTGCCGCTTGAATGGTAATCCCACGCTGCCGCTCCAAAAACATGGTGTCCGTCCTCGTTGTCCCTTTTTCGACGCTCCCCGGTTCTGAAATGGCTCCGCTGGCATATAGCAGGCTCTCCGTCAAGGTCGTCTTTCCAGCGTCTACATGGGCAAGAATTCCAATATTGATTATTTTCATGTGATTGTCCTCCCTTTACTGCCCCGAAGGGCATAAAAATCCCCAGCAGTAAAATACTTTTACCACTGGGGATGATAATTTGCGGACATACACATATACAGCATACACCTGTTTGTGAGTGCTGTTTTTGGGGATATGTCAAAATTGATAAGGCAAAAGTATTCTTAAATTGGGTACAAAAAACTAAGCCCCTACAAAAGGGACTATCATAATCCTTTGTTCCCACTATTTGATTATAGTTTTATTTAAGAATACCTTGCCGCATATTTTTTACTCCTTTTCTGGAATTGAATTATTATATCACATCAGTTTAATTATTATATCACATCAGTTTTAGGAAAACAAGTATCTAAAAGAAATTTTTCTTCCCCTTATATGTAACAATCATACCGGCTTCCTAACGTTCAGAATGGTTTCTACTGTCTGCTGCGGTGTTTGGTTGGAATTGTCCAGCCAAAAGCCGATCCGTGGTGTTGTCTGCATAAATGTATCGTATAAGGTTTCAACCGTAAAGCCGGAATAGCCTGTTTTCTCCCTGTATCGTTCCCTTTCTTTTATTGTTTCCACATCTGGACAAAGAACGACAACCTCAACAGGGTATTTATGCAGATAATTTATCATTCGGTTTAATTCATCACCGTAGTAGTTATCTTGGATCACTACAGAAAAGCCGTTGTCAAAGTATGACCTTGCCGCATCAGCAGTCAATTTGTATCGAAGGTACAGCTGGCGGACTGCTTCCGCTGATGGGGTAGCTGACATATTTTCTCTGCCTGAAATAATCATTTTTCGGAACACATCACCACGAAGATGGACGCATTTTTCTATTGATTTTGCCAGTAAATCGGAAACTGTAGATTTTCCAGAAGCCATTAAGCCTGTAATGAGATAAATTTTTTGTTTCATTTCACTTCCTCCGGCACAAAAAATATGTACATGTAACTAATTCAACACATTTATAATTTGAATAGGGACATTATAGCATTTACTAAATACAAATTCAATGTATACGGAAAGAAAGATATAAGGAGTGGGAGGGATTCCGCCGTAGTCGGCATTGTAGGAAAATCCAAAAGTTTAGATTTTCCCACAATGCTTATCTTTTGGTCTTTGGTTCGGAATAGTGTAGTGCTGGCGGTCTATCTCTTGTTTTCGGTTGCTTGCTTCCTTACCGTACATGAGCATTGCCTCCGGGGATGATGCAAGCCGCACAGGCTACGCTGAGGCAAAGATTGCAAGTCAGCATATCGTTCACCACCTTTCGTGATGCAAGCCGCACAGGCTACGCTGAGGCAAAGGGGAAAAAGTGTGGCTATGCGAATGAATCACATTGGATGCAAGCCGCACAGGCTACGCTGAGGCAAAGTGGATGCTGCGCGTCAGGATCGTGAGCATCCGGGATGCAAGCCGCACAGGCTACTGTGCAAGGCAAAAGCAAACGTCTGCCGCAAAGCAGGAAATATTTGAATGCGTTGAAAAACAGAACCAATGGCACTAACTATGAAAACGCAAAAACACCCCGCCGAAGGCGGGGTGTTTTGCTGTCAGGCGATCAGATCTTCGTGACGATCTTGATGCCGGGGCCCATGGTGGACGCCGTGACGCAGGACTTGATGTACTGGCCCTTCGCGGCGGCCGGCTTGGCCTTGATGATCGCGCCGATGAGCGCGTTGTAGTTCTCGGTGAGCTTCTCAGCGCCAAAGCTGACCTTGCCGATCGGGCAGTGGATGATGTTGGTCTTGTCGAGACGGTACTCGATCTTACCGGCTTTGGCTTCCTTGATGGCGTTGGCAATATTCGGCGTGACGGTGCCGGCCTTCGGGGACGGCATCAGGCCCTTGGGGCCGAGCACTTTGCCGAGACGGCCGACGACGCCCATCATGTTGGGAGAGGCGATGACGGTGTCGAACTCGAACCAGTTCTCGCCCTGGATCTTCGCAACAAGATCCTGGCCGCCGGCGTAATCGGCACCGGCGTCGAGCGCTTCCTGGACCTGCTCTTCCTTGCAGAAGACGAGCACGCGGTTGACTTTGCCGGTGCCGTGGGGCAGGACGATGGCGCCGCGGACCTGCTGGTCGGCGTGACGGGAGTCAACGCCCAGCTTCACGTGCAGCTCGACGGTCTCGTCAAACTTGGCCTTGGCGGTCTTGGTGATGAGCTCGAAGGCTTCCTGCGGCTCGTACTGAGCCTGCTTATCAATGAGCTTAGCGCTCTCTTTATAATTTTTACCTCTGAACAATTCAGTTTCCTCCTAATAAAGTGGTTCGTCGGATGGATGATCCTCCCACGATCAGGGAGCGGAATCTGACGGCTTATTCGCCGACCAGAACGCCCATGCTGCGGCAGGTGCCTGCGATCATGCTCATAGCAGACTCGATGCTCGAGCAGTTGAGATCGGGCATCTTCTGCTCTGCGATCTTGCGCAGGTCTTCCTTGCTGATGGTCGCGACCTTATCTCTCTGGGGCACGCCGGAAGCATGCTCGATGCCGCAGGCCTTCTTGATGAGCAGGGCTGCCGGGGGCGTCTTGGTAATGAACGAGAAGCTGCGGTCGGCGTACACGGTGATGACGACCGGGATCATCATGCCCATGTCGCCCTTGGTGCGCTCGTTGAAGTCCTTGGTGAACTGGCCAATGTTGATGCCATACTGGCCGAGCGCGGGGCCGACCGGGGGAGCCGGCGTTGCCTTGCCGGCGGGAACCTGGAATCTGACGTATCCAACTATTTTCTGTGCCACTTGAAAGCACCTCTTTCTTGTAAGATTTTAATCCTTGATCGCTTCGACCTGATCGAGTTCGAGGTCGACGGGCGTCTCTCTGCCGAACATGGAAACGACGACGCGGACACGGTCCTTGTCGGGCTCGAGCTCGTCCACCGTGCCGATGAAGCCCTCGAGCGGGCCGTCGGTGATCTTGACGGAGTCGCCGAGCTCATAGCCGACCACCACTTCGTGATGCTCGACGCCGAGGTCGTAAATTTCCTGTTCTGTCAGGGGGATCGCCTTCCCGTCGGAGCCGACGAAGCCCGCGGCGCCGCGCACGTTGTGCACGAGATGCCAGCTCTCATCGGTCAGCACCATCTTCACGAGCACGTAGCCCGGAAAGACCTTGCGCTCGACGGTCTTTTCACCGGAATCGGTGATCTCCTTGACCGTCTCCATCGGGATGTTGACTTCCTGGATCAGATCCTGCATTTTGCGGTTTTCCGCCGCCTTTAGGATGTTCGCGGCCACGCTGTTTTCGTAGCCGGAGTAGGTATGGACAACATACCATTTTGCAAGTTCAGACATGTTACCCACCCAGCTTCAGCAGAAGCTGCACGCCCTGATCGGCCAGCGAGTCGAAGCCCCACAGCACCAGTGCGGAGGCGAGCATGACCACCAGGCAGACCGCGGTGTTGTTTGCCGTCTGCTTCGGCGTCGGCCACACGACCTTTTTGAGCTCGCTCTTCATGTCGCGGAACCATTTGCCGATGCGTTTGAAAAACGGGAGTTTTTTATCGACTTTCTTGACGGCTTCGGTGGAAGTTTCTTTCTTTTCCGGTTTCTTATCAGCCATGAATCATTCCGTCCTTTCGAAAGTCTTATTTGGTTTCAACGTGCTTGGTGTGCTTGCGGCAGAAGGGGCAATACTTACTCAGTTCGAGCTTTTCGGTAGTGTTCTTCTTGTTCTTCATGGTGTTGTAGTTCCGCTGCTTGCACTCTGCGCATCTGAGCGTCACCTTGACACGGGATCCAGCTTTAGCCATATTTTTCGGCACCTCCTTATTGATTTCGTCCCTGTCGGGACGTGATTGCCTCCCTGTATGAGCCGAAAGGGCATAAAAAGGGAACCTCTCGACTGACAGGTAGATTCACTATACCACACTCTCTGTCAAAGGTCAAGCCTTTTTGCGCCGCCGCAAAAAGACGCAAAACGCCGCCTCCGAAAGCCCGGAGGCGGCGTTGAACATATGGGTTTCTATGCGGTTTTGCTCTCTCAGGCGACGTCCTCGAAGCCGGGCAGCGGCTTCTTGGCGGTGATGGCGCGGATGACGAACAGGGCCGCGACCACGAGCACCACACCGATGGCGAGGCAGATATAAACGTTCTGGATGAAGCCCGCCAGGATGTAGTTGACAAAGCAGATGATACCGACGGTGCCGGCATACGGCAGCTGCGTGGACACGTGGTTGACGTGGTTGCACATCGCACCGGCGGAGGCCATGATGGTCGTGTCGGAAATGGGCGAGCAGTGGTCGCCGAACACGGCACCGGCCAGGCACGCGGACACGCCGATGATGAACAGGCTGCTCGACGGGTCGAACACATAGGTGACGATCGGCAGCAGGATGCCAAACGTGCCCCAGCTCGTGCCGGTGGAGAAGCTCAGCACACCGGCGACAAGGAAGATGATCGCCGGCAGGAAGCTGAACAGCGACCCGGCCGCAGAGTTCATGACGGAGGCGACGAAGTACTTGCCGCCGAGCAGGCCGGTCATGTTCTTGAGCGAGGTGGCGAAGGTCAGGATCATGATGGCGGGGACCATGTTGATGAAGCCCTTCGGCAGGCAGGCCATGGAATCCTTGAAGGTGATGAGACGGCGGCACAGGAAGTAGATGATCGTGAACACGAGCGCGATCAGCGAGCCCCAGGGCAGGGCGACAAAGGCGTCCGTGTTGCCGAAAGCGCCGACGAAGTCGTGGTAGTAGTCACCGGAAGCGTCCCAGTAACCGCCGGCGTAGACGAGGCCGGCAAAGCACGTCACGATCAGCACGGCGACGGGCAGGATCAGGTCGATGACGCGGCCGTTCTGGTTGCAGTCGATGGCATCATTGTTCCCGTCGGCGCGGTCGCCGGTGGTGTAGAGGTCGTTCTTGAAGCGGGCGTTCATCTCGTGCAGGCGCATCGGGCCGTAGTCGAACTTCATGAGGATGAGCGCGATGATGAACACGAACGTGAGCAGCGAGTAGAAGTTATACGGAATGGCGCGCACGAACAGGTCGAAGCCGTTGTAGTCCTCGACGACGCCGGACACGGCGGCGGCCCAGGAGGAGATCGGCGCGATCATGCACACGGGTGCGGCCGTGGCGTCGATGAGGTAGGCGAGCTTGGCGCGGGAGATCTTGTGCCGGTCGGTGACGGGCAGCATGACCGAACCGACGGTCAGGCAGTTGAAGTAGTCATCGACGAAAATGAGCACGCCGAGCAGGAAGGTGGCGAACATGGCGCCGGCGCGGGTCTTGATGTGGGTCTCGGCCCAGCGGCCGAAGGCGGCGGAGCCGCCGGCGCGGTTGATGAGCGCGACCATGGCGCCGAGGATGACGAGGAAGAGCATGATGCCGGCGCTGTCGGCGACGGCGGGCACCATACCGTCGTTGATGATGGCGTCAAGGCCGGTGATCGGGTTAAAGTTGGAGTAAAACAGCGCACCGAGCAGGATGCCGACGAACAGCGACGAGTAAACTTCCTTCGTGATGAGTGCGAGGATGATGGCGACGATCGGCGGCACGAGTGCCCAGAACGAAAACGCCATGCGGCTGGTGGATGTGATCTCGCCGGTGCCCTCGCAGGCACTGCATTCTTCACCCTGCGAGATGCCGGTACCATTGCACGTGGTGCAGGTGATGGACTTTGCCACATCGTCCCCGTCATCGGCGGCGAGCGCGCACACGCTCAGCAGCGACACGGCCATGACGACGAGCAGCAGAACAGCCAGGATCTTGCGTCTGGAATTCATCTTGAAATTCCTCCTATAAAAAAATGTCATGAACAGAGCATACTGTTCATGACACTTGAAACTCCTGGTCAATGACAGCGCTCCGCGTATGCGGCAGTCCGGCGGATGTTCTCCGACGGCCCAGGCAATCCCGCGGCAGGAACCTGCGAGACCCTTCGGCGGCTGCCCCTTTCCCCTCCCGGTTACCTGCCGGTGAGCGAGGGTACTGATGACTTCCGCGCCTCTATCATGCTTTGTTCAGCAAGTTCAGTATACGGTCGCCCCTACGAAATGTCAACCAGTTTTATGACCATTTTGTGA
Source organism: Clostridiales bacterium (assembly GCA_025757645.1). Taxonomy (NCBI): domain Bacteria; kingdom Bacillati; phylum Bacillota; class Clostridia; order Eubacteriales; species Clostridiales bacterium. Next base: position 237,072 of record CP107216.1, read on the forward strand.
ATTTTGTATGTTTTTGCGTTTTTCACAGGAAATGCACATATTGTTTGTGCGATTTTAATAAAAACGTGTGGATGGTCAAGCCTGACCGGCCAAAGCGCGAGAAGCCGCCGCTGCCTGCCGGATATCCGAGCCACAGGGGGTGCTCGAGGGGGCAGAGCCCGCCTCGAATGGGATCTGTGCGTTCCATTTGCAAAATGGAACGCACCTGCCGGATGCCCGGCAGGTGCGGAATGGAACGGTCGTCCGGCTCAGCGGCTGCCCTTGTCGTAGGGGATGCCCTCGGCCTTGGGGGCGCGGGAGCTCTTGGACGTAAAGGCGAGCACGATGATCGTGATGAGGTACGGCAGCATCTGATAGAAGTGCGCGCTGATGCCGATCTGCGCGAGCAGATACACGCCGTCGCCGTTGATGTCGAGGCTGGTGTAGGCCGCGGCGATGCACTTGAACAGGCCGAACAGCAGCGACGCGCCCGCGATGTTCAGCGGCTTCCAGTTGCCGAAGATCATGACGGCGAGGGCCAAAAAGCCGAAGCCCGCCACGTCGCCGTTGGACGAGCAGTTGGCCGTGGTCAGCGCGTAGACGAAGCCGCCCATACCGGCCAGCGCGCCGGAGATGGTCGTGCCGGCATAGCGCATCTTGTAGACGTTGATGCCGAGCGAGTCGGCCGCCTGCGGATTTTCGCCGCACGCGCGCAGGCGCAGGCCAAAGCGCGTCTTGTACAGCAGGATCGACAGGATGATGAACACCAGGATGCACACATAGGTGGCCAGATACACCTTGTTGATAAACGTCTCGCCGAAGAAACCGAGATCGACGGACTTGTCGATGCCGAGCGTGCTCTTTTTGATCATAAACCAGCTGGCCGAGTCACCGCTGGCCATGTTGAGGGTGTTCTGGTTGGCGATGATGCGGATGAAGAACAGCACCAGCGCGGGCGCCAGCAGGTTGAGCGCCGTGCCGCCGATGGTCTGGTCGGCGCGCAGGTTGATCGACGCGAACGACAGCAGCAGCGAAAACAGCGCGCCCATGGCCGCCGACACGAGCATGGCCAGCAGCACGAGGCCCTGCAGCGTGCCCCAGTCCCCGGCCGCTTTGGCGGCGTTGAAGACCTCCAGGCCCTGCATCTGGCGCACGAAGAGCACGCCGATGAACGCGCCGAAGATCATGATGCCCTCGAGTGCGAGGTTGATGATGCCGCTGCGCTCGGCAAACACGCCGGCGAGCGCCACGATCATGAGCGGGACGGCATAGATCAGTGTCTGTTGGATGAGAAAGCTCATGCCTGCTCGCCTCCTTCCGCGACGGGCGCATCCGCGTCCGGGTCTGTGATGGCCGGGTCCGGATGCAGATCCGGGTCTCCGAGCGACTGCGCGGGCTCGACGGGCTGATCGTCCGCCGGCGTGTCGCCGGACTTGCGCTTTTTCTTCCGGCCGTCGAGCAGCATGCGGATCACGAGCGAGAACGCGCTCAGATACACGATGGCCGCAATGATGACGTCCGTGATGTATTCGTTATACGCCGTGAGGTTGGTCAGCTGCAGGCCCGCAATGTCGAGCACGGACATGAAGATGGCCGTGAAGATGACGGCAATGGGGTTGTTGACCGCGAGCAGGGCGACCGGGATGCCGTTGAAGCCCTCGGCCGGGAGCGTCTGGTACGTGCTCCAGAAAAACTCCGTATTGCCGGACAGGTAGTACAGCGCAGCGCCGCCGCCGGCGAGTCCGCCCGCGATGGCCATGGACAGGACGATGTTGCGCTTGTCGCGGATGCCGGCGTAGCGGGCGCTGTGGCGGTTCATGCCGCAGGCCTTGAGCTCGTAGCCGAGCGTCGTCTTGTTCATGAGGATGTACATGCCGATGGCGAAGAGAATCGCCACGAGGATACCGGCATTGACCTGCGAGTTCGGGAAGAGCTTGTCGAGCCCGAGCTTCGCCGTGGCCACGTCGTTATAGGTCGTCTTGTAGATGTAGCCGGACTTGGTGTTCTCGACCAGGTTTTTGAAGTTGCTGATGTCGAACATCCACGTCACGAGGTTTGCCGCCAGCCAGTTGGTCATGATGCTCGCCAGCACCTCGTTGATGTTCAAAAACGCCTTGAGCGCGCCGGGGATCGCGCCCCAGAGCGCACCGGCGGCGACGCCGCCGAGAAACGCAAGGATCCAGATCAGCCACGGGGCGACGCTGCTCGATGGGATGCCGAGCGCGATGCACAGCGACACGAGCGTGCCCATGAGGTACTGGCCGGGCGCGCCGATGTTGAACAGGCCGGTCTTGAACGCCACGGCGACGGACAGGCCCGTCATAATCAGCGGCGTGGCGCGGAAGAGCATATTGCCGAAGTTCGTAGAGTTGAAGCCCCAGGTGAGCACGCCGGAGGCGGTGCGGCCGGTGCTGAACAGGCCGGCGAACACGATGCGGATGCCGTCCCAGACGCTCGACGCGCCGAGCTCCGGATTCGAGAAGCCGACGGCGGCGATGATGACGCTGCCGACAACGAGACCGATGAGGATCGACAGCAGCGACGCGAGGATCTTCTTGGTCATGTCCTTTTCATAAAGGGTGCGGAGTTTGTTCTGCTTCATGCCGATTCACCGTCCTTCCCGCTGCGCTTGGCGCCGGACATATACAGACCGAGCTCCTGCACGGTCGTCTGCTTCGGGTCGAGCTCGCCGACGATCTGCCCCTCGTACATGACGAGGATGCGGTCGGACAGGCTCATGACCTCGTCGAGCTCGAGCGACACGAGCAGCACGGCCTTGCCCGCGTCGCGCTGGGCGACGAGCTGCTTGTGGATGTATTCGATCGCGCCGACGTCGAGGCCGCGCGTGGGCTGCACGGCGATGATGAGCGGTTTGTCCCGGTCGACCTCGCGGGCGATGATGGCCTTCTGCTGGTTGCCGCCGGACATGCTGCGCGCGATCGTGACGGCGCCCTGGCCGCTGCGGACGTCGAACTGCTCGATGAGCCGGTCGGCGTAGGCGCGCACGGCGTCGCGGCGGATGAAGCCGCCGTGCTGGAACTGCGGCTCTTTATAGCGCTGGAGCACCATGTTCTGCTCGAGCGTGAAGTCGAGCACGAGGCCGTGCTTGTGCCGGTCCTCGGGGATGTGGCTCATGTTCCTGCCGCGGCGGCGGATGGAGGCGTGCGTGATCGTCTCGCCGCAGAGCGTGACCGAGCCGCCCGTGATCTTGTCCAGGCCGGTCAGGCCGTGGATGAGCTCCGTCTGGCCGTTGCCGTCGATGCCGGCGATGCAGACGATCTCGCCCGCGCGGACATTGAACGACACATGATCGACGGCGTTGCGCTTGTGCAGGTGCGACAGGACGCACAGATCCTCCACATGCAAAATCTCCTCGCCGGGGTGAGCCGGCGTCTTGTCGATGACGAGCTGCACGGGGCGGCCGACCATCATGTTCGACAGCTCCTGCTTGTTCGTGTCGCAGGTGTTGACCGTGCCGATGCACTTGCCCTTGCGCAGGACGGTCACGCGGTCGGCCACGGCCATGATCTCATTGAGCTTGTGCGAGATGAAGAGGATGGACTTGCCCTCGCGCGCAAACTCCTTCATCGTGGCCATGAGCTCGTCGATCTCCTGCGGGGTGAGCACGGCGGTCGGCTCGTCGAAGATGAGAATCTCATTGTCGCGGTAGAGCATCTTGAGGATCTCGACGCGCTGCTGCATGCCGACGGTGATGTCCTCGACCTTGGCATCGAGGTCGACCTTCAGGCCGTATTTTTCCGAGAGCTCCTCGACCTTTTTGCGCGCTTCCTTGCGCTGGATGAAACCGAGCTTCGTCGTCTCCGCGCCGAGGATGATGTTGTCGAGCACGGTGAACACGTCGATGAGCTTGAAGTGCTGGTGCACCATGCCGATGCCGAGCGCGGTGGCATCATTGGGGTTGTCGATCTTGACGGGCTTGCCGTTTTTGCGGATCTCGCCCGCCTCCGGCTGGTACAGGCCGAAGAGCACGCTCATGAGCGTGGATTTGCCGGCGCCGTTTTCACCGAGCAGGGCGTGGATCTCGCCCTTTTTGAGCTGCAGGGTGATGTCGTCGTTGGCCTTAATACCGGGGAACTCCTTGGTGATGTGAAGCATTTCGATCACATACGGAGGAGCGTTGTCCATACCGCCACCTACTTTCCTATTTCTGTTTCTGTGTTTGCATATCGGCAGCCGCCGGACGGGAAACCGCGCTGCCCGGCGCGCGAAATGGCTCTTCTAATATTTTGATTATACCTGTTTGATCGCCTGATTTCAAGGCATTCCGCCCCAAATGTGTACAGAATGCAAACGAAAAAAGGAGAGAAAGCCAAAGCTTTCTCTCAGCCCGGGCGAAAACCCGGAGTTTTTCACCCGGGCCGAGACGCCGCCCGCCGGGCGGCAATGGATCTCATCCGAGGCGGGCCCTTCGCCCCCTCGGGCTCCCCCGCGGCGCACAGGTCTGCACACGGCGCGGCTGTTCCGGGGCAAACAAGAAAAGGAGAGAAAGCCAAAGCTTTCTCTCCTTAAAAGGAATCCGGTCAAATTACTTGACGAGATTGAGGGTGACGTGATCGGTGCTGGCGAGCTTGGTGAAGTCGTTGTCGATGGTGATCTCGCCCTTGACGATCTTCTCGAACATGGCCTTGTACTGGTCAACGGTCCAGTTCTTGAGGCTCCAGGTGTCGGTCGGCAGACCAACAGCGCCCTCGGCCGCGCCCAGGGTGGTGAGCTTGCCGCCGTAGTTGGCCCAATCGCTGCCGTAAGCGGCGGTCAGAGCCTGCTGAGCAGCCTCGCCGATGCCCTTGAGGGCGGAGGTGATGACGGTGTCGGAGGTGTAGGACTGGTCGACGTCCACGCCGATGACAGCCGCGTCGTTCGCGGAAGCAGCAGCGGTGATGGAGTCGAAGATGGAGCCGCCGCAGGAGAAGATGACCTCGGTGCCGTTCTTGTACCAGCCGGAGGCCAGGGTCTGCAGCTCAGCGGAGGGCTGGAAGCTCTCGCCGTATTTCCAGGTGTAGTTCATCTCGACCTTGACGTTCTTTTCGGCTGCAGCAGCCTCAGCGCCCTGAACGTAACCGTAGCCGTAACGGCAGCAGGCATCGTTCGTGCCGCCGCCACCGCCGCAGAAGCCGAGCTTGGTGTAGCCTTCCATGACGGCAGCATAGCCGGCCAGGTAGCCGCACTGCTCTTCACGGAAGCTGATGGCAGCGAGGTTGGTCACGCCGTCGACGGGCGAACCGTCAATGAACACGAACTTGGTGTCCGTGAATTCCTTCGCGGCCTTCTCGAGGGCAGCGCCCTGCAGGAAGCCGGCGGCCACAACGACCTCTGCGCCGTTGTCGACAGCGGCCTTCATGGCGTCGTAACGATCGTCATCGGTGGCCTTGTCGCCGTTGGCGGGCTTATAGTACTTGTAGGACTTGCTGTTGGCATTGGCGTACAGCTTCACGCCATCGTAAGTGCCCTGGTTGAAGGACTTATCCTTCAGATCGCCCACGTCGGTGACGAACGCGACCTGATACTTGCCATCGCTGGACGTCATTTCGTCCGGGATGTCGTCTGCCTTCATAGCCGTTTTTTTGCCGTCGTCTTTCTTGCCCGTGTCCTGATTGTCCTTGGGACCGCAGGCGCACAGCGCAAAGACCATGACGAGCGCGAGGAGCAGAGCAACGAGCTTCTTCATGTTCATGCTATTTTTTCCTCCATTAAAATTTTACCCGACATTCGGGTGGTTTTTTGTTGTGTTTTCACAACTGTCTTTAGTATACCACGCGCCGGAATTGCAAGCAATCCTATTTGTTTCGAAAATATAAAAAAAATATAAACAAATTGGGCATCTGTCCGTTTCTCGCGGACAGATGCCCTTGCGTTACAGATTTGCCATGTTGACGGCGGTGTCGAGCGCAATCGTAATCATCTGCACGAAGGAGTTCTGCCGCTGTTCGCTCGTGAGCTCCTCGGCGCGGTAGATGTGATCGGAGATCGTGAACAGGCCGAGCGCGCGCTTGCCGGCGCGGGCGGCGTTCATGTACAGGCCGGCGGCCTCCATCTCGACGGCGAGCACGCCCATCTTCTTCCACTGATCCGGACCGTCGCTGCCGTCGTCGTAGAAGTTATCGGCCGAGAGCACGTTGCCGACGTGCAGCGTCACGCCATTGGCGGCCGCCGCGGCGACGGCCTGGCTGAGCAGCGTGTAGTCCGCGATGGGCGCGAACGTGCCGTTGAGGCCGAACTGGTGCGCGAAGTTGGAGTCCGTGCACGCGCCCGCACCGGCGACAACGTCCATGAGGTTCAGGTCGTCCGCGAGCGCGCCGGCCGAGCCGACGCGGATGATGTTGTCGACATCGTAGAAGTTGTACAGCTCCCAGCTGTAGATGCCGATCGACGGGATGCCCATGCCGGAGGCCATCACGGTCACGGGCACGCCCTTCCACGTGCCGGTGTAACCCTGCACGCCGCGGACGTTGTTGACGAGCACGGGATTTTCCAGAAAGGTCTCGGCGATGAACTTCGAGCGCAGCGGGTCGCCGGGCATGAGCACGGTCTTGGCGATGTCTCCGGCTTTGGCTGCGATATGCGGCGTGGGAACAGGCATGATACTACCTCCGTTTTTCTATTTTTTCAGGTTTGGCCGCGCGCAGCGGCCGGTTTTATTTTAACCGCAAAAAATGCAAAAGTCAAATTGCAACGGCCCTGCGCCTGTGGTAGAATGTTGGAGAAAAAAGCGACACACGGGAGGCGGCACCATGAGCGACGTCATCACCATCGGCATCGCCGGCGGCACCGGCAGCGGCAAGACCACCATCACGCGGCGCATTCTCGACGAATTCGGCGGCGATGTGAGCGTGCTGTACCACGACAATTATTACAAGCGGCACGACGACATTCCCTTCCCCGAGCGCAAAAAGCTCAACTACGACCACCCGAATGCGTTCGACACGCAGCTGCTCGTGCAGCATCTCGACGCGCTGCGCGCCGGGCAGGCGGTGGAATGCCCGATCTACGACTACACGGTGCACAACCGCGCGGCCGAGACGACCACGGTCACGCCGGCCAAGGTCATCGTCGTCGAGGGCATCCTCATCTTTGCCGAGCCGGAGCTGCGCGAGCGGCTGGACATCAAGCTCTTTGTCGACACGGATGCCGATGTGCGCATCCTGCGGCGCGACGTGCGCGACCGCGGCCGCGACCTGGAGTCGATCGTCACGCAGTATCTGACCACGGTCAAGCCCATGCACGAGATGTTCGTCGAGCCGTCGAAGCGCTATGCCGATATTATTATCCCTGAAGGCGGGCATAATCAGGTTGCGCTCGATTTTGTCATGGAGCGCATCCGGGCCTATGTAAAGGAGCGGGATTAAATGGCCAAACTCTACTTTAAATACGGCGCCATGGGCTCGTCGAAGTCCGCACAGGCGCTCATCACGCAGTTCAACTATGAGGAGCTGGGCATGACGGTCTGGCTCATCAAGCCGTCGGTCGACGACCGCGACGGGGCGAACATCATCCGCTCGCGCATCGGCCTGCAGCGCGAGGCGCAGGTCATCCACCCGGACGAGGACATCATCGCCACGTTCGCGCGCGCGGGCCACGCCGATGTCATCATCGCGGACGAGGCGCAGTTTTTCTCCCCCGAGCAGATTGACCAGCTGCGCCGCATCGTTGACGAGCAGAACATCCCGGTGCTGTGCTTCGGCCTGCGGACGGATTTTCTCACGCACTTCTTCCCCGGCGCGCGGCGGCTCATGGAGCTGGCCGATTCCATCACGGAGATCAAGACCGTGTGCGCCTGCGGCCGCAAGGCGACGGTCAACGCCCGCATCGACGGCAGCGGCCGCGTCATCACCGAGGGCGGGCAGATCCTCCTCGGCGGCAATGACAGCTATGTCGCCATGTGCCACAAGTGCTGGGTGGACAAGATCCGCGCGCAGAAGGAAGCAGAGGGCAAATGAACCGCCGCGCCAGCCGCATCCTGACGGTCTGCGCTGCCGTGTGGCTGCTGGTCATCTGGGGCCACTCGTGCCTGCCTGCGGCACAGAGCGGCGCCGAGAGCGGCGCGCTGCTGGTCGTGGTGCAAGATCTGCTGCCGTGGATGACCGACCATGTGCTGCGCAAGTGCGCGCACTTTGCCGAGTACGCCGTGCTCGGCGCGCTGACGGCCGCCGCGCTGCGCACGAGCGCGCATTTTTCGTGGCCGCGCGCGCTGCTGCCAGGCCCCTTTGCCGCGCTGTGCGACGAGACGATCCAGCTCTTCGTCCCCGGCCGCAGCGGCCGCATCGCGGACGTCTGGCTCGACACGGCGGGCTACCTCACCGGCGCGCTGCTGACACTGCTGATCTTCCGCCTGTGCCGGAAACAGCCGAAAGCCTGAAAAAAAACAATTCTCAGTTAAGTGAAAAGGTGCGGGAATCATGATGACTCCCGCACCTTTTAATTTATTTCAAATACTCATACTCAAACAGTGTCGGGACAATTTCGGAGTTATAATACTCTTTCACCAGCGTTTTCAATCCTACCAGCGCCGTATGCAACTCCACGTTTTCCCAAACCGTATCCCCCGTCACTTCGTCTTTATGCGAGGTATCCAATTCTGAAGAGATTTGGTATACGCCATAGGTCAATGCAGGGTCATAGTTTTTTGCCTGCTTTGCCCAGTGCAAAACGGTTTCCCACTGTTCCAAAAGTTTGGTCTCCTTATCGCCTACTAAAAGAGCTTTTACATCTTGTAGGGCAATTGTTTCTCCGTTCGTATCATCAAAACACAGCTCGTTACGGTAAAAGCGTCCGTCGCTGCCTGTAAATGTCCTCATGTGGTTTTGCGTTTCTAAACAGGTAAACAGAAGGCATTTTAAGAGAAATTGTGTCAGTTTCCCGCTTGCAACATCTGCGTGATACCTATCCGCGCCGTCTGCTGACTTCATAATGCGGGCACGTTCCGTCCACGCCCTGTTATATGTGATATAACGCGAGGCGCAGAACATGGGGAGTTTTTCGAGATAGTTGTCTTTTCGCAAGAAAAAGCCATTGCCATTATATATGCCTGCGCGAATTAAAACGGCGTGTAAATCAGGGTTATCAAAGCCCGGGCCATCAACTACGAGATATCCCATAATGTTCGTTAAATATATTAACGACAATCATTGCTTCTCTTCTTCTATTTGCAACTCTACTTGTTCTAATTCATTAGGAATTAAGTCAATAACTAAGGTTGAGTTTGTCAATTCTGCAATTCGTTCCAATGTTTTTAATGTCGGATCTGATTTTCCTGATTCAATCAATGAATAATTTGATCTACTCATTTCTAATTCTTGGGAGAATTTTTCTTTTGATTTGGTACCTCTCATCTTTTTTAAGCTTTCTCTAAATGCTAGTTCCAAGTTTCTCCCTCCTGTTTATGTAAATATTTTGCACGTTTTCCATTTAATTATATCGTTACACCTTGTAAATCACAAGTGATTAATCACAAATCACTTGTGATTAGTGATTGTTATTGGTGTTGCCTAGAACGATTCTAAGCACATGTTTAATTTTAAAGTGGGCAATTATCTTTAAAATGTCCTACAATGATTCAATAAAAGCATGGCTGCTAGTGAAACTTGCGACCATGCTTTTAAAAATACTTAATGGGGTCCCGAGCGCTTTAGCTCCTTGGAAGCTGTCAGTAGTATACCTAATAATTTATCTACATTCCCTTTAGTAACGTGTAACTTTCCAAATTTACAAAAGCGACTCATAGAATTATTTCCTCCCGTTAAATAATAGATAACTATTAAAAATAGACAATACTTGCTCATAAGTAACGGTACTTAAATTGTTTACTTTGGCGTGTTTCATTGCTTGATGAAACTGATTTTTAGTAAACAGTTGACGATATTCTCGATTGACCCATTTTGAAACAAAGTACGTATATAGCTTCCAATATTTATCTGGAACATCTGTGGTATGGCGGGTAAGTTTTATTAAGACACTGTTTACTTTTGGTTTAGGATGAAAGCATTCCGCTGGCAGCTTAAGCAATTGCTGAATCGAGACTTGAGTGTGCAAGAGCAACCCTAGTGTTCGGTGAATATCCAAGGTACGCTTGTAGAATCCTTCTTCAACAATCAGATAGATGTCAGACGCATGGCTTTCAAAAACCACTTTTTTAATAATTTGTGTGCTTAAATGGTAAGGAATACTCCCAACAATTTTATACCTCTGTTTGTTAGGGAATTGAAACTGTAGAATATCTTGGTGAATTAAAGTGACACGAGTATTCAGTTTTAATTTTTCTGACGATAAGTTGAATAGATGACTGTCTAATTCAATAGACGTTACCTGTTTACTTATTTTAGCCAGTTTCGTCGTTAAATGCCCTTTACCTGTTCCAATTTCGTAAACGGTATCGGTTTCTTTTAAATTCAATTGTTTTATTATTTGGTTGAGTACTTTTTCACTCGTTAAAAAGTTTTGAGAATATTTTATATTTTTGTTCATGTAATCACTCCTGAAGTGATTACATCTATAAATAAATACAGAAGTTAAACGATTTGTTTGTAATTTTAGTTATCTGTTTAAAAAGTCATAAGATTAGTCACTGGTAGGAATTAATCTAACGTATTTATTTATCTGCGTAATCACTGTTTTTAGTCTGTTTCAAAACAGTAGATGTTTTATCTACATTACGCATTTGGAATACCAACATGACGAATCCCTCCTTCTTAATTACAAATTTTTAGCATCTAATTTAACTTCAATTCCTATTATACAAAATTTTAAGATAATGCACTATCAACACACTCTTAAGTTTGCTTCTAAGTCTTATTTCCATAACTTTAGGGTTAACCATACGCAAGACCAATCACTCTCGGACAATACTCATGATTTTCGGTAAAAAACGTAAAAGAAATAAGAACAATTAACAAAATGTATAATAACAATCAATAGCGACTAATGATTTTCATGTAAAAGGACACCAAACTATACGGTGTCCTTTTCAAATTCTTACGTCATATCAAGGCTCATTCAATCGTGGTAAATTCGTGGTAAAATGAGTGCTTTCCTATATTTCAAAATGCTTGAAAGTATAGTGTTTATGCGGATAATCAAAAATCAGATATAAAATTTAATAATAAACAATGGCTTTATCCGCATTTTTTGATTTACTGCCAAGCCGCCATCATGCTGTAGCAAAACCCCATTCTCTGTGTCATCCGGAAATGTCCTCTTGTCATAATAGGTTTTGCTATACATGGTATGAATGCGCTTAACACATAGCATTCCAAAATCATCTAATGTCTCGTTGGGAGCAATATCATAGCCATGAATTTCAATATTATCAATGTTTGCCTCTGCCTGACCCCAATAGGCGCACATGATGCAGGCATCAATATTTGTGTGGAAGTGCCGTCTGTTAAACGCGAAACCTCCTAAGAATTCTTTATTGATCAAGTGCTGTGCTTTCCAATACTTGACCGGGGAATAAACAATATAGCTATCCGTTGGCTGGCGCAGATAATACTTGAAGGCGGACCAAATAAAGGCGTTACCCAAATCATTGGTAGCAGTCCCTTTGACCTCTTTTTTCATTTCTGAGACAACATAGCTGTTTTTCCATGTGGATGATTTCTTGCCTACACCATGACGTTGATGTTCAACGCTAGTTGTTTCAGCGTAGGGCGGGTTTTCAAACAAAATCACCGTGCATTGCGGATTGTCAAGGTACTGCTTAATGACGGAATTTTCAATATATTCACGGCTTAAAGCGTCCGCACCTGTTACAAGTCCGGCGTTGAATGTCTCAGCTGTTTCAACAGGCGGGATAATATGGCGCACTTTTGCACCGAGCAATTCTTGTAGCACCTTGTATTCGTAATATTCGACCGTAGAAACAATACAATGCGTGAGTTCATCGTCCGTCAATCCCGCCTCAAGATTGCCTGTCCCTGCACACCTGTCTAGAATGATATAGTCATTTCCGGCGGGCACACGAGCAATAGCGGCACGTACAAGTTCGATCGACTTTTCAGCGTAAAGATGATGTGTATAGAATGCACCAAGGTTCTTTTTCTGCAAGGTGTCATTTAACTTGTCCATCAAGTAGTTAAACTTGATGTTTGTCTGTCCTTCATAAGGGTATATATACTGTGCAAAGTGAACTGGTTTTCTGATTTCACCAATTGTTTTATGCTTGCCTGTGTCATCACCCAAAAAGTCCTCTTTGCGCGCTGTGGGAACAGCCTTGTAAAAAGATGTAGCCCAACCGACGATGCAGTTTTCATCAATATGTATTTTGGTAAAACTATTTTCTTTGAGCAAGGCAACAATACCTTCAGCATCAAGTTGCTTTTCATAATGCAGCACCCGCTCAGCATCTCCGCCAATAAATCCGCTGTTATCCTTTGATGCACCGCCGAAATACAGCTTTTCAATATCCGCCAAATAAGGCGCGGATCGGTACAGCCAAACGCACGCGGCGTTCACATCTATGATCAGAATGTTAGCTGGAACAGGCTTCCCCTTGACACGCAGAGCAGACAGGTATTTGATACACTGAAACAGCACAGAGTTCAAATCTGTAACGTGAAGCTTAAACTCTAACAGATTGCCATTGATAACGCCATCGTTGCTGTCAGATATAATTTCATCAATATTTAATTGGGGATCAACACGTGGAAGAAAAGTCTTGTAAAAATCAAGCTGACCATCTCTTTCCAAGACATACTTATCCATAACAAGCCCGCCTTTTCCGCTAATAATCCGCGCCGTTTCACGGCTATCGTGACAGGCCATTAGAGGCTTATCATGGTTTATGCAATAAACCATGAGGCTGGCCAGCCTCGATTTTTTGTATGCCTATTATAGCATTTTCTGCTTAAAACACAAGGAATAATTAACAAGGGCAAAAGCAAAACCCCGGGAACCTGTGCACGATGCACAGATTCCCGGGGTCATTTTTATGCCTTATGCCTTCACGCGGCAGACAAGCGCGCCGTTCTCGGCGTCCACGACGAGCGTGTCGCCGGCGTGCAGGTCGCCGGAGAGGATGGTGCGGGCAATGAGCGTCTCGGCGTGGCTCTGCAGGTAGCGCTTGAGCGGACGCGCGCCGTAGACCGGGTCATACCCGTTGGCGATGATGAGCGCCTTGGCGGCGTCGGTCATCTCGAGGTTCAGCGTGCGGTCAGCCAGGCGGCTGCGCAGGGCGGCGACGAGGTTGTCGATGATGTGCGACAGGTTGTCGCGCGTGAGCGGACGGAACATGAGGATCTCATCCAGACGATTGAGGAACTCCGGCCGGAAGGCGCGGCGCAGCTCGCCCTGCACGCGCTCGCGCGCGTCCGCGGTGATCTCGCCGTCCGGGCCGATGCCGTCGAGCAGGTACTGGCTGCCGAGGTTCGACGTGAGGATGATGATCGTGTTCTTGAAGTCCACCGTGCGGCCCTGGCTGTCCGTGATGCGGCCGTCGTCGAGGATCTGCAGCAGGATGTTGAACACATCCGGGTGCGCCTTTTCGACCTCATCGAACAGCACGACGGAGTACGGTTTGCGGCGCACGGCCTCGGTAAGCTGACCGCCCTCGTCGTAGCCGACGTATCCGGGAGGCGCACCGATGAGACGCGAGACGGAGAATTTCTCCATGTACTCGGTCATGTCGATGCGCACCATGCTGCGCTCATCGTCAAACAGGCTCTCGGCCAGCGCCTTGGCCAGTTCCGTCTTGCCGACGCCCGTCGGGCCGAGGAACAGGAACGAGCCGATCGGGCGGTTCGGGTCGCTGATGCCGGCACGCGAGCGCTGGATGGCCTCGCAGACCTTCTCCACGGCCTCGTCCTGGCCGATCAGGCGGCGGTGCAGCACTTCGTCGAGGTGCAGCAGCTTCTCGCGCTCACCCTCCATGAGCTTTGCCACCGGGATGCCGGTCCACTTGGCAACGATGCCGGCGATCTCCTCCTCGGTCACGGTGTCGTGCACGAGGGAGTTGTCGCTCTTGCGGCGCTCGGCCGCGGCTTCGGCCTCGGTGAGCTCCTTCTCGAGGTTCGGCAGGTCGGAGTACTGCAGGCGCGCGGCCTTTTCATACTCATAGTTGCGCTGGGCCTCTTCGATCTGGGCGTGCAGGTGGTCAATGTCCGCCTTGAGGGACTTGACCTCCTCGACGCTGTTCTTCTCGGCCTCCCAGCGGGCCTTCTGCTCGTTGAAGCGGTCCTTGAGCTCGGCGAGCTCCTGCGTGAGCTTTTCGAGCCGGTCGCGCGAGAGCTGGTCGTCCTCTTTCTTGAGGGCCATCTCCTCGATCTCCATCTGCATAATGCGGCGGCGCAGGTCGTCGAGCTCCGACGGCATGGAGTCGATCTCCGTGCGGATCATGGCGCAGGCCTCATCGACGAGGTCGATGGCCTTGTCAGGCAGGAAACGGTCGGTGATATAGCGGTTGGAGAGCGTGGCCGCGGCGACGAGCGCGTTGTCGTGGATGCGCACGCCGTGGTAGATCTCGTAGCGCTCTTTCAGGCCGCGGAGGATGGAGATGGTGTCCTCCACCGTCGGCTCATCGACCTGCACGGGCTGGAAGCGGCGCTCGAGCGCGGCATCCTTTTCGATATACTTGCGGTACTCGTCGAGCGTCGTCGCGCCGATGCAGTGCAGCTCGCCGCGGGCGAGCATCGGCTTGAGCAGGTTGCCGGCGTCCATGCTGCCCTCGGTCTTGCCCGCGCCGACGATGGTGTGCAGCTCATCGATGAACAGCAGGATGCGCCCCTCGCTCTTGCGCACTTCCTCGAGCACGGCCTTGAGCCGCTCCTCGAATTCGCCGCGGTACTTTGCGCCCGCGACCAGCGCGCCCATATCGAGCGAGAAAATGGTCTTGTCCTTCAGGCCCTCGGGCACGTCGCCGCGCACGATGCGCTGCGCCAGCCCTTCGGCGATGGCCGTCTTGCCGACGCCCGGCTCGCCGATGAGCACGGGGTTGTTCTTTGTTTTGCGCGAGAGGATGCGGATAACGTTGCGGATCTCCTGATCGCGACCGATGACCGGGTCCATCTTGCCTTCGCGGGCGCGCTCGACGAGGTCGGTGCCGTACTTTTTCAGCGCGTCATAGGTGTCCTCCGGGTTGTCGCTCGTGACGGGGCCGGTCTTGACCTTTTTGAGCTCCGCCACAAAGCCCGCCTTCGTGATGCCGTGCGCGCTGAAGATGCGCTTGATGGCGGCGGTCTCGTTGGCGAAGATGCCGAGCATCAGGTGCTCGACGGAGACGTAGGCGTCGCCGCCGGATTTGGCCTCGCGCTCGGCGAAATTGAAGATCTTGCTCGTTTCCGGCGAGGCGTACACCTCGCCGCTGCCGCCGGAGACCTTCGGCAGCTGGTCAATGGCGGTGTCCAGCTCGCTGAGCACGGCGTTGCAGTCCACGCCCATGCGGCCGAGCAGCGTACCGATCAGGCCGCCGTCGGCGTCAACGAGCGCATAGAGCAGGTGCTCCGGCGTGAGATACTGGTTGCCGTTTTCCTGCGCCATGCTCTGGGCGGTCTGGATGGTTTCGATTGTCTTTTGCGTGAATTTATCAGCGTTCATAGTCGGGTTGCTGCGTGTTCCGGCACGCAGCGCCTCCTTTCATGGATGGTTGCGAATGGATCAGATGAGGATCGCCGCGCGCTGCTGCTGCGCGCAGTAGAGCGCCTCGATCTCAGGCGGGGTGTACTTCCCGGCGAGGTATGCCTTCATGAGCCGGTCAAACAGCTGCACGTAGTCCGAGATCGCGCGGGCAATCTCCTCGCTCGTGTAGTCGTGATCGGGCGGCAGCGAGAGCGTGCGCACGAACTTGCCGTCGTACAGCGCGTAATCCGGCTCCACGCCGGACAGGTGCGCGTCCTCGATCTGCTTCCAGAGGCGGAAAAACTGCGTCATGCTCTGCAGCAGTTGCGCCGACTGGGTGCGGAAGATGACGGCCAGCTCGCCGAGCCCCTCCTGCTTGTCGCCGTAGAGCGCGACCTCGTACTTGACCGTCGGGCGGTACTTGTACTCCAGGCTGCTCTTGAGCGACATGCTCGTCGTGTGCGGCGCGAAAAACGGCACCAGGTCGCGCGCCGGCGCGACGAGCTGCTCGATCTCGTGGAAGATGTTCTCGATGCGGCGCTCCGGCGTCACGACCGAGGTATAGTCGGCAAGGATCTGATTGATGAGTGCCGAGCGGTTCGTGCCCATGCGGTGGGCCATGCGGTCGATCTCGCGCACGACCTCCTCGTTGAGCATGAGGCTGTATAGAGTTTTCTTCATCGGTTGGTCACCGCTTTCTTTTTTCTTACATTGTGCATTGTACACCCGCCTTATAACTTTGTCAAGCATTTTTATATAAATTTATACGCAAATTATATAATTTTTTTCGGCGTCAAAATTGCCCGGACACGTTCCGTGTCCGGGCATGGCGCTTGCATTTTATTTTGCGTGGATGTTGATAAACTCCGTCCTCAGCTTGGAATAAAGGATCTTCTGGCTGCTGTAGAGCCCGAAGTAGCCCGAGAGCATATAGGCGATGCCGCACGCGAGTGCAAAGTACACGAGCTGCCCCGCGCCGAAGAGCTCGATGCTCAGCACGATCGACGCGATCGGGCAGTTGACCGCGCCGCAGAACACGCACACGAGTCCGAGCGCCGCGGCAAATCCGGCCGGGATGCCGAGCAGTCCGCCGAGCACACAGCCGAGCGTCGCGCCGATGAAAAACGTCGGCACGACCTCGCCGCCCTTGAACCCGCTGCCGATGGTGACAGCGGTGAACAGCAGCTTCCAGAAAAATGCGTCCGGCGCGGCCTGCCCGCCCTCGATGGCGCGGGTGATGACGTCCATGCCGGCGCCGTTGTAGTCCCCCGTGTCAACGAGCAGCGTCAGCACGACCACGATCGCGCCGCCGGCGGCGATGCGCAGCCACGGGTTCTGGATGCGGCCGGCAAAGAGCCGCTCCGTGCCGTGCATGGTCACGCAAAAGAGGATGCTCATGAGCGAGCACACGGCGGCGAGCGCCGCCACGCGCAGAAGCAGCAGCTTCGGCACGGCCGTGAGCGCGAACGTGAAGTGCGTCGGCGCGATGCCGAAGGCATTCGAGATCGCGAGCGCCGCGAGCGACGCGACGATGCACGGCACGAGCGCGGAGTAATAAAACACGCCCACGCTGATGACCTCGAGCGCGAAGATCGTCGCCGTCAGCGGCGTGCCGAACAGGGCCGAGAACACGGCGCTCATGCCGCAGAGCGTGGCGATGCGCATGTCCTTTTCATCGAGGCGGAACAGCTGCCCGACGTAGCAGCCGAGGCTGCCGCCGATCTGCAGCGCAGCGCCCTCGCGCCCGGCGCTGCCGCCGAACAGGTGCGTAATAACGGTCGACAGATAGATCGCCGGCACGAGCAGCAGCGGCACCTTGTCGCCGAAGTGGATGGCGTCGATGATGGCGTTGGTGTTCTTGTTTTCCATTTTGGTCAGGCGGTAAATGGCCGCGATGAGCAGGCCGCCTATTGGCAGCAGCCACAGCAGCCACGGGTGCGCGGCGCGAAACGCCGCCGCCCAGTTCACGCTCAGGTGAAAGGCCGAGCCGACCAGCCCGCCGATGCCGCCGGTCACGCCCGCGATCACGAGCCACTTGAGAAACGTGCGCACGAACTGCCACATGGTGCGCGCCTCGCGTTCGGCCTCTTTTTTCATATCGTCCACGGTGATGGTGTCCTTTTTGCGCAGAATTTGCGCCATATTAGCGCATACGCAAGTACTATACAACAGAATTTGCAGAAATTCCACCGCCATACTTGATTTTTTTCGCGGGATTGGTTATAATCATCCGTGCGTTCGTGAAACGCATTCATGGATAGGTATCGAAGTGGTCATAACGGCCCTGACTCGAAATTTCGGCAGAAGCTGGGAATTTCATCCCCCTGATTCTCCTTGATATTCCTCAACACAGAAAATCTCAAAATCGAATATTTTTTGCCGTCTCTCCTGTTTTCTCTCCAACGAATTTTTGAGCAAATTTCTGGAAAGAAAACCGGACGAAAATAGACACGGAGAGTTGTCCGAGTGGTCGAAGGTGCAGCACTCGAAATCCTCCGCAGCTCAGGCTTTTTCGTCCACCCGTTTCCCTTTGTTTTCAAGGGTTTTCGCGGGTTCTAAAAACTAAATATTTCGCTGTTCTAACACGCCGTTCTAACATTTTGGTTTTCCCTCTTTTTTGAGGTTCAAGATGTTTTGACCGTGTTTGACATACACGGAGAGGTATCGAAGTGGTCATAACGGGGCTGACTCGAAATCAGTTTGCGAGCAATCGCACATGGGTTCGAATCCCATCCTCTCCGCCAAAAAAGTCCAGCAAACTCAAGGGTTTGCTGGACTTTCCTTTTTTGTCCGACTCCTTGAATTTTCCGATTTTCGCGTTAGAACGGCGTTAGAATTGGCCGTTTTTGCGTTAGAACAGCGTGTTTTTTTAGTCAAAAACCCGGGTTCAAATCCGGTTCTGTTATTTTGCCCTGCTCGGTTACATTTTCCCAGCGGCTCCCGAAATCATCTGACCTCGGAAGGAGCATTCCCTGCTCCATGGCCTGCGCCGAGGATATTTTGGATCTGTAGTCGAGATGGGCATAAATATTAGCGGTCGTGCTGAAATCCGAGTGGCCGAGCCATTCTTGGATTTGCTTTAACGGCACGCCGTTGGCCAGCAGCAAGCTGGCGCAGCTATGGCGAAGATCATGAAACCGCATCTTCGGCATCCCGTGTTTTGCTATGTACTTAGGAAAGTACTCCGTCAAATAGTTGGGGCGCATGCGCTCTCCCAGCTCGTTCACAAAGACATAACCGTCGTACTCGTAGTTATAGCAATTGCCGCAAACTTTCTTGTTTAGCTCCTGGGCCTCTTTTACCTTTTGAAAGTAGTCGCGGAAGCTCCCCACCAAAGGAAGCGTTCTCAGGCTTGATTTGGTCTTAGCAGAATCCTGCTCGATAATTTTCATGGTGCCGTCAATCGTTGCCTCAGTGACTGTTCGTTTGATGGTCAGCGTTCCGCGATTGAAATCGATCGCATCCCACTTTAACCCGAGCACCTCACCACGGCGCAGTCCATAAAAAGCAGCAACCAAAACCGGAAGCTCCAGCCGCGTTCCCTTGACAATCTCGAACAACTTCTGCATTTGCTCTGCGTCAAGAAAGGTCGGCTGAAACGAGTTCTTCCTCGGCCTATCCACCTTCATGGCAACATTCTGCGGTACCATGTCGGTTTTCATCGCATACTTCAAGGCCTGATAAATCACCGCATGATAGTGGATAACTGAATTCGGCGTAACGGTTTTCAGCTTCTCCGTATAAAACTGTTGGATGTGCCGAGCCTCCAGCTCTTTTAAGGTTAGCTCTTTTTTGCGGAAATACGGGCCAATCGTGCTTTTGACCATCCCTTGATACGAGCCGAATGTTGCGGGCTTGATCCTCGCTCTGACAACCTCAAGCCATTGATCCAAATAGTCTGCAAAGAGCATATTGGAGTTTAATTCTCCAGCAGCCGGAGGAATCTCAAATTCGCTGCGAATACGAATAAGTTCCTGTTCTGCCCGGCGCTTATTGCCTTTTTGGGGCAATCCTGTCGATACCCATTTTTGATGGCGTTTTCCTGCTGCGTCCTGATAGCTGAGAACGGCATAATAGTAGCCGTTCTTCAGCGCAAGAGTTCCTGATACCATTTTTATTACCTCCGGAATCATTGAATTGTATACAGGCATCTCCCACCGACATCTATATTTTATTCGGTCGGTGGGAGATACTCAAATATGCGATCATCAAAACAGAGTTCAAATCACACTTTTTCCCTGATCCATGACATACTCGATGACATTGACCTTGGGTATCCGGAACGCATTTCCGATTTTCAGTCCTCTGATATACCCGTCATTGATCAAGTCATAGGCAAGATGGCGGCTGATACCAAGCATCGATTGGAGCTGAGTGATGTTCACAATGTCCGGATACTCCGGAAACATCATCAAGTACAGTTCTCTCAGCTCAGACTTTTTCATTGCCATTCGTCTGCCACCTCATCTTTCTTTTCTGTTTTGGAGTAGATGATGAAATCGTACCCGTTGCGATAATTACAGAAATCACAGCGCTCTTTTGCTTGTCCGTGATTTTCCCGCACGATCTTATAGCTTCCTGTGTCAAGGAACTGACCAAGGCAAACCGGGCAAAGGCACAAATACATCGGTCTATTCAAAACGGAGTTCTTCTCGTTCAAATGGTTCATATTCTGCTGCTCCTTTGTTTTCGAAATAATCCTTTCACTTGGTAGGCAACGAAAACGGGCAAAAATTAACCCCCATACAGAAGTTTTTTGAGTTTTGCGATTTTTTTGCAGATCGCGGCGGGGGCAATGCCGCGAATTTCTGCAACCTCCCGCTGTGAATATCCTTCAAATGCGATCAGCGTCAGCAGGTCCATATCTCTTTTAGGCAGAGAAATAATCTTCCGATATAATTCGTCATTCTCCATTTCATCAACCCACGCAAAGCGGGGGTCACTTTGGAAAGAATACTTGTCGCACACAGAAAGCGCACTGGAGAACTTTTTTAATAGGGCAGACATAGATTCACCCTGTTCGGTTCCGTCGTCACAGGAGCTTTCTGAGAGGGGCTGTGTGCGCTGGCATTCCGTCCTGTTTTTCCTGAACACATTCAGGTCGAACGCATAGATATCCTGAATATCCTCTTCGCTCATGCCGGCAGCTTTATATTCGCGGTAGAGCTTCTTCCACTCCTCGGTGAACTTTCTCTTTTCGAGTCCATAATTAAATCCCATTTGTCGTAATCTCCTTTGAATTTTTGAATTTGGGTGAAAGTCAAAAATTCGGAGATCACGGGTATTCAGCGATATAGCAGAGCCACTGATCGCACATAAAAAGTCCTTTCCGCCTGCTGCGGTCCAAAGGACACAACTACGCTGGCGAAAAGGACTCCCGATGCTGCTTGCCTGAAAAAGGGTGCAGAAATCTAAGGGTACCCATACTGCTTTTTCAAATAGATTTGAAATCAGCGTATTTGTATCCTTGGCCCTTGTACTTCAGGCTGCGAATATGTATTTGTAATGTCGGTAAAAAACAAAAAAAGGCCACCGACAAGGCAGACCTATAGATAGAACTATAGTGTCTTACCTTGCCGGTGGCCTCTCACGTATGTCTGGAATAACTACCGGTTCATGTTCGGGCTAATGCCCACGATCAAGTGACCTGGAAGCGGATTTCGTGTGGCCCTGTTTCAGCCCGACCGTTCCGTCGTGATGTCGTTGATTCAGTTGTTATAGGAACTCGCTTCGATGTTCTTCATGCAGATCAATGGGGGGATTATCATCCCGCCAGATTAGGGCTCATGCCATGCTCGTGCAGCCATGCCTTTGCTTTGCTTAAAATGGCCGCTGGCGCATCCTTGATACCGCAGATGGCCTTGTACACGGATGCCCAGAAAACAACATCGGGTGTCTGCGCAATTTCCGTTTCTCCATATTTGATCATGTAGGCCTCGATCTTCTTTCGGTCAAGGCTGAACAGCGCCTCGTTGCGCTCTTTTACAAAAGCCTCTAACATCGTCATATCAATACTCCCTCAATTCCAGTTCGCTATGTTCCATTCCTGACGGAGCGAACATATCAATCACATCATGCCGCCTGCTTACAACCGTGCGGACCATTTCAACGCCGCACTTTGTGCAAATAACTCTGATTTGATTTTTCTTGTTTTTTAGCCCCGCTACCTGCGTCTTACAGTTTGGGCAATACCAAGAGTAAATCGTCCAGTCCTCCAGCATCGCCATACTCCTTTTATCTTTTTTTGCTCAACGGAACGAGGAGATTGCAATCCGCCATCTGATATACCGGAACACGCTTGCTTTTAGCGTACTCCAATATTTGAATAGCGTTATAGCAGCTCTCACATTCCATCCATCCGTCGGTCTCATCTAAATCGAGACTCCTGTTGACTGTGCCGCAAATCGGGCATTTCACATCTTTTGCATTCAAAACAACACATCTCCCATCGAATCAAGATTATTGTTTAGAGTGATTTTATTACGTGCCGAGCAACGCCTTGTACCTGAAAGCTCCGCACCTTTATTGTTTTGCCCGGGTATCGAGCCTCGTTTTCGTATTCGAGGATGTAATACCCACTGTCCTTGTCGTAGCCGGCGTATCGCTTCAGCGTATTCTGGTTGTCCTCGTCCAGCGCAACGACTATATCCCCCTCGAGAGCAGGGCAATTGCGCTCGATAACAAGCAGATCGTCCTCGTCAATTCCGGCATCCACCATGGAATCGCCTTTGGCGCGGAGAATATAGAAATCTCCCTTGCCAAACATAGAGACCGGGAGGCTGACATACTCCTCAATCGACTCTTCCTCATCCTCCGGATTGCCGCAGCGAATAGAGCCTACTAACGGGGCGGATACATAGGCCGTTTTCATTTTGGCGCTCTGGGGAGCAGACAAGATACCTCGGCTGTAGTCAATCAGGTTGCGATCACTCAGTTCCTGAAGGTAGCGATGCGTAGTGGATCTGGCAACGCCAGCGCCTTCAGCAACATCGTTGATCGTAGGAGAGCTGTGGTGCTCCTGATAATACTTGTTTACGAACTTCAATATCCTGTCCAGAGTTTCTTGATTCTTTGTTCTCATATCAGCACCTCTGTTTCTATATGGGATTTCAAATCCCATAATGTTATTATACTCGGCAATTTTATAATTTCAAGGGGGTATTTCGATGGTGTCGGTCGTAAGTGACAATAGATTTTAAAAAAAGAGATGGCACAGAGTGCCATCTCCAGAAATTAAGTTGTTTAGTTTTATCGAGAATAGATTATATGCTGGAAGTGCTTCTGCATGAGCAGATCAGCATATATTGTAAATATTATTTCTCACTCAATCATCTCAGCCGCACGACGCACCATATCTTCATACTGCTGTTTCACATTTTCGGGTGCCTTAATCCTGACCTTGCCCTCAAAGCCGAAAATCCAATTGAAAAACACCTTGCCGACAGCAACCTCTTCGATTACACGAAAATTCTGACGGTCGCAGGCGTAGGTATGCACATCCGTCCCGAAGCGGTCAATCATGGCGTCCATAAGACTATTATCGCAGATGAGTTCTACTTCAATGCGTGGCGCGTTATACATCCGGAATGTCGCCTTGATATACTTGTTCATATCAAAGCCCATAGGCTGCGGCACAGCAGGCTCATCCAGAATCTCCGGCTGTTTTGCGATTCGGTCAACTCGGTGACTTCCAATGCTCTTGTATTTATCCGAATAGCCGACAACATAATAAAAATCGCCGTCCCAGATAAGAGAATATGGGCTGAATGTGTACTTTTCACCATTGTTATGCAGCACAACTTCCTTGCGAATATTGTACTCAGTTTTTTGAAAACGAATTTTTCTGCGATGGTTGATTGCCTCGTTGATTACATCGACAATATAGAAAATCTGCTCATTCTCTGGTTTGATTCTTCCGTCAACGGCAAGATTGCGCTTGAGTTCTCTGCCCTTGAAGGCACCGGCGAATGAAGTCAACTTGGCGACAAGCTGCTCACTCTTGCTCTTGGTAATGAATTTGGAAGACTCTACCGCATCAATCAACAGCTTGAGTTCGGCAATATCGAATTCACGGTCTATGAAGTTGTATTGATTTTGCGATGACCGCACCGCCTGTATGCCGATTCCGGCTTGCTGGAGCATCTCAATATCGCTCTTTATCGTCGTGCGATGTGTCTCCATACCGTACTCATCCTTCAGAATGGCGCAAAGTTGAGGAGTAGTCAGGTAGTGGTCCTCGTCCGTACGTTCCTTCAGTATTTGGGTAAGGTATAAAGGCCTGAGTTTTGCATCTATGTCCATTGGGTATACCTCGCTTAGTATGTATGGGTTGCGCCAGTTTTTCTATAAGAGTTCCAATTCTTATAATTCAACGAATGCTTTCTTGAACACCAACTTGGTGAATACATCTTCAACCTGTCTTGCTAAATCCCTAGAATGGATTTTTGTGCCGAGCTCAATATTGCCTTCTTGCCCGTGATAGGAAAGGTTCGCGGATGTAATCAAAGTGTCCTGCTGATCAACAGAAATCACTTTGGCATGAAGTGCAGACATCTTGTCTTCCTGTTTCGGATAATTGTAAATTCTCAAGAATCTGCCCTTATACCGGCATAAACGATCAAAAGATTTCTGGCTATCAATATCGTTCACAAAGAACTTGACAAGCACCCCCTCTTGACTTTTCCGGATGACACAATCAACCAAATCGCTGAAATAGTCAGAGAGTGAATATCCGGTAATAAGGATGCTGCTTTTCGCATTTGAGAGCATTGCGTTTACAACTACTTTGGTCGGTTTGACTCTCAACGCAAAGGATGGTGATGCAGTGATAATCAGTTCTGCACTATCATCACTGCGCTCCGCTGCTGACGATATCATAGAAAATATCTCCGATGCTTCTCGCTCTGAAAGAGATGGATATCTCCTTTGAATCGCGCGGACTGATTCATTCGCCCCCGCCAAAGCATCTGAGAGGATCTGGTCTAATAAGATATCCAAGTTCATGCATCCAGTTGACATAATTCTTCCACCAAAGCTTTGAAATAAGCTTGATCCTCCCTACCATCAATGGGGACAATAAGTCCTCTATCCAGCATTCGATTCCCGTTTTCACATGCGGTTTCAGAAATCATGCAGCACGAATGACAGGCCGCGCCGTTTGAATTGTTTCCGGCCGGCGTGTTATTTAAGCATTCCGGGTCATTAGTGCAAACCAGAGCTTCTTGAAATGCATCTCGCATTAGAATTCTAAGCTGGCTGATGTTGCCCAACTCAACTAATCCACCAAGAGAGCCCTCCTTATCTGAACTTCCAGTGTAGAGCAATACACCGGACATATCATCTCCGAAGTAGATTCGTTCGCGAATTGCGGAAGATGAGTAGCCAGATGCCATTGACATTTGTTTTATCAGCAAATGTGCAAAGGTATGCATTAGAACATATCGCGCATCTCTCAAAGTGGTTATCGTCCATTCTTTTGATTCGCAAAATTCCTTGTAACACTGCGCATATTTCTGAGATAGCGCACTCAGTTGCGGTGAACTCAACCAAGAGTCAATGGTATCCCTGTTAAACTCAATAAAGACTCCCTCACCATGAATCTCAGCAGCTGGTAGCCAGCGTTCAGTTTTTCCTTTGTTGAGATAGACGATATTGGTCTGTTCGTCTGCGTCTGGGTCTGGCGCATCAACTCTTGTAAAACCAAGCAATACTCGCACCTCGCGCAAGCGTGTTATACGAATCACGCGCTTGAAATATGGGCGCAAATACTCAGGCAGCGGATCTTCTTCCGCCTTAAAGTGCATCTTATTGGACGCGTACACAGGATCAGCATGATGTGTGATCGCATTGTACTCCATCTGCTTGATCTCTGTGAACTCCTTGATATTCTGCCTTCTCCGCAATAAAGCCGCATCAAATTCCTCTCTTGTGAAAGCAGAGAAGAATTTCTGATATGCCTTATCTAAGCCCATGTCTCCGAAATCTTCTTCATAGCTATCAATTAACCGCAAATGCTCATCAATCAAGTTGTAAAGTGGGTTTATCCAAGGTGGAATAGAAATGGCACTTCTCATTACCGGGAAGTAGACGTTTGATGCACCGCGCTGAGACGGAATCAAGATTTTATCGCATTTCTCATTCTTGTGATGTGGGCGAAACGGGTGATGTCCGGAGCAGGTCATGCCTTCAAAATTTTCTTTCTGAGTTGCACCGCTCATGCTTCTCTTCGCTCCGCACGAGCACTCCACCCACATATCTGCAAGCGTAGATGTATTGCCCGTGGAATACATGCGCAGCGTACCTTTACATGTGGAACTCCCATTATGAACCCACCAGCTCCAAGGAAAATCGTTCATATGTCCATTCTCGCAAATCGTGATAAAACGAGAAGGATACGCCGGTTTGTGACAGAATGGGCAGGTTACACCAAATTTCAGGTACCTGTCCAAGTCGAAGTTATCTCTGACATCAAAGATCCTTCCGCACTTGACACTGGAGCATACATGCATATAAGGGAAGGATGTTGCCGGAATATCTCCACTATAAGATGTTCTTGGCATATAAAAGCAATCGACATTCAAGTAGGAGGCCAATCTTCCGTCGATGATTTTCTTTCCTTTTTCCTTCCAATAGTTTAGGTCAAGTATGGTGACGGAGTCCTTTACCGCATCCACAATCGCACCTGGTCCAAATGTTGTAATCAACTGATTAGGACGAATTTCGCCTAATTTATTATTGTCAAACATAGGCTTTTACTCCTCCGTGTAATAATACATGTTGGCTGAGCTTTCTACTTCTCTCATAGAGCGAAGCGTTGCCTTCTCGAAATCAGTGCAAACTTCACCATAGCTATTCATCAAGCGGTTATATTTTTCCGTCTTGAAGACATAGTATTTGAGGCCTTTCGGCTGCGCAGCTAAAAATTTCCAGTTGCAAATAAAATCATCAATTTCTTGTTCAGCATCTGCCTTCGCCGTTGGCTTGATAATATTCAGCCTGTTCAGAATCAACGCTTTAATCTCATCAAGCTGCTGATCTGTCAGTTCTGAAATCGCCGCAGCTCCGTCATTATTGGCCAAGTTCGGATAATGCAAACGGATTGCCGAAATAACTAAAGCGTGCAATACCCGGTCACGCGCTCTTGCAGAGAACGGCGTTGCTGTAGTCCCCTCAACGAAGCGATAAAGCTGAGAATGGTAACCTGTAAAGTTCTCATAATGCGATAGGTCACGAGGCCTGTATGGGTTATATAGCGTTACGACCAATCCAGGGAAAGAACGTCCAATACGGCTGGTTGCCTGGATGTACTCGGAGTTCTGCTTAGGCTGACCAGTTACAACCATCAAGCCGAGGCGATCTACATCCATACCTACAGCAATCATGTTTGTTGCAATGGCAGTATCTAGACATTCTTTAGATGTATATGGTATCTCCAGTTGGCTTAACTTTTTCGGAATGTCGTAGGAAGACATTCGTGAAGTTATCTCAACCTTGTGGTTGAGGAAACGCTGTTTACTCATACCATATTTTTTCTTGATGCGCTGGATTCTGTCCGGAATGTCATCTTGAAGCAAGCGCACTGCGCCGCCAAGCTCTCGAATACTGTTATAATATCCGACAAGGGTATAGTACGGGTCGATGTAATCCTTACATTCCTCTTCTTGAGACAGGTTATATGCCGCCTGTAGGACAATGGCATAGACTCGCAGCAAGGCGGTCTTTACAGATTGCCCAGACGCACAAATGCCCACATACCTTCTGAACGGATCATTCTCAACCGGAATTTCACGAATAAAGAAGCTATCTCCGATTTCAAAACCATTTGGCGGGAATTGGGCAGTTTCTTTTCTGCCATAGAGACATTTGGTCTGTTCGGCTGCATTTTTTATCGTAGCCGTTGATACCACATATTTCGGTTTAATTGTCTTTCCGGCAGCAGAATATGTACACAAGTCCTCTATGATAGTTTCATAGGCACCATATATGGTTCCCAGTGGGCCGGTAATCAGATGGAGCTCGTCCTGGATAATCAATTCGGGCGGCAGGAACGGCTTAATCGGTGTCAATATGGATGTCGGCAGTTCTTCCGTACGATTGTGTCTGGAATGCTCTGCGCCAATTGCAACATAGCCATCGCGACTGCATAGCCTATCAACACGACCAAAGATGGTGTTCGTATTAACATCCCAAGGCAGACGTGCAAATTTATCCACCGTGGACAAGATGATTGTCGGACACTTTGCGTATATTTCTTCATCGACAAGATAAACCGGTATTTTCATCTTGTTGCCCTGTTTATAGCGATAGAACATGCACATTTTATCCGAGCAGTAGATGTTAACCGACTTTGTAGGGATATCAATATAAAAGTTCTCATCCTTCAGCGGCTTTCCACAGAATGGACAAGTTAAAAGCTGCTTATAGATAAGGTTCTTCTTGCTCCTAGCATTCCGTGTCTTTTGCGGATCTTCCGGATCTTCTTTAAGCTCTTCAAAGGTATTTGGGGTAACGCCTCCGCCGACCCAGAATCCAATGCTGATTGGCTCTTTGCCGTATTTTGGATATTCCCTTGCGCGAATCATTTCTGCAGCCAAAACCATCTTTGTGATACGGTCTCTCTGCTGAGTAGTAAGAAGACGAAGCGTATAACGCAAAATTGCCGTTACGCCTCCATCGCGGTTATATTCATCGGTATCTTTGGAACGCAATCTTCTGTTTGCAATGACAAAGGCCATAAGGCCCAAGTATGCTTCTGTCTTACCGCCACCAGTCGGAAAATAGAGAAGGTCAACGATCTCTCGTTCTTTGCCTGCTGGATCAACAATCGCTTTCAAATTCATCAGAATGAAGGCAATCTGGAACGGTCTCCACCCGAAATTGTTCTCCGGCTTACGCGGATCGACGAAATCCTTGAAGCTACATTCAACACCCGCACCGTGCTTCTTCGAGAAATTCATAATATTTCTCTGTAAGATCATCGCACGGTTCATAAAGCAGAACGCATCAAATACAACGGCATCCTCAACAAGCAGCTGAATACCGGCGCGGATTCTGTTCAATGCCTCGACGCATTTATTGATGATATCGTTGCCAATTTCTTCTCTAAACTTCTTGTCTGCCATCTTGGAATCTTCAACCAGCTTCTCCTGAATCCAAGAGGCATACGAATCTGCTAGGACATTAAGGCGGGCAATGATGTCATCTTTATTTTTCAAAACAGAAAGTGTACGCATGGAAAAATAGAAGGGATCAAAGCCTTCCAGTGCAGCACTTACGCCCGGAAACTCATATTCCGGTATAAATGTTGATGATATCTCCGAAGCGCGGCCATTTGCATTTGCCTTCCAAGTTGCTGCGCAGCCGCGACCTCTTCCTAAGATAGGGCGCTGTGCAAAGTAGAATTCATCCACTGCAAGAATCTTCCTGCAAATATGCTCAGCAAAGAAAATGTTTTCTCCACTCGGCGAGTAGGCACGCAGCTTGACCTGAAACATCAGCCCGGCAATGTCACTTTCGGAATTATTCCGGCGGTTAATGACATACGCTGTTACCAAAGTATAGCCTTGCCGTAATCCGATCTTGGAAATATACAGGACAACATTGGAGTCACAAACTAACGGATATTCTTGACTCTTACTAAAGGAATCCAGCTCAATCGCAATAGTCTCTTTCTGCGGATGCCGAGTGTATGTATTGACATTGATTTCTTTGCCATCCTTATTAACGGTCTTATCAGTCGATTTTACATAGTCTCCCCAAGACACATCGACATTAAATCCAGAAGTGCCGCTTTCTACATAAAAGCTAATGCCAATGGAGGACGGTGTCTTAAATCGATTGGTAGAAACAGGCTCGTTGTCGTCCTCTTCGCCCGCTGTGTAATTATCGTCTCCTTCAAAAGAGGCATCGCCATCGACTTCCTGCTCATTTGATCCATCATCCTCATTCGTTTGAGGCGCAAGCATCCCGACTAAATACTCAAATCGTGGGTTCTGCGATAGCACTTCCTCTTCGCTGCTAGGACCCAGCAGATCCATCTTCATTATATCAATGACCTTTTGCCGCACTTCAGCGAACTTAAATCTATCTGCCATTTGCTCCTCCTATCAGAACTTCAAAACAATGTTGACGAGAAGTATCGGATTGATCTCTTGAGAACGATTGAAACTATCAATTTCATTCTTGGCTTCGTTCTCTATTTCATTTTGCCGTTTTGGGAATTCTCTCTGAAGCTTGTCCATCCGCTTTTTCGCTTCTGCCGTCTTCTTACGAATGTCCTTTTTTTCAAGAGAATCCGATGCCGTCATCTCCGCAAAAATGAGATCTTCGACTTCTTTTTTCGATTCTCCAAGCTGGACTTGCAGTTGCTCTCGCTGAACATTAACCCAGTTCTCGATTTTTCTCTTATTGTAGGCGAGAACTGGTGCCACTGCTTTATCGTGCTGACTTTTGGCCTCGCCAATCAGTCGATTGTATATGCGATTAAAATTGGCCTGTTCTGCCTCTGTTGGCTTGAAGTAGCGAATATCCGAATCATCCGCGTCCTCCAATGCAGAAACGATATCATCTTCCGTAAAGTCTATATATTCGCCATTCTCATCGCAAAGCAGGAGTACAGGGAACAATAGCTTTGTGTTGTCCATAAAGGCTCCGAGAAATAATGTTCCATGAGAACCGAAGATGCGTTCACCCCAGTTATCGATTTGCCAATAATACAAGCTGCGATCCATTTCCGGCTCGCTGAACTTGCTCCAATATTCGACATCGTGGAGATACTTCTCGATATCTGCTTTTGTCTTCTCTAAGGCTTCTCCCTTAGCTTCTCGGCTTTCGGTAAGCAGGATGGAACGAAGCTCCGCAGCATGCGCATTGATTTTTGAATCGAGCTGACGATTCAGTTTATCAAACTCACGGTCAATCTCTTTGACTGTTCCACATTGCTGATATATTTCCAAAATACGCTTCTCAAAGCTTACTCCGGATTCCAGAGCACCGAGGGCAACATCGGATGCGCCAAAGACTCCATCGAAAAGTTCAAATTTTCTTGAAAGAATATCGTATACTCTTCGATCTGCTTCGTTATCGGTGTTCAGGAAGTTGACGGCGACAACATCATGGGTTTGGCCATAGCGGTGGCAGCGGCCAATACGCTGTTCGATTTTCTGCGGGTTCCAAGGTAAGTCATAGTTGAGAATCGTATTGCAAAACTGCAAGTTCAAACCTTCTGAACCGGCATCGGTGACGATCAACACTTTAGCGTGATCCTTAAAGTAATCCACGATAGCGTGCTTATACTCTACGCTACGGCCATAATCGGGCTTTCCATAATTTTTAACACGCCAAGTCCGATAAATTTCCTTAGTCATAGCGTCGTCGAAGTCACCATTAAAAAGAAGGATATCTTTTTCATCGTAGCCAGACTTTCTAAGCTCCGCTGCAATGTATTTCTGCGTTCTCTTAGATTCTGTAAATACAACGGCTTTCTCAGCAATCCCTTCTGAACGTTGACGGGCAAATGCCGTAGCTAGAGCTTCTTGTAATGCCTTAATCTTGGCGTTCGATTTTATTTCTCTTGCGACATCAAGAATCCTGTGTACTTCATCAAGTTCGTCCTGAATCTCTTGCTTTTTTGCGACGGTCTCATCATCCTCAATATCATCGAATCCCGTCTCGTCGATCTCATCCTCGACAAAAGCCCAGAAAAGGTCGAATCCTTCTTGAGCTTTTGCAGATTTTGTGCCTTCATACAACTTTTCCAAGCGCTTTTGCAGGACTTCAAAAGTATCAATCAACGCAAAGCTCGATGATGCTAGGAGCTTTCGCACAACAAGGATAATGAGAGCACGATTGGATGACGGAATCGAATACAGATTTTCTTTTTTCAGGAAGTTGTTTACTGCTTCATAAAGTTCCCGTTCCTCTTTCCCTAGGTGAAAGTCCACAGTGATACAGGTTCTCTTGCTGAAGGCCATGTATTTGCCGACATCCCGACGAAGTGTGCGATAAAGAACCGGGAGTAGTTCCTGCTTCAACTCCTCGTAGTCGCCGCCTTCAACGAAACGCCTGTTAAAGACTTTCTCTGAGCCAAAAATTCTAGGGTCAATGAAAGACACCAAGCCATGCAGATCTGTCAGCGCATTTTGCAGAGGCGTTGCGGTAAGCAGGAGCTTCGGAATCCCATGCGTCAAATCATAGAGATTCTTTGCACGCTTTGTCCCATGGAAGACATTCCGGAGATTGTGCGCCTCATCAATGATAAGGAAGTCCCATTTGATATGGCGAAAACGCCTGATCAGTTTGGATGAGTAATCATACGATGTCAGTACAATGTTTACTTTCTCTCGATTCTCAAGCTGGTGCTGAATGTTGGATGTATCATGCTCAACCGTGTATCGGTCAAGAATGACAGAATGCAGCCCGAACTTCTCCAAGAGTTCAATTTCCCATTGCTTCCGCAATGTCGCAGGAAGGGAAATAAGCACCTTTTTCGCACCGGAATCCAACACATAGTTGAGCACTAGGCCGGCTTCAATCGTTTTGCCCAAGCCGACTTCGTCCGCCAAAATGATTCCGCCGGTCTTTAATGCCTGTATTGCGGCGCAAAATGCATTGATCTGATGGGGATTAAGTTCAATGTTTGCGTTCAGCAAGCATTTGAACGGGGATTCGTCCAAATACCGCTTTTTATACCAGCTATACTGTTCAAGTAGGAGATTGCTTTCCATCCTTATCCTCCTGACTTAGCTCTGTGGCAATTCCTGCCGCAATTTCTTTTGCCATCAGTACTGGAACCGCATTGCCGATTTGTACGAACTGTGCGGTTCTTGGCCCCTCAAAGTAATAGTCATCCGGGAAAGATTGAATTCGTGCTGCTTCTCGAACCGTTATTGAACGGTGCTGCTCTATGTCTGGGTGAATGAAGTAATGCCCATCTTTCGAGATGTGTGCCAACATTGTGTGGCAGCATTCTAAATCACCCTCCACAACCTTGAAACGATCGAGGAAAGAACTTCTGTTCTTATGCGTCTTCAGTTCGTCTGGCAGATCGTTGTAGTTTAGCCGCTTGTGCCCATCATTCCACAATGCAATGGTGCGTTTATAAATCGCAATATCTCTCTGTTTATTTGGCCTTGCGCAATGGTGCGTCAGGACATCACTTTCTTTACGAATCCCGGTGCTTCTCAGGTATTCGCTGACCGCGCCGGAGCCGTATTCATTAGCCCCTTCGCCTGGATGTAGCGCCGGTAAATCGCTGAGTATATCGTTTACCTTTGCGCTAGCAGGCTTTTTCTCAAATTCTGGATAAGACAGGCCGCTATCTTTCAGCCATCCGACAATGATGATTCTTCTGCGGTTTTGAAGCACGCCGTAATCCTTTGAATTTTGTTCGCGCCAATCGATTTCATAGCCAACGGAGCGCAATGACTCCTGAACTTTTTTCCAAGTCTCACCTCCATTTGCAGACTGAATTCCCATCACATTTTCAAATACGAAAAGCCTCGGCTTGTATCTATCGAGGAATCTTGCGTAAAGCTTATAAAGGTCATTTCTTGGGTCGGCTGACATTGGTGTGCCCATGTGGCTGCTCTGCGCCCGTCCAACTAGTGAATAAGCCTGGCAAGGCGGTCCGCCGATGATGACATCCACCTTTTCGATGCCGCGCTGCTTGAGGATATTGTCGATCTTGGCAAACAGCCCCGGAAGGGTCTCATCCGACATGGTTTCGCAGAGCACAGAATCCAGCTGATCTTTCGGAACTGCACTTAAAAACTCATCGCGGGAGATTTTCCCTTGGATGTAGTTGCGATAAACATCAAGCTGTCCTTTTTCCTTGAGGCAGTAGTATCCCGTTCGTGTTTCCAATGTTTGTGCGGCAAAGGCATTCATCTCCACATGCGCCACAGGGGAGAACCCGGCCTGTATAAAGCCTTCGGATAATCCACCGGCTCCTGCAAACAAATCTATAAAGTTGTACGAGCCTGCTGTGGCACTACTGTGTTTCATCATGAACCCCTGCCTATATAATAAGTTTAATCTTCAAACACACCGTCTGTATCAAAGATGTGGTCTAACTCATCCGTATTGATGGCCGCCAACACCTTGTTTCGGATGGTGCCTTTTGCAAGATCCAGCCGCTTGAAACGGTCGTTTTTTGCTGCATCTTTTCCGATGCGAATCAGCTGCACCCTGCCAATTCTCGGCTCGTTTGCTGCATAGTTTGCAAGTCCTTTAGCTTTGCCCAAGTTGTCCTTGAAGTCCGGATTATGCGGTTCCAATATATCTATCACATATGTAAGAATCGGATCGCGACGGACGATGATAAAATCCGGATACATCTCTTTGCATTTTCCGTCAATTTCGTATGGCATACGCAGCGCCCAAGCTTGGCGCGACGGATTTCTGAGCCAGCAAACATAGTCCTCTCGTTTCTGCTCTTCAGCTAGAACGGCCTGTTCCCAACCATTCAGCTTGATTTTCGCAACGCCATCTGCATTGGCAAAAAGATGGTCAGTGTACTTTATTCCGTCTGCTTCTACCTTGGCACTGATCGTTTCCGGAAGAGTAAAATTGTGCTTACTGATTTCATCGCCGTTGGCGACAATATCGCTGTACTGCTTTTGACATTTCTCCGGTTTAGCCACTATGTATTTACGGTACTCATCATTCAGCTCGTGGAACTTCTTCTCGGCGTACTGATTCAACTCCGCGATGCATTCACTGTCGAACGCAAACAGAATACAATCCACCTTAAAGGCGTTCGGATTACTGAGGTCAAAGTATTTACGACCATACGCCAAGTGGAATCCGCAACCACCCATCTTGGTGTCCGCCACTCTCATCTGGCGGTCAAGATCGGACTCCGATGTTGTAAACAGATCGATCTGCTGGTCGGTATGGATTGCTTCGCCAAAGACGTCAAATATCTGGACGGAAAGCTTCATTTCCATGACTTGCTTTGTGAGCTCGGCATATTTTCCGGCCTTACGCAAATCGGTCACATACTTGCGAATCAGCTCCGAAACATCGTTCTTCACATCGTCCGTTGCCGTAATGCAAATATTGAACTGCGTCAGCAATCCTGCTAGGCTCATTAGAGATTTCAGGTAGCTGTTGATTTTTACGGAGCGGACAATATAGGTCAAATAGCCCTGTTCGTTGATAAACTTTGTGATACCTTCACGGTCTATAGTTGGAAGTAGGGAAAGCTGTGGAACAACCGGTGTCAGCATCGGCGGTTCTTTCTTTTGGATATGTTCGTCTTCGCCGGTTGTTGGTGTGCCAGCTACGGCCGGTTCCTGGTGTGCAGGCGTCTGTGTTGCGGGTACACCGTTTGTAGGCATTGTTGTCTGAGGATTCGACGGCGTTGCCGGAGTAGAAACAGTCGGTGCTGGTGTTGTCGGAGCAACGGTTTCATCCTGCTTCTGTGCCATAGTTGTCGAATCCGATGTGCCGCTGGTCAGTGCTGGCGCATCGCCAGCCGGAACGGAAGACGATGCCGCAGGTTCGCCTTGGAATCCATTCGGATAATCGAATATTGTCATCTGACCGGGCGTTTGCTGCGGTGTTTTCTTTCTTCCGGAGTGAACCGACCAAGTGTCATAAGTCTGTTCATCCATAGATTCGCCATCGATGACCGTTGGAATCTCTCCGCCTTCAGTCGCCTGCAATTCGTCAATCACTTTCTGCACGGTATCTTGGTTAAAATACGGCAGGAACAGACGCACATCGTTCAAAGAATCGTCAACGAGAACATGACACTGAAGTGGAGTACGAACCATACGTCCGAGCAGCTGCGCAATATATGTCGCATCCTCTGCACGACGGAAAGACATCATGGTTTCTGCACGAGGGCAATCCCAACCGGTAGACAGATTCTCTTTGAAGAGAACCACACGGATGCGGCGGTCTTCCGCAATCTCCGAAGGCTCAATATGAGGCACATTCAATCCGTGGATCATCAACGCGCCTGTAGAGCCAAAGGTATGTACAACCTCGTTTTCCTTGAAGCTGTCGCCCATGCGCTCTTCGATTTTGGCAATTACATCGTCCAGATCGGTGTCAGATACTCTCGTACCGGAGCCGGCACAGACTTGGATAACAAAAACAGGATTTACATTTGTGTAGTGCTGCTCATAGGTATACTGATACCAGTGCTTGCACTTATCCTGCCACTCATCTGTTGCCGCTTGGAGCACAGCCATGTCGCCGTGCTTGGTCGGGTCTTCCGGATAAGTGATGATAATACGATCTTTAAGAAGTCCGGACTGGCGAACTTGAGCCGGTGAAATGACAACCTTATGCAATGTAGAGCTAGTGCCTTGGCCTACCAAAGCATTAAAACGATCAGCGGTCGCACTCATTCCGATGACGACCGGGACGGGTGAAAGATTTTGCTCGTTGCTGCCCTTGATAAATTGCTGCATGATGGTAGTCGCTGTTCCGGCCTGGCGGCCCTGCATACCACGATGTGCTTCATCAATGATAAAATAAAGGCGGTCGGATTTTTGACGCGCTGTGTTTTCGATGGTCTCCCAAATTGTGTACTGACGTGTGTCTGAATGACGGCTCAGATTACCGGCTTTGCCGAGTTTCTGTGTATTCAGGAAGTAGATATGACCATCTTCCAGAATCTCTCTGTCAAAGGATTCGTCGGAGATCACAACACACTGGTCAATGCGGATTTTATCTGCCTTCTGCTCAATTTTCTGCTTGGACTGTTCATTCAGTTGCGGAGAGTCCGAGAGCCATACGAAAATTGCGTCTGGTTGTTCCGTGAACTGCTCCGAGCCGTAGAAGATATCTTCAATCAGAGCGGACATGATAATTGTCTTGCCAGACCCCGTAGGAGCCTGGAGCGAAACTACCTGAGGGATTTTCAGCATGCGATAGTTATTCAGCGCCATAGCCACGCGGAGGCGCATATCGTTGACCGCCTGCTTTTGGAATGGGAATAGTTCGCAAATCATTCTTAATTCCTCCCTCTGTTCAAACGGAAGTGATCTAGGTAATCCCGGTAAAGCTGATACGCCTCTGTGACATTCAGATTTTTCACCATGGACTGATAATTCACTTCGTAATCGGTCGCCAAGAAAACAGTTTGAACCTCCGGATGCTCAGCCAGCTTTTCGGCAAAACTGGCAAACGCATTCTCATTGATCAAGACTGCAAATTTGTTTTCCGGCAAAATCAGCATATCCGGAATCTGCTCACTGGAAAGCTCCGGGCATTTTCCCTTCGCACCGGCTTTCAGCCACAAGGTAGGCAGCATTTCCGAAAAGCGCATACCGAGAGAAACCGCCGTCGGATCTAAGAAGCCGAGTTTGAAGAATGCAGCATTTGCTTTGAATCCGTCCGCCATATGCAGGGGCGGTTCGCTTCCGAGATAATCACCCTTGAGCGGGTTGCCGTTTACATCATGTCCCTCTATGGAGCAGACCGTGCGCGGCCATGTAACATAGTTGGCAATGCCGAGCTTTTCCCACTCCTCGTCGCCGGGCTGATATCCTTTGTCTTTCAACATCTTCGCTTCATCTGCGGAGACCTCATTGTTGGTCACCATAATGCAGCGTCGATGCCCGCCGTCCTCAGCGTTGAGCAAATTCACTGCGTGCATAGTCGTGCCACTGCCCGCAAAGAAGTCAACAATGAGGGCGTTTGGTTTGTTTGCAACGAAGAATTGGACAGCATCGTGGGTAGCATATACAGACTTTGGGAAAGTAAATCTACGCCCAATAATATCGTTTAACATTTTCGTCCCTTTTTGTGTGGCATCGTGGCTTGTTATCCACCATTGCGTACCGGGAAGAAATCTGGCCTCATATCCACTCTCATCAACAATGATAGAACCATCAGGATTGTATCCAACAACCGGGAAATCGCCGTTTTCAACTTTTGCCTGTTCGCCTTGTGCCAGATATGTAATTGCTGCCCTATCACCTTGAATTTTTCCAATATGAACGTAGTGTTTCTCGATCAGTTCAATCAATGTATCCCGACCTAAGCGCCACCGGCCCTCTCTTCCGTCTGGGAAAATTGGCCAGATTGCAATTTGACCTGCTGGTGCTTGAATTGCCGTCCTGTCTACATTAAGAGGTATGCTATTTCCGACTTCAACTATCTTCGTGCCATCATTCGTTATAAATATCGGGTAAAACATGTTTGGCCTATCAGAACGCAGTGTTGCAGTTCCTGATCTTTGAAGGCCATTCCAGCGCAACTTGTCTTTATATCCGCCTTTTATTTTCCCCCGCCAATCTTCACTAAGGCACAGCGGAGATGGTGCACATGTGCCAAAGGTTAAGAAGAAAATATATTCATCTGTTCTGGCGAATTGGCCTCCTCGACTTACACCTGCGGGATTTATCACAGATGAAACCATTTGCATATTAGCCTCTGGAAACATTTCTTCCAACAAGCAACCAAGATGCAGATATTCCTTTTCATCAATAGTTACAATCAGTACAGAATCTTTGGGATTGAGCAACTTTTTAGCAAGCTTCAGG
Organism: Clostridiales bacterium; assembly: GCA_025757645.1. Lineage (NCBI taxonomy): Bacteria > Bacillati > Bacillota > Clostridia > Eubacteriales > Clostridiales bacterium. Next base: position 275,114 of record CP107216.1, read on the forward strand.
CGGCGCTGCATGAAGGAGAGCCACTTGCTATGACGGTAAGCGTCACTTCCGTCCACATAGTCATTGTTGTATTTCCAGTCCTTTGCGCCGGTATTGTAGGGCGGATCGATGTAGATGCAGTCCACCTTGCCTGCGTACAGGTATTCCAACAGTTGCAGGGCATGATAGTTGTCTGCCTCGATCAGCGTGTGCCACAGGTCGCTGTCCGGTGCATTGCAAACAGTGTCAATCGGCTTTAAGTACGGATAAATTGGCTCGCCGAATTCCGCAACCGTCACAAGGTCGTCAAGGGCAATCTCCGCAGTTTCCTTGGATTCTCGATGCAGGCACTGTGCCGTATTGTCCTCAATACAGAGAACTTTATAAACATCATTGACCTCACCGGCCTTCTTCGCTACAAGCGCGCCAGCCTTCACAGGGATATCGTAAAGCGGCGTACATTCCGGCAGATGCTCCTCGAACACCAGCCCAAATTTTTTCTGTTTGGAAAGGCGATCTACTTCCTTTGCAATGCGCTCCCGCAGTGCGATATCTTCAATTTGCGCTATCAAATCATTTATGGCTGCCATAAATAGTCCTCACTTATCGTAGTTGTGTTATTATAAAGGCCTGCAATTTCTAGTTGTCTTCAACCATCTCTACTACATCCCCGATATCGCAGTGGAACACCTGACATATTTTCATGATTGCATCAAGGGAGACCGGCTCATCTTTATACATCTTTCCCATGGTGTACGTGCTTACACCGGCAGCAGCAGCGAGATCGTATCTTTTCATCTTGTTTTTTGCAAGTAAACGCCAGAGTTTATCGTAACTTATTCTCATGTGCCGTATCCTCCATTGACTATTGGCTTGGCGTGTGCGAGACCATTCGAATATATTTATACAGAATATAGTATATCACAAAGGCTGGTGAGATTCAATGGATATCGGCGAAATTTATGATTGTAAGTGCCTTTTTGTCGTTCAAAGGCGACATTATCGTAGCTTAAGCCTATGTTAAGTAGTGTCCTCTGCCTCCTTAAGCAGAAAAAATCCAGCACCAAGCCCATTCCTGAGCCTAGTGCTGGATAAAATGAGAATTCGCTTTACGGATTCGGCACCCCATATCCGAGAATTTCATAATAGCCAACCGGGTACTGATTGACGCGGCAGCTATCGCCGGAGTTGCCCTCGATGGTGTAGACAACGCCGTTTTCGACCTTCTGGACGATACCGACATGGTCGGACTGACCGTCCTGCAGGCCGGAGTTGCCCTTGTTGTCCCAATCGAAGAAGACGATCATGCCGGGCGAGGGCTCCATGGCGTTATCCGCCCACTGCCCACGCTCCCGGAACCACTGGACGCCGTTGACACAGCCTGCGAACTTAGGAATGACACCGGTGTCGATATAGCCGCACTGATCAGCACACCAGCTGACGAAACAGGCGCACCACTCCACACGGCTGCCGAAGCCGTACCATGACCAATAGGGCTCTCCGCCCACATTGCCCACCTGCGACAGCGCCACGGCAACGATTTGGTCATCCACTCCGTAGATTCCGTAAAGCACCGCCGCCCACATGCTGCTATCCTGCGCAAGCAGTTCTGTAAGTTGCTGCTTTTGATCCTCATTGAAGCCGTACTGCCCAGCCATCTCATCCGCCGTCTTGTGGCTGACAGTAATATAGAGCGTCGTAATCGTCTCCTGCACTTCTTCCTCAAGAATATTACCATTGCCGTCATCCGTCTCTATAATAACCGTCTCGGTCTTTGTTTCCGTCCGGTGGGTGATTTCGTTCATCTCCCAGAACAGGTCCTTCAAAAGCTGTTCCTTTTCCGGAGTGATTGTTGCCACCTCCTGGGGATTATCCGGGTCGGAGGTCGTCTTGACGGCATAGACCGACAACACCTCCGGCCACACGGCACGGGAACCGGACATTTCAAGCGCATCGTACACAACGGAATCCTTGATGGCATCCAGCTCGTTCTGGTAATCCAGGTTGATTTCCTGAACGACCTGCCGCATCGTTTTTTCTGAGCCGGTATCTTCGCTGGAAAAGAAAATGCCAAAGCAGGAGCAGGCGATCAAGGCAACAAGACAGATAACCACGACGACCACGACCGCAACCCAGCCACCGGCAGCGATAGCCGCAACCAGTGCTTTCATCGCCGCTGCGATGGCCTTGATTGCCGCCGCAACAGCTTTCGCCGCCGCAACAGCCGCTTTGTAGGCAGCTATGGCAGTCTGACGGGCAATCTCCGCCGCCTTCTGCGCGGCCTTTGCAGCCGCTGCCGCTGCCTTCTGTGTTGCCTTCGCCGTTGCCTCTGCAGTTTTGATGGCAGCCTTGGAGGTTTTCTCCGCAGTCTTTACGGCTTTCTCCGTTGACTTTACCGTTCCCTTTGCACCGGCTTTTACTGTCTGTTTCCCGGCAGAGCGAGCAGACTGCTTGATGGTGCGTTCGGTACGCTCCGCAGATTTGATGGTCTGGTTTCGTCTGCTACGGATGCTTGTCCGTGTGGCCTCCGTATTTTGCCGCGCTGCCTGCCGTGCAGCCTCCTCTCGCGGCGTTCTGCTTGGCGCGCCCCTACGCGGCTCCTCCTCATAGCGGCGAACCCGTTCTTCATTTTTGTGGATGCGCTTTTCATTGCGGCGCTCCCGGTGTGCCTCCTTGCCTTTTTCAATGGCTTTTTTCGTTTGGCCGGAAACCTCGTGCCAAACCTGATCGGTCACATCCTCAGCGGCATAGCGGATTTTGTCCTCCGCGTATTCGGAGGGGGAAATCTGCCCATCGGCCATCAGGTTTTCCGCCTGATCCTTGGAACGGACGAGCGCCGTCTTCATGCGCTCGGAGACAACCGCCGCTTTATCAAGAATCTTGATATCCTTAACGCTCTCTCTTGTTTTTATCCTGCCCAAAGCCATCGCCTCCCTTCAGAGCAGACAAGTCACACCTTCTTCGCTACGACAACGAAGCGACCGTTGGGATAGGTATATTCGCAGGTGGAAAGGGTCAAAAGCTGGTCCCCGTATTCAGCAGTAATGCCCGTGTCATAGAGCTGTCTTGCGCGGACATTCTCCATGAACTCGGCAAACTGTACTTCATCCATCAGCGTGTATTCGTTGTACTTGAAGGTCTCGCGGTTCGTATTGAATTTGAAAGCAGCAACGACCTCATATTTGCCGAGGTTGGAGAGCGTGTCAAAGGCAATCTCCGGATGCTCCTTACAGAAGTCAGCATCAGCGTATTTGCAGAGGTCGGCAAACATAGAGCCGTCGTTCATGTGGTGCCCATAAATCACAAGGTTGTTGCTGATCCCGGTCATGCAGGTCTCGTCGATGTACGGAACACCGTAGTCGCTGTATGATTTATCAAAGCTGCGCTTCAGATAGAAGTCCGGCTTGCTCGGGGTCTGCATGACGGGGTAATTGACATTCGTACCATCGATCTTGATCCATCCGATAAAGTCGTTGTTCTGCGCAAACAGCGCCGCATACTTTTCACGGGCCAGCGCCGCCTCTGCCGCCGCCAGTTCTTCTGCGCTCAGATCGGCTTCCTCCGCTTCGGTATCCTTCTGCGGCTCGTCGATTTCCGCAATCAGATTTGTCAGATCGTCAAATGCTGCCTTGCTGTTCTTGGCATCCAGATACTGATGCGTAAACATGGCGCTGCAGAAGATCGCTGCCGCGCCGAGTACGGAAACGATGATGATTCCAAGGGTTTTCTTTTTCATTTTGTATTCCTCCCAAAAGAATGGAGGACGGGGTTAATCCCGTCCTCTTGCAAATTTGCCCTCGCCGGGGCGCGTGGTCATAAGCTGATAGAGCTTGGTATCCTGCGGGAACCGATTGATAAAGGGCACCAGCGCAGAGCCGTATTTTATCAGTCCGCAGCCGGCGTCGGCATTGGTGATATAGCTCATCTGCTCATTGGAGATGTTCAGGAGCTTGGCAAGCTGGCCTCTGTCGGATGCAGCCTGATTCAGCATGACCACAAATTCCGAGTTGGAAAGCATGGTGCTGGCCTGAACGGAATCCAGCAGATACTCCACATTCTGCGTGATCGCCGTGGGGTAGGCGTTGCGCTTACGGAACTGCCGCCATGCGGAGTTGAAGAACTGCGCCGAGAACTCGTTCTCGAACACCACATGGAACTCGTCAATAAAGACATGGGTGCGCTTGCCCTTCTTCCAGTTCAGCGTCACACGGTTGAGCATGGTGTCCGTGATCACCAGCAGGCCGGTGGGCTTAAGCTGGGAACCGAGGCCGTGAATGTCGAATACCACAACACGCTTGTCGAGATCCACATTGGACTGCTTGCCGAAGATGTCCAGAGAACCGGTGGTATAGAGCTCAAGGGACAGCGCGATCTGCTTCGCTTCAGGCTCAGGCTGCTCCAGCAGCATATCGCGGAGGGTGCAGAGAGTGGGAATCGTCCCGGTGTCCGCCGCATTGCGGTACACATTGGTGATGCAGCGGTCGATGATAGACTTGTGCTGCGGGCCGACGCCCTTCTTGTCGATCTGCTCGATCAGAGACATGATGAACTCCGACTTTACGACAATGGGGTTGTTTTCACCGTACCCGTCCACCATATACATGGCATTCAGTCTGTCTCTGCCGCCGGCAGACACACGGATCACCGAGCCGAGATCGCCCATGGCTTCAATAAGCGGCGCGTATTCTCCCTCGGGGTCACAGATCAGAATATCATCGTTGGTGTTCAGAATGAGGAAGGTGATCAGCTCCTTTGCCGAGAACGACTTACCGGAGCCGGGGACACCGAGCAGAAATGCGGACTGGTTCAGGAGATTTGCCTTGTTGCACATGATGAGATTGTGGGAAATGGCATTTTCACCGAAGTAAATGCCGCCCTTATCCATGATCTCCTGTACCTTAAAAGGCATCAGTACCGCAAGGCTTTCTGTCGTTAGGGTTCGGAAGGCATTGATTTTTCTCGTCCCGATGGGGAGCACCGTGTTCAGTCCATCCGTCTGCTGGTACTTCAGCGTGGCCATCTGACACATGTGCTTTCTCGCTGTAGACAGCACCGTTTCCGTATCCAGATCCAACTGCTCCTTGGTGTCTGCGGTAATCACCATTGTGACCACCGCAAACATCATGCGCTGGTCACGGGTAGTCAGGTCGTCCAAAAACTCTTTGGATTCCTTGCGCTGAAGCTCCATGTCGTAGGGAACCACAGCGGAGAAATTGTTGTTCTGATTCTGCCTTCTCTGCCAGCCGGTGATGTTCGTTTCCACGCCCAGCAAGAGGCGCTCCACCTCACGGACGGCTTCATCGGTGGGAATGGGAATCACATCAATGGAGAGCATGAGATTGCGGTTTAGCTCGGTCAGCTCCGAGAACATGCTGTCCTTGATATAGCTGGCGTAGTCCTTGAGGAAAAGCACTCTGGCATATTTCTCGCCCAGCTTGATATGATCCGCAGTACGCTCTATGCTGTCCGGGCAGATGTAGTCACGGAAATCATGCCCCAGACGCGCCTTCCGGTTCATATCAAACGAGAATGCCGCCTCATCACCGGGGCGATAAAAGTCGTGGAGAATGCGCAGCCGCTCAACGGCGTTCAGGGGCACACACTTAGAACCTAGGTTTGCGAAATGGGCGGTCAAATCCGCTCCGATTCTCGCAAAATATGCCCGTGCTTCCTCAATGTCCTTCTTGGCCACGGTAATGGTAATATACTTTTCCTGCGTGATACCGTTTGCTCCGGTCGCCTTGTCCAGAAGCATATCGTTATACTCCTTGCGGTACTCATCCAGCCCGTCCTGCTTCATGGGCATCAGGATGGATTCCTCAAAATCAGACTTGTTCAGCCTGTGATTGTTGATGGTGATCTTCGTGGTAGCTCCGCTGTCCAAGCTGTTCAAAAGCTCCGAGTATGTCAGAAACATGCTCTCTTTATCCTCACGGCTTGCCACCAGATAGTTGATGTCCGAGAATCGGAAGGACTTGGAGAACTTATTCCCAACCTTGAAAATGCCATCCGGCCAGATGTTCTTGATCGGAATAAGGTCCTGCACTTTTCTCGGAACCTTAAACTTTTCCTTGTCCTGTGCAAGGATCGCTTTGATACTCTTAATCATTGTGCTTGGAAACCTCCTTTTCATGTTCATCGATCGCGTCCTTCAACGCCTCGTAGTAGATATTCACCGGCTCGAATTTGATCTGCTTGGGCTCCAGCATTTCGCTACGGAGCCAAGCCCACACAAATTTCTCTGCGGTCATACCGTTGTAGTTCACAAAGCCCATTGCCGCAAAGGGAGCAGCACCAAGGATGCACATCCACGAAACCGTCTCGGTTCCCACATAGGGCTTCAAAACAAAGTACAAAAGCACTGCAACGCCAACAGCCAGTAAAGAAAAAACGAACTGTCTGAGGGACAGTCCGAAAAACATAGACTCGGTATAGTTCCGAATCTCTCTATTGATTTTGACCTCCAAGAGGATACCTCCTTCTGTTTCAGATAAGAAAAACGCCCTCCTTTTGGAAGGCGTCAAAGTCTTGTGTAGGGAACTTTACTGTAGAAGTACGGAGTCAACAGTTCCCTACATGGTTTTATCGGGCGGTTTAGGTTTAGACAGAAAAAGTGCCATTGGATTTCTCCCATGGCACTTCATACAACATTATTTTTCTATTTGGATATTCGGTATTCCACCGTATTTTCCGGCAAAGTATCCTTTACGGATATTCTCCGTCGTGCGGGTGGAAAACTCGCTGATCGTATACAACTCAGAAGTGCCGTCATTGTCACGCTTATCGACAAAATACAGCTGGTCCTTTCGCAGCAGCTCCAGATTCATCAGCTCCGTATTGTGTGTTGTAAAAACAATCTGTGCGCCATTTGGATTTGTGGTCTTGCTTTGAAACTTTGCAATGATATTGTCCACCAGCAAGGGGTGAAGCTCACGCTCCAGCCCATCCACCAGTAATATGCCGCCGGTGCGCAGCGCAGACTCGATTGCAGGGGCCAGTGCCATCAGCTTTCTGGTACCGTCCGACTCATCAGAAAGCTCCAGCGAATAGGTCGCCTTCCGGCCATCACGGTTTTCACCCTGGTGGCTGGCCTTTGCGGAAACCTCACCCATTTTCAAGTGTACTTCTCCATTGTTGGAGGTTTCGGCGAGAGTATGCATAAACTGCACCAGTGCAGCCTTGATCCCCTCCGGGATGTTATCCGGCAGGCTTTCATCATCTTGAATCTCATTGCTGTTGAACTCAAACTGCATATCCAAGATGCCCAAGTCTGCTGCCTTTGCATAATCTGAAATTGCCCTCAGCATATTCTTATCTTCCGAATACTCGATCAACTGCCGCGGAATATCAGAATAGTCCCGTGAAAAGAACACCTGATCCCGGAACCACCGCATAGCAGCAACACAAGCCGCATCGTTCATGGTGCATGCCACTGAGAAGAACAGCTGGTTTTCAGCGACCATTTCGCCAATCAGCGCTCGCTTTGATTTATCCTCTGTGAAATCGAAGTGCTGCTCTGTACGCTTAAACACCAAAGCTTTCTGCCCCTTCGGTGCATGGTAGAGATACTCTGCGTAAATCTTCTCGCGCGTAGCGGCGAAGCCATACCAATACTTCACGCCGCCCGAAGTGTACTCAAATGCAAACTCTGTGGGTTCATCCTTGGAATAGTCATTCAGTGCAAATGGATTGACAGGAATCGCAGCACGCTCGTGCTGCGTTCTCTGCGCATTTCGGATAAACTGAACGGCCAGCCAAAAGGCACGAATCACATTACTCTTACCACCGCCGTTTTTGCCGTAAATTGCAATGGCAGGAAGCAGCTTTACTGTAGACGACAGCGGAATCAAGCAACTTTTGAAGGAACTCAGTCCGGTCGCTTCCATGGAAAGCACCGCCTCATCCCGAAAAGAACGATAGTTTTTGAAGCGAAATTCAATCAGCATTAAAATCACCTCCGTATATTTCATCTATAGTATACCACCGATTTTTCGGAAATACAACCTGTAAAATCAAAATTTCTGATTTTTACTTCTCAATTTTGAATTAAATACCCATCATCTCCTTCACAAGCCGGTCTGCCATCTTCACTGCGCCGACCAGAATGAGCATGTTGAAAATCAGCTCGCCGATGTAGCTCCACACCATAGAAGCCGGAGCTGCATTCGGATCAACAAAAGGCGGGCTGGACGCAAACACGGAGAAGATGATGCAGGCCAGAACAATGATCGCTCCCTCCAGGCATACCGACGCATAGCTTTTTAGGAAGCTCTTTCCGATGTTCTGCGTAGGCTCTCCGGCAAAGGCCGAAAGAGGAATCGGTGCAAGCGCGGTGTACATGTACATTTTGAAAAAGCGGCCATAGACGCTCATAATCATCACGAAGGACAGCACCCAAATGAACAGTCCGCCGATCAGCGTCACCGCCCACAAGGGGATGGACTCAAAGAAGCCGCAATCCTCCACCGCCGTGATGATCTCCTGCGGCAGCACCGTTGCCTGCGGGCTTCCAAATCCGGCAGAGTTCATGATCGTGCTGACCACGCCCTGAATAATCTCCAAAATCGCCATCATCAGCTCCATGCCGTAGGTAATCAATCCCTTGGCAATCGCAAAGCGAACGAACAGCTTCACTGCGTGCTCCGGCTTTTTCAGCTCGGCAAAGGAGCCGCAGGTCTTTACGACTCCCACCACAAAGAACAGAACCAGCAGAGCATAGCCGATGGCCTGCAGCGCTCCGTGGATGCTGCAAATAATCGACCAAATCGAGCCACCTTTGAATGTCTGCGGTGACTGCGTGATCAACTGCCAAATCTCAGACAGCTTATCGTTCCATACTTCCAACGCATTTTCGAGGTTCTGCACAACCCAGTTATCCGACATTCGTTACACCTCCCTTCGGGGCGGTCTTTACGACCGCCCCTTTTGCGGAAACCGGATCAGCCAACAATGAGGTTGAGGATTTCCTTGGCAAAGGTGATGATGACGCCGCCGGCCAGGGTCAGGAAACCGTTGGAACGCTGGCTGGGATCGTGGGACTGGAAGCTGAGACCGACCTGCACAATGCCCCAGCCAAGCAGAATCAGGCCGACCGCGCGGATGAGGCCGAAGATAAAGTCGCTGAGGTTGTTGACGACGGTAATGGGGTCGCCTGCGGCAAAGGCGGTCACGCCCATGCTCATGGTAAGCGTAAGGGCAAGGACAGCCATCACATAAATGCGGTAGCCCTTCTTGACCTTGCCGGGAATCTCCGGCTTGTTGGTGTTCTTCTTTGCATTAAGTTTCTTCATTGTCTTTTTTCTCCTTTTCGTCAAGTAGTTCTTCCAGCTCCTCTTCCGAGTAGAGCAAGAATTCGTGTTTTTCTGCCTCCAGCTTTTCGGCGTTTTTGACAGCCTTCTTGTCGAAGCTGAACGCCATGGAAGCGATACTTCGGGTATCTTCGCCGTGAGTATAGGCCGGTGCGGAACCGTCCGTCGTAAGCGCCACATTGGGATGATGAAGGATGTCATACTTGAGATCCCGGATGGGGCGCTCTCCGCGTATAAAAAGAAGTGCGTACCGGTTGTCCAGCATACGCACTTCGTCAGGTGTCATCAGCTCTCGTCCGGCAAGCTGATAGTTGGTAGAATAGCTTCCGTTTCTGCCGCGAGACCGTCCGTAGGTATTCGTATCGATGGTCTCCTTGCCCAGCAGCTTGGAAACATACTCGTGGGTACTCTGCTCGTTACCGCCCAGGTACAGAAATTCATCGCAGTTGCCCACAATACTCTCCCATTGCTTCTCGAACAGAGCTTTCAGCTGCGCAAGATTCTGAATGATGATGGAAACGGAAATCTCACGGCTTCGCATGGTGGACAGGAGCTTATCAAACTCATCCGGCAGGGCGACATTGGCAAACTCGTCCATGACGAAATGCACATGCACGGGCAGCCTGCCGCCGTGAACGGAGTCGGCCTGATAGTAGAGCTGCTGAAACAGCTGGGTATAGAGCATACCCACGATGAAATTGAAGGAGCTGTCGTTATCAGGAATTACGGCGAATACCGCCGTTTTCTTTTCGCCGATTTGCCCCAAATCCATCTCATCGCATTGGGTGATGCCGGCCAGTGAATCCAGATTGAACTTTTCCAAACGGGAGACAAGGGAAATCTGAATGGATTTCAGTGTCTTAGCGCTGCCGGAGTGATACGCCCGATAATACTTGAGAGCGATATGCTCCGGGTTTCTTTCCTCCAATCTCTCAAAAAGCTCATCGAGAACAGATTGATACTCCTCGTTGTCCTCCTTTACATCGCCGGCTCTGATCATCTCCATGACCATGGAGAAGTTCTGCTCATCAGGCGGAGCCTCATAATGGAGATAGCAGACAAGGGCCTTGAGCAGCATCGCTGCCGTCTGATCCCAGAACGGGTCCTGCGTCTGACTGCCTTTGGGCGTTGTGTTCTTAAAAAGGTTTGTGGTAAGCCGCTGAATATCATCATCGCTGCTGATATACACGAACGGGTTGTAGCAATGGCTTTTCTCCATATCAATGAGGTCAAGGACTTTGATCTCATAGCCCTTCTCCTCCAGCAGATGGCCGGTATCCCGGAGCAGCTCACCCTTGGGGTCAAGCACAACGAAAGAAGTATTCGCATTCATAATGTTGGGCTTGGCGTAGAAGCGTGTTTTGCCTGCACCGGAACCGCCGCATACAAGTACATTCAGATTTCTGCGGTGCTTTCTTCCGTCCAGGCCGATGGCGACATTTTGCGTCAGCAGCTTGTTTTCCGTCTTATCCTTGTTGGCATATTTCTTGTTGACCGAACCAGCCGCGCCCCATTTAGCTGATCCGTGCTCTTCTCGCCGTCTGTAATTGTGCTCCGTGGAGAGATAGACGCCGATGGCGATCCCGTACACCAAAAGCAAAGTGAGGACAGTTTTTACACTGTCCTCACAAAGCTGTATCTGGAATGGGTTTTGCATCACCGATCCGAACTGCTGAACCAGTCCGGGCAATCCATCCTTTAAGCAGGGAGCAATCAACAGGCCGAGCCACACAACCGGAATTATGCCGCAAAGATAAAGGATCACATTCTGCTTGGAGAGCTTATCTTGCCTCACGGTCGGCTCTCCGTTTCTCTTTCTTTGTTGGGGCATCAATGACCTTCAGGATCAAATCGTTAATGTCTTCTGTGGGCTTTTCGTCCCGGAGAAGATCGTTCCGAAAATCCATCAGGCCGCTGACCATCAGACGCTGCTCAAAATCGTCCAGCGTGACGACTTTCTTTTCCTCAGCCATATTGGGGGCACCTCCTTATCTCGCTTCATCCCTGCGTTCCTTGGGCTTCATGCTCTTGTCCAGCACCTTCGCCATGTCGGACGAGATCTCATTGGCCACATCTCTGATCTTGGACAGCCCGTTTCTCACACTGCGGGCATCCATCGTAGAGAATCCTTCGGGAAGTCTGTCAAAGCGGAACATATCCTTTGGCACATTGTACCGGCTGCAGAGCACATATGACACGCAGTAGGCGGTAAAGGCATGGTCGCTGCGCTTATATGCGCCGTCGTCCAGATGCGCGTGAGCAAGCTCCTGAGAAATGCCGCGGAAAATGTCACCGGCCTCCAGCCCAGGTCTAACATAGATTTTCTTGTCGTCGGGACGATATACCGCGTTGATGTTCTCCGGCAGCTTTTGTCTGATCTCGATGGGGCAAGGTGCATTGTGGATGATGGCTTTCAGAAGCAGCCGCTCGTCCCGCTTCATTGCGGGGCGGTCCTTGGCCTTTGCGGTCGTCTGGGAAATGTCGAACACCTTCTTGGAGTTGTAGCTGACACCCACGGTGCCGTCCTCCTTGGTGTATTCCTCGCCGGGCTCCAGCAATACGATTCCGCTTTCGCCCTTTTTGATGAACACACCGTTATTCTTCCAGCCCTTAAAATCCGAAAGCTGGGTGGCGTCGGCTTTCTGGGCGGTGATCAGAACCGCATTGCCCACAGAGTAGCGGTCAAAACGCGCCTGCACATCCAGATAGGATTGGAAGCGGCTGCCGTCATTTGCCATGCGCTGTGCAGTCTCATCAATCATGACAAAAGCGCGCTCACGCTCCTGCTTCTTCTGTGCAGCCCACTCCTCCTTGTTGAAGGAAACGAAGCTCTTATCCTCCGTACCCTTCTGCGCGGAGGCATTGAAAATATCATCATAGTTTGCCATGGTCATCTCTCCTTGTCTTTTTTCTTTTTCGGCACAGGCCTGTGCTCAGAGGTTCTGTTGGGTTCGTCCTTGCTTTTCTGCGCGGAGCTCGTCCTCTGTCTCTGCTCCTCCCGGATCTCCTTCATTTCCTGCCGGACAGACGGGCGGGAGCGTTCCATAGGATCAGAGATACCCCTGACGGTTTTCTCGCGCTGATTTGATGTAGGCTCGGACGGACGGGATTTCGCAGCCGGGCCTTGTGTGGGGTTTTGCGTTTGCGCCTCCTCCTTATTGGGCGCAGGGGCAAGAAGCGCATCCAGGAAGGCTTCCTCCTTGTCCTTTTCCGTGGTGCTGCGGTCGGGAACAGGAATGTCCGCGTTCTTCTGTTCCTCCTTTGCCTTGACGATTTCGGTACGCGCCGAGCCGATGTCTGCGGTGGCAATGCCGAAGCGGTCAAAAATGCGGTTGATCTTGCTGGCGTCCTCTGCGCGGACAAACACATCGGTGTGGCCGTCGTTCGCCGTTTTGTCCTTCAAAATGCAATACAGGATGCCGTACTTCTTTGCCTCACGGCAGAACTTTTCAAGATCTCTGTCGCCAATGGCAAAGACCTTGAGTTCCTTCCCGCTGCGGAGCATACTGTTGAGCCGTGTTTTCCCGCGCGTCTTTTTTTGGTCCTTCAGCACCGCATAAAGCAGCACTGCCAAACGCTCAGCGGCTTTCCCGCTGATTTTTGCAGCCACCTCAACGCCGTTGAGTGTCATCCTCACGACCTGCTCGGCTGCTTCCCCTGACGAGTAACTCATTTTCCGTTTTCTCCTTTCGTTCGATTTTCTGCTGCTCGATTTGCTCAAGATTCTTACGAACCTGTTCCGACCGATCAGCGATGTCGGAGCACAGCACAATATCCCTCCGGCAGGTTTTCAGCTCTGTGGTCAGCTCCGCGATCCGGGCTCTTGTTGCTTCGGCACTTTGAGAATCTTCTTTTCTTATGTGCCGCTTCAGTTCATTCTTCAGTCCCGTGCGCTGCTGCGTCAAAGCTTCCACCTGCTTTTCCTTTTCGGCCTTATAGCCGGCAAGGGTCTCCACAGTTTCAAGTCCTGTTTTGGCAAGGAAATCCGCCTGAGCAATGTATCTGTCGAGCTTCGTCACATCCTCACGCAAAAAAGCCGACACCTTTTTTACAGATGCCGGCTTATGCACGATGATGTGAAGCTCATAACAGTAATATAGGTACAGGGCGTAAAGGCCGGTTGCCTTCTTTGCTTTCTCCTTGTATTGGTAATAGGGCGCTTTCGTGTCCTCCGCCACCTCGGGGAAGGGCGTCTTGCGGCGGTAGTTGTTCTGAATCCGCTGCTTGATGGAATCCAGCTCGTAGTATTCACCCAGCTTGTCCAAGCGGAAGTTCTTCCCGCCGTCCACGATCCTTACAATGGGGTGGACCCTCGGAGAACCCTTCGGCGTTTTCGTAATCACCTCATAGCCCATTTCCTTCATGACGCGCAGAAACTCACGCTCCGTGGTCGAGGCGAGGATCGCCCTGTCAATATCCTCGCGTATTCTGTTGCGCATGGTCGGCTTGCCGTTCTTCTCGGCCAGCCATTCTCCGTAATTGGCTCTGCGGTCGGCAGGGTACTCTATCACGGAAATCTTGGCTTCCCGGCACAGCCGGTCGGAGACCTCCCGCATCCGTCTGTAATCCGCCGGTGAGTTGTAGAACTTCTTACCGTCCACATCGGAAACGGAGTTTATGACAAAGTGATTGTGATAATGCCCGGTGTTGCAGTGGGTAGCGATCACGACCTGAAAGCGGTCGCCCCATAACTCTCTGGCAAGGGCGACACCAATGCTGTGTGCCGTATCTGCATCCACTTCATCTGCCTTAAATGATTGATAACCGTGATAGCAGGACCTGCCGCCCTCATTATGCATCAGCCGCTTTGTCTCCATGAACTCCTGCGCCGCCGTTTCCTCGCTGTGGAGATGGAGGCAGGTGACATAGGCTCTTTTCTCGGTTTTCATTTCGTCGGCGGCATATTCCACCACGCCCTCGATTTCATGAAGCTCCGAGAGTCTTTCTTTGTCATGCGTTTTCTCTGGATTGCGGGCGTAATTGATGACCTTATCCACTCGCCCTTTTATGGGCCAGATTGATGTAACCGCCATTACTGATAATCGGAGGTGTACGCATCAGATACCATTTTCGTGGCGGCTCTGATTCCCTCCAAGTCCTTTCTGAACTGGGGCATATCCGGCACATTGGTGGTGTTGAATCTCTTCAAGGTCTGATCCAGATTGTACCCCGCCTGCCGCATGGCCCGAAGCAGCAGGGGAATATCCGCAGGCGGCGCTTCCTTAATTTCCTTATCGGCTACGCTGCGGCGAACAAAGCTGCCGATGGACAGCCCTGCTCTCTTGGCTTTCTTGGAAAGCACGGACAGTTCATCCTTTGTGAAGCAAACCTCCACTCTACAATTTCTTTTTCTCAAAAACACTCATCCTTTCCGTTGGGGTTTCAGGGGCATTGCCCCAGACAAGCGGAATCTGTACGGACAGATTCGTTGCTTGTTAAGACAATGCCACCAACCCCACGATTCAAATTACTTCGACACTTCTGAGGTACGAAACGCCCTTTGCAGAGAATTGGAACGAAACACTTACACGGGTATTAAGAGGAATATCAGCCAAACCCAAATAGTTCTTTTCGCTCCATGCTGATGTCATGATCTTTCTTCCGTCATCGAAATCAAGATATGCCAACAGGTTTTTGTTCCTATCCCAGCGTTTACAGGCGATCGTCGCTGCAAAAGTCCCCTCAAAATCAGGGAACCGATATTCACGACCGTCAAAGCCGGACTCCACGAACTCCCGCCAGGACAATGCGCGCTTTTCGTTTTCCATATCGTTTTCACCTCCATTCCAATGTGGCTCCATTTTGGAGCCACCGATCGTTTGGGCAAGAAAAATGGCTCCAAATTGGCGCCATTAAAAGGTTTCAAGAAAATCCAGTATCTCGTTTTCAGATTCTTCTGTCTCGGAACTACGGGCAGCTGGTTCAGAGGGAATAAACACGGCTTTCTTCAATTCTTCAGAAACGACTTTTCTGATCATCTTTTCCAAGCCGGAAAGCTCGCTTGAAGTATTGATTGCGCTGATAACCTCTTTGCCGACAAGTCCATTTCCTTTTTCGTGGATGGTCTCCCATGCTTTTCGCTCGGCATCCACATCCATGTTGAAACGCACACTGATTCTCTTGTAACTCATCGTGAAATGCCTTTGCGGGCATTTAGCTCTGCGAGATATTCATACCCCTTCGCCGTGGCGCAGATGTCATCGTTGATGGTCACACGGGAAGCATCGTACACACCGAAGTTGCGGATCAGGCAGCTGCCGCCGCCGAGAACATACAGTCTCATCAGCTCCGGATTATACTCGTGCTCACGAAGTCTCTGAAAAATGCCATCCACATAATCGGTGGCCGTGTCAGTAATGGTTTTCAGATAATCCTCCTTAATATCTGCCGTACCGAAGCGGAACACCCGGTTGATGATCGCCTCGTCCACGGTGGTGTGATGCGCACGCATGACATTCTCCCGCACGGCCAGTAGGCACTGGTGTGTACCGTATTTCTCCGTAAACATATTCCCGGAAACCGGCTTTTTGTCATTGATGAACATGATATTCATGGTGCCGTTCCCAATATCGCAGATCATGTTTACGCCCCGAAAGTCAGAAAGCCGGTCTGCCACCGCCGCAAAGCTCTGGGGAAACACATCCACGCCTACAATCTCCACATGGTAGGAGACATTTCGGAACGAGAAGTCTACGGCTTTGTTCTGCAAGAGATAGTCCCTGAACTCGTCCCGCTGACCACTGACCCAAGTAAGAGGAAGACCTGCCGCAATTCTGATTTTGCCGCAGGTCATTTTTCGGATATTCAGTTCCCGCGCGATGGCCGCAAGCGCCAGCACATAGTAGTCCAAATCCCGCGTCTTATCCGCAAGGAACTCCTTGTGCCCTTCACCGATCAGGTAGAACTTGCTTTCATAGACAAGCAGATTCTCCTTGAACACCGGCTCCTTGTCATAGGCGGAAACGCTTGCCGGGAAGCAGCAGTTTGCGGTTTTGATATTGCCGTAGCCGCTGTCGATTCCGATTATGATTACATCGTCGGTCATCTTCATGCCATCACCTCCATCAGCGCTCGTGGTCTTTTTCGGGCTTATAGGGAACGGCCTTGATTTCCCCGCCGACCCGAAAGAAGCGCTCCGGATTCTGAAACTGCTTCTTATACCGTTCCAACTGTTCCTTGTTGAGGGAGCCGAAGTACGGCGTGCTGCAATCGCAGATGAAAAAGGGGCCGAAGATAATGTCCATCATCTCCCTGCCTTCTCCGTAGATGGCGCGGCAGGGCCGCATGCCGTTGTACTTGCCCTCGTCGTTGCAGACGATGCAGACCTGCTCTTCAAAGGGATAATAGGGCTCGATCAGCCCGCCGACCACCCTCTGCAAATCGGAAAGCTCCGTCCCGATCTCTGCGACTCTGGCAACCTTGCCCGGTTCACAGAGCACCACTTTGATTTTCTTCTCTTTCAGGGGCTCGGTCATATCCGGGTCAAAATCCACTTCCCGAAAGCCGATACTGTCGCAGAAATGGAAGGTGGATTTTTCCTCACCTACGACCTCAACCACATCCGAAACGGAAAGGGACCTGCCCCGGTATCCGTCCGGATGGTCAAGGTTGAACATCTGGTACACTTCTTCCAGGGTACCGCATTCCACCTCGCCCTCAAACACCTTGTCGTAGATCTCGCTGCGAAGCGCGGCAGGGTCCTGAAAGCGCTCCAGATTTTCATAGTTCAAGAAGACCACATTGTTCTCGTCCCGGTCCGGGTCGATCTGATAAATTGCAATGTTCATGTGCGTTCCCGCTCCTTTCTTTCTCTCATAAGTCCTACACGGATTTTCAGCTCGTCATTCACATCTTTCCCACGGGAGGGCGGCTCGTCATAGACCTGATACCTTCCTTGCAGTCCGCCAACAATTCCTTTCACAGCGCCTCGACCGACGGCATCGTTATCCAAATGCAGATGGATTTTGCGGACGGATGGGTGCTCGTCAAGAAATCTACTCAAGGCCACCGGCACAACATTCTCTCGTTTAGTCTGAAACACACCGGCTAAAGACAAATAGGTTTCACTTTTCCAGTCGCGCCCGGCAAGCAGCGCCAAGGTTGCGAAGCTCAGCAGGTCAATGGCGGATTCAAATACATGAATGTGCTCCGCATTCGGCTTTCCCTCCAAGAAAAAAGAGAAGTGCTTGTCACTGCCGGTCAGTTCCCCTTTGTAGCTGCTGACAGTGCTGCGCAGAGCGCCATATCTCGCTTTGCCGTCCTTGTCGTACCCTACGAACATCGCATTGTGGTAATCTGCAGACTCAAAGAGCAACTTGTTATCCAGGCAATAACGGATAATAACCGGGTGAATTCCTCGGCCTTGCAGGTATTTCTCCACACGGTTCGTTGTTTCGGACAGCTCCGGCATCAGCAAATTCGTATGCTTTCGTTCCTTCTGGCGATAGAAAACGGGAGGCTTTTCTGCCTCCCGTCCGAGAATAATTTCTGCTGCCTGCGTGAAAGAGATGCCCTTCACCTTAATAAGATAGTCCAGCGCCGATCTGCCGCCGATACCCTGAGAGAACCAGCACCACTTTCCGTTGCTGATTCGCAGGGAGTCATGCTCTCTGGTGCAGTAGGTGTTTCCGGATACATGGACAAGCTCCTGCGGTTCATAATTGCGGAGGTAAGTCAAAAGATCCATTTCCTTGGCCTTGGCAATATCCTCCGCTGCAATATAGCGCATAGGGCATCACCTCGCTTCACGCCGGTCTCTCAGAAAATCGGCCCGGATGACCGCATTGGCTCGGCACTCGATGGTGTCACGGATGTTGTCCATGTGGTCGGTCTCCCGCTTTTCGAAGTCCTTGAACACATCCGCAAGGGGCCTGGGCGACTTCAGGAGTGCCTTGCACTGCTTATCGGATAGGTCGTATTCCTCCAGTGCCAGCACGATGTCCTCCCGTACCGTGTACTCGTAGCAGTGGTTCAGGATTTCGTCGGGCGGCTGGGAAAGCAGCCACTCCCGATACTTCTCCTGTTCTGCGAACACCTTCTTATATAAGGCGGTGTTCAGTTCTTCGTTTGTCATTTTGCTTCCTCCTTCATTTATGTTTTTGGGATAACACGCTCTATAGAAACAGCCGCCTGATTTCTCTTGGAAACCAAGCGGCTGTGTATAGAATATTTTTTGGAACGAAATCAGATCATCCACACAGGGACAATGTATGTGCTGCTGTCGATTGCGCTCAATGCCTCCCGAAGGCAGATGATCGCGCCTGTCCCTCTCGGCACAGAGGCCTTGTCGAGCAGCTTGAAAGCACCCGTAATTTGTGTGGGCGGGTTGATGCTTTTTTTGATTTCGATGGGGTGCAGCTGACCGTCGCTCTCCATAATCAGATCGATCTCGTTGCTGTTCTTATCCCGGTAATAATGCAGCAGGCAATCCTTGGCGCTGTTGCTGTAGGTTTTTATAATTTCCGACACAACATAGTTTTCTAAGATGGCTCCGTTGATTGCGCCATTCATCAAAATTTCGGGGCTTGAGTACCGGGTCAGATAGGAGACCAACCCTGTATCGAAGAAATACATCTTCGGCGTTTTGATCGTCCGCTTCAGAAGATTGTTGGAGTAGGGGTGCAGGAAGAACACGATCCCGGATTTTTCAAGCTCCTTCATCCAGCGCTTTGCGGTATCGTCACTGACCCCCACATCTCCGGCGATGTCATGCAGGTTCAGCATCTGGCCGCTTCTGCAGGCGGCAGCGCGAATGAAGTCGGCAAACATCACCTTATCCACACCGGGAATATCAGTGGTCACATCCCGGTCGATATAGGTCTGAATATAGCTGCTGTAAAACACATCCCGGTCTTTATACTTGCCGCTCCTGTGGCCAGGGAGTGCGCCGTCCCAAATCCTTTGATAGATCTCATTCGGTGTGGCGGGGGAAAGCAACGCCTTGCGCTTCTGCAATTCGTCAAGCTCCAACGAAAAGGGCGAAACCTCCACAGCACCGCAAAGCTCAGATTGCGACAGTGCAGACATATGGAGAATAGCGGTTCTTCCGGCCAGCGACTCCTGTGCCAGCTCCATCAGGCGATACGCCTGAGAGCCGGTCAGCCAATAGGAGCCGGGTGCAGCACCATTATCCACAGCGATCTTGATATATGAAAACAGCTCCGGTGCATATTGAACCTCATCGATGAGAACCGGCGCGGGATGCAGCTTCAAAAACATTGCAGGATCGGTTTTGGCAAGTCTGCGCTCCTCCAAATCGTCCAGCGAAACCTCGGCTCGTGCCGTTCCCTCCATCAGATGCCGCAGCATGGTGGATTTTCCCACCTGACGCGGACCGGTCAGCAGCACACAAGCATACTCCTCATTGATTGCAATAAACTTCTTTTCAAGCTGTCTCTCAATATACATTGCTCCGCCCCCCTTTAGGCTAAAATACGATGCACCTTTATTATAGCCCAAGAGAGAGGAAAAATCAATAGATTTTAGGCTAAAATACGATGCACTTGCATTTTAGCCTACGCAGGTAGCAATTATGCGAATCTGCACAGGCTTTCACCATTCATGCAAAAGTCGCCCGATTTCAAATCAGGCGGCTAAGCAGACGGTACTTGTCATTTTCCCCTCATCACCTTGATAATCAACTCGTTCACATCCTCTGTCGGTTTTCCGGCAGAAAGAAGCTTGTTACGAAAAGCGAGAAGCGCTTCCCACATCAGCCGCGCCTCGTCAGGGGACAGCTCAACCATTCGTGTCTCTGCTTTACGGCGGAACATTTGCAGCACCTCCATTCCTCTCTGCCTCCATTGTATCCGCAGATGCTCATCATGGCAAATGTGCAAATGAAAATCTTCCGAAAAGCGAATACGGCAGCCTATTGAAAGGCTGCCGTAGATCGACAAACTGGAATTTTCAAATTAGTCTTTGCAAATAACCTTTGAACCTTCACCACCAATTACAATTCCCTGACGGTTGTTAATTGGGCATAGATTCAAATCCGAAAACTCAGTCATTATTTTCTCGGTAACTTTCTTAAATGGTGCTGTAAGATAATGCGGAAGAACATAGAAATCAATCAAATCAAGCCCTGCATCATCTTCTTGTGAGTAGTCCTCCGGCTTTTCATCCATTTGCTCGATATATTGGATGCTTGGAGCGCATATAATCGCACCTGCCGATTCACCAATCATCAGTTTTCCCTTTGCCAATTCTTTCTTCAACAGCTCATCCGTTCCCGTTTTACGGAGCTGGTCTATAAGGAAAAAAGAATTTCCGCCGGTAAAATATATCACATCCGCATCTCCAAAAACAGACTGTACTGTTGAATAAGCCTCCGTTGAAATATCAATTTCAGTTACGATTGCTCCCAACTTTTTGAATAATTTTCGAGCCGAGCCGACATAACCGGTGTAGCCTTCACGCAGCGAAGCTGTTGGAATAAATGCGACTTTTTTATTTTCAATTTCTTCCTTTATCAGACTTCCTACACTTGAAAAGTGCGAACATAAAAACAGTTTCATCCATATTCTCCTTTATATATAAATTTCGATTTGTCAGTCTCATTCTATCACACACTCGGTACATTTCCCGGCTCGCGTATCACAGCGGCGGTGCGGCAGATCACGAGTTATAGCTCGGCAATCTGCTCTACTGCATACAGCGGCAAATTCACAAGCCGGTCTTCTTTTTTGAAATCCGCCATTGAAGTACGGACGGCAATTTCGGGTGTGAACTTCTCCTGATAGGTTTTCAGGCTTTTTGCCCGGAGGTTGGTTTCAGCCTTCACCTCTACCGGAATCACCTGCTCGCCTGCATCCACGATGAAGTCAATTTCGCAGGAACCTCTGTCATTGGTGTAGTAGTAAACGCCCAGATCCTCAATGGTTTTCAGCTGCTGGCAAACATACTGCTCCGTAAGGGCACCTTTGAATTCAATAAAGAGGTCGTTTCCGTCCAGTAAGGTGCGCTGACGAAGGCCTGCCATACACCCAAGCAGTCCCACATCCACAAGGAACAGCTTGAATGCCTTTAAGTCTTCATAGGCCTTCAGGGGAATTCCGCCAGCGTTTACACGGCTGATCTTATGAACCAGTCCGCAATCGGAAAGCCACAGAATCGCCGTTTCATAATCCTTGGCTCTTGCGCCTTCTCGAACGAGGCCATAGACGAACTTTTTGTTTTCCCTTGCCAACTGCGAAGGAATGCTGTTCCAAAGCATGCGGATCTTGGGAACGATTTCGTTCGGTGCGTGTTTGGAAAAGTCCTGCTCATAAGCGGCAAGGATTCTCTTTTGTATCTCACGGACCTCATTAAAATCCTTGTTCTCCGCAAAGCTCTGCACCGCTTCCGGCATGCCGCCTACAAAATAATACTGCTTGAGCGCATCAATGTAGGTCTGCTTAAAGCTCGTGATCATTGGATAATCCTGCTTGCTGAGCAGCTCTGCATAGCGTTCCTTGCCGGTGGCCATCAAAAACTCCTTGAAAGAGAGCGGGAATAGCTTCAAAAAGTCCACTTTGCCTACTGGGAAAGAAGTGCCTTCATGCAGGGCAATGCCCAGCAGAGAGCCTGCGCATACAATGTGGTACTCCGGCGCATTTTCGTAAAAGTACTTGAGAGAGCTGAGCGCTCTTGGCACTTCCTGTACCTCATCAAAAATCAAGAGTGTATGGTCGGGATCAATTTTCCGACCGGAATACAATTCCAACCCCATGATCAAACGCTCTGTATCCAAATCAGAGGCAAACAGCTCAGCCATTCTGGAATTGGAATCGAAGTTGATATATACGGTATCGGTATAATAGAGCCTCCCGAATTCCTTCATCAGCCAGGTTTTTCCGACTTGCCGTGCGCCCTCGATAATCAGCGGCTTCCGCCGTTTGCTTTCTTTCCATTTCAGTAGCTTTTCCATTGCGATTCGGTACATACTTGCACCCCCTATCTCATACTGCAAATATAGTATACCACCGAATCGCAAAAAATGCAATGAATTTTGGGATTTGATCTACATTTTTTACAGTGAACTTTTGATGCGCATACACACTTTTCACAACGAACTCAGAAAATGCGTTCATGATATTGTAGTAGTCAAGAAAAGTAGACACGAAAAATATTTATTTTTGATTTGCTTTTTCAAAAGTAGACATGAGGAACATTTTTGCGGAAGTTGTTTTTTCAAAAGTGGACACGATGATTCCACGCCTTGTAAGGGCCTTGTTTGCAAGGGATAGTAGTTTTGGATAGAGTAGAGAGTTTAGCGATTTCTTTTTCCGGTATTTTCTGTCCCACGGATTTCCTCATGATAGAAATAATCTACGATCACCGGATGTCCCTGTGGGACTCTGCCATAAGGCATTTCATTATCCACAAAGGGACAATCATACTTCTTAGCCATTTCCTCAGCTTTTACTTCAAGCGCTTCAAAGTAGCTGCGGTTATGCTTGTTATAGATCTCATCGTAAAGCGGTACAAGATCAGGATATTTTCCGGCGATATAATCCAGGATCGTCTTCTTGAAGCCGCCCCGAAGATTGAGGTTTTCGAGCCAGAACAGATCGCACTGATCCTTTACCCGCTCAAAGATGGCTTCAAAATCCGTGATGCCGGGGAATACCGGAGATACGAAACAGACTGTACGGATACCTGCATCATATACTTGCTTCATAGCAGCGATGCGCCGCTCAATGCTCGAAGCAGAGTCCATATCGTTCTTGAAATTTTCATCCAGTGTGTTGATCGACCATGAAACGGTCACTCGTCCAAGCTTCTTCAGCAGATCAATATCCCTTACCACAAGATCAGACTTTGTGCAGATCAGAATATCTGCGTCACTGCCGATCAGCTGCTCCAGAAGTTTTCTGGTATTCCCGAATTGCTCCTCCTGTGGATTGTAGCCATCCGTCACAGAACCGATAACCACCCGCTGTCCGGCATATTTCTTCGGATTTTTAATTTCAGGCCAATGCTTCACATCAAGGAAAGTGCCCCATTCCTCCGTGTGTCCGGTAAAACGCTTCATAAAAGAAGCATAGCAATACTTGCAGGCATGTGTACAGCCTACATAGGGATTGACCGAATAACCGCCTACCGGCAAACTGGATTTGGTCATGATGTTCTTTGTTTCCACCTCACGAATGAGGATTCCATCGATTACTTCTGCCATGATCTCTGTACCTCTAACACTTTATTGAATTCCTCCGGCATTTCCTGAACCATATTTTCATCCCCTATGATAGGGACAAGGTCTTCCTTCATAAACACCGGAATGCCGAGTGCGTGTGCCTGATCCGTCAGAGACCATGCCCATTCCGGCTCCGTATGAATCTTCCTGCTCTGAGCCCCGGTCATAGTGCCGACAACGATCCAGTTGATTCCGGAAAGGTCAACTGTACCGGGATCGTCGAATAACGGTTCAAAGGTAACATGGTAATGCTTTGCTCTGATGTTTTTCCGAAGGGCGTCGATACGCCACAGTTCGGCTTTCCTCGTCACCGTAACACCAAACCATGCGTTTTCCAGATCGGTATCAAAATCCAGCAGATCGGGGCGCTTGGTAAGAAACAAGAACTGATGCTGTGGATTTTCACGGATCTTTGCAAATACCTCGTCTCTCCATTCCGGCTTCCATCCGGAGAGATCGCTCATGCCGGTAAGAAGAAAGTTTTGCGGACGTTTCTTTTCCATCATCTTGAGCTTACCCGGAAAGAACTCAGGATCAGCGAAGTCATCGATCATATGCCAGCGCTTCACATTGTTGCGGGCATAGCAATATGCACACCCCACTGTGCAGCCGATGACGAGATTCATGTTCTGAATCTGATCTTTGATACAAATACTCATGACTTCTGCCACTCCTCAAGATTCTTTCTGATGCGGTCGAGGCATTCCTCAAACCGGGTAATTTCTTCCTCTGAAAAACCCTTGTAGTAAATGCTGCCCATCTCATCAGATACAGAATCGTACTCGCCCTTTAAGGCATGTGCTTTCTCAGTCAGAAACAGGAGTGTTTTCCTTTTGTCCGTTTCAGACTGAACACGGCTTATCAGTCCTTGATGTTCCATTCTTTCCAGCATCGTCGTAAGAGATGTTATCGCTAATCCGCATTTGACCGAGAGTGACCTGATCGAGATTCCATCCTCCTGCCACAGCACATAAAGAATGCGCCCCTGGGCTCCATTGAACGCATCAATATTCTTTTCGCTGAGAATCTTCTCAAAAATCCGGTCACCAAGTTGTTTTATTTTGGTGACAAGAAATCCGCCATTTGTTTTCATACAAAAGCTCCTATATAGTAGTTCATAAAATCATACTATATAGGAGCTTTATTGTCAAGAGCTTGTATGTTTGAATAGAGGTAAATTCCGATTAGTAATATATAAGCGAGGGTGTTACAGCCTTCGCTTTTCCTTTAAGATGAAGGTGATTGGCTGACGGAATTTCCGATTGGGACCCCACGCCCGCAAACAAATGTGTCAGCCAGCCTTCATCATTCTGCATTCGATTCAGCAAGTTGGGACAAATCACTGCTCCCGTTTCACGGACTAATCTGATTGAATCTTGAAGTGCTGGAACCAATCGTATCTCAACGAATGAAGGAGGAATCTC